>JAZNOQ010000030.1:0-7988 GCA_045589215.1 Eubacteriales bacterium
TGCCGGGTGCTCAAATCTAGACAAATAGCCAAACAAAAAAACCCCGGAGCCATTGCCCTGGTGGCTCTTTTGAGCAGCCCTCTCCGTCACGCGATGCGCGCCACCTCCCCCACAGGGGGAGGCTGTAATATGGCTCCCCCCTCGGGGGAGCACCCGCGGAGCGGGTGAGAGGGTGAATCGTTAAAGCGTTTTATGACGGCTTATTCCCCCACCACGCCGATCGATGCGAGGAGATCCTTGTATTCCTCCTCGGTGAGGAAGAGCGTGACTGTTAAAAACGCCTGCTCGTTCAGTTCATCGAGATTGCAAAGATTGGTCAATAAAAACACGGGGACCGTGTCTGCCTTCGGCTTTGAACTGCTTTCAAGGAGCGCCGAGATCTTTTCGTAGAAAGGAGTGAAATCCGCACCCTCCTTCGTGACACCGAGCGTGTATTCGTGGTCGCCGTGTGCGGCGAAGCGGATCGTTCCTTCCTTGAAGGAGATGTGACCGCCTGCGAGATCGCGGAAGATCGCCGACGAGACCTCGATCGGTGTATGCTCTCCCCGATGCGAGGAGAGCCTCGAAATGCCGTAGGTCTTGTAGAGGTAATCGGATTGATAGAGACAGGTCGAATACTCCTCAGCAAGCTTAGTGAAAGCATAGGAGATCGTCTTTTGCATTTTATCCGGAACTGTGTAATAGGACGAGTAGCTGTTTCCCTTGTGATTTCCGTTTATCGTGATGCGGCAGGTGAAGGGCATATAGTGATCGCCGCCGTAGACGAAGTCGGGGAGATCGGACCGATCGGGCTTTTCTTCGGGGACATAATATCCGCGCTTGAATGCGAGCTTTTCCTCTACGGTGAGCGCGTCGTATTCACTCTTCAGAATTTCGTAGAATTCTTCAAGGCGCTTCGTATTACCTGAAAAATAGAGTGAGTCGTAAAATTCCACGCCCTCGGGCGAGAAATGCAAGCCGCGGATGCTTTCAAGCGGAGGGAAGGCGAGGAAGCTATCAACATATTCTCGGCTTTCCTCAAGATAGCTTTCAAGAAGAGCCTCGTTGTCCTCGGTGAAATACAGCCCACGCTTTACGGTCATGCCGTTCGTTTTGCGGATGGTGACCGTGCGGTAATTCACCTTGCCGATGTAATTGTACCCTCTGTTGTAGTTTCGGGTGTAGTCGACGGCATAGGCTACAAGCTCGATCACGCGCTCGTCCTCGGTCGGTACGACCGCACTGTTCAGGGATTCAAAGCTTGTCGTATGGCTCGGTGTGATCGAGACCGACTCGATCTTTTCTGCGGGGATATCCGCGTGTACGGCAGCTCCGAAGATCGCGAAGGACAGCACGAATACGGCGGCACCTCCCGCGACCGCGCCGAGCCACGGCGTTGCACGGATCAGATTTTTCGCCCGCTTTGTTGTGATCAGCTCGTAGAGATAGAACACGAGGAGTGTAACGACGAAGAGAACGAGTGCAACGTCGAAATCGATCTCATCGATCATGATCATCGTTGTCAGAAGAAGCGCGAAGGGCAGAGTAAAGAGACAGCGGAAGACCGATTGCAGTATTCGAGACGGTGCGCTCCGCTCTGCCATTTCCGAGGGGCGGAGCTTATAGAAGAGTCCTGCCGCGGCAAATACCAAAAGGGTAACAATGACCGTATAGGGGACGAGCTTTCCGTAGGACGGGATGCCCGCCATATACGTGTTGCTTTGGACGAACATACGGAAGGGCAGATACCAATTGATCGACAGGAAGGGAAAAAAGCCTGGCTGTACGATCGTAAAGGTGCTGACCGCGTAGGAAAAGAGTGCAAGCACGATGCGGGTGATCGACGCAAACAGCCCGAACAGAAGGACCGTAGTCGACGGCGTGCCCGTGAGAGAAAGGGAGAGCATCATAAAGGACGAGAGGAACGCCGCAGAAAGGATCGAGATGCCGACAATGGAGAACAAATTCCCGATCGAAAAGGTCGTAAAGGGGCAGGCGGCGTAGAGTAGCCCTGACAGGAGTGCCGAGAGGATCGCGATCGCCGCGACCGAAGCGAGTGCCGCCGTAGAAAAGCTCACGAACACGCAGGTGCGCGTGTAGGGAATTGCGTGGAAGAAGTCCGATTGCTTCCTCTTATGTAAGAACGAAAAAAGCACAAAGAAGAAGAAGGGCGCGATGAAGGGAAGTCCGTATAGGGGCAGACATAGGAGAAAGCCCTCTATCTTGTCGGGCACGATCTCTTGCTCGACGAATTCGAGCTCTACATCCATAACGCTTCCCTCGTCGTCGTAAACGGGGACGTCGACCCAACAGCTCTCGTTATAGCGGTCTGCATAATTTACCCAGGAGATGATGGGAATGAGAAGAGAGACGGTCAAAGCGAGGATCGCGATTCCGAGCAGAATGACCTTCAGACGCTTGATCCCCTCGAAAAAGAGACGGGCATTGAAGCATTTTGACGCAAAAACGGTCGACTTTACGGCTCTTTGCTTTTCGGTTTTTCTCATAAATCAAGCACCTCCTTACATCAGAACGTCTTTAAAGGCGTATCCGAGCGCCTCCATTTCGTAAATGAACACCTCTTCGAGGTTGAGCGGTAAGAGATCAAGAAGCAGGGGATCCATCGCGCGGATCCTCTCAGCGGTCTCGTCGCGGTCGCCTCTCACGATCAAAGAGCAAACGCTGCCCATCTGCTGATAGGAGAGAATGTCAAATCCGACGAATTTCTCGCGTGAGAAGGGCTCTGCGAACGCAGTCTGCACCTTGAAGAGCGAGGTCTTGAGATTTTGGATGTCCGACTCAAAGACGATGCCGCCCTTATGGAGCAGAGCGAGCTGATCGCAGGTGTCCTCCAACTCGCGGAGTGAGTGCGATGTGATGATCGTTGTGGTCTTATGCTCGAGAACGTCCGAGTAGATCACCTGCTTTACGAGATTGCGCATCACGGGATCGAGCCCGTCGAAGGTCTCGTCGAAGAAGAGATACTGCGGCATCGTCGAAAGACCGAGGATGGTCGCCGCCTGACGGCGCATACCCTTTGAGAAGGTGTTCATATTCGCCTTTTCATCGAGCCTAAAGGTCTCGGTGAGGTGATAGAAGCGCTCATAGCTGAACTTCGGGTAGATCGCCTTATAAAAGCGCGCCATTTCAATCATCGAGGACTGCGGGAGAAAATAGAGATCGTCGGGAACGTAGAAGATCTTGCTTTTCGCCTCGGGATTTTCGTACACGGGCAGGCCGTCGATCGTGATCACGCCGCTGTCGGGGCGGTAAACACCCGAGATCAGACGCAGAAAGGTCGATTTGCCCGCGCCGTTCGAGCCGACAAGCCCGTAGATGCATCCGCTCGGGATCTCGCACGAAAGCTCGTTCAGGGCAACGAACGGCTGCTTCATATCCGCCGTGCGGAAGGATAGTGTCACGTTTTCAGCACAGATCATTTCTTTACCTCCTTTTCGGGGCGAGATGTCTCGTCCTTTTGGTAGACCGACGCGACCGCGCCGAGGATTTCGTTTTCTTCAATGCCCGCGATGCGAAGCTCCGAAACAAGCTCCGAAAGACGGGCAAGCTTTTTCCGCGCCTCCGCAGAGAGCAGGGCTTTTGCGTCATAAGAAACGTAACAGCCGCTTCCGGGAGAGGGGGAGATCACACCGCGCCGCGTCAGCTCGGCGTAGGATTTCTGAATGGTGTTCGGATTGATCCCGAGAGAGACCGATAGCTCGCGCACCGAGGGAAGGAGCGAGCCCAAGGGGTAGATCCCGAGCAGGATATTCCGCTCGATGCCGTCGATGATCTGCTCATAGATCGGCTTTTGTGACAGCTTGTCGATCAGTAACATAGTCGCTCCTTTCTTATCTTTTTTTTGCTTTTTGCTGCTTCAGCTCGTCGACCGAAACTGCGATCTTGTGTTCGATCGGCTTCCATTCGACCTTCGAAAAGAGGGCAGATGACGAGATCGGGATATAAGTCGCGATGAAGAGGGGGGTGGTGAAGACCGAGAGGATCTTCTTTGCGGCGCTTGCGCGGATGCGCTTCCATTCGAGGATGACCGTACAGAGGGAGACGAGGAAGAAGAGGGCATAGGCGGTGAGAGCGGTCGTGAGAAGCCCGAGTAGGATCGGCAAAACGGATGCGGGGGAGACGAATGCCGCAACGAGGGCGGAGACGAGGTTGACCGCGATCGTGACGAGCGAGATGATGAAGGCGGGGGAGAGGCTCATGATGAGGTCAAAGCAGGAGAAATTGCCGTGCAGGATCGCCTTCGTCATTTTCCCGCCGTGCCGTGCGAGCACCTGAAGATACCCCTTCGCCCATCTCTTGCGTTGCCGCCAGGACTGCGAGAATTTCACGGGCTGTTCGTCGTAAAAAACGGCATCGTGGCAGTAGGCGATCCTTTCGCCCATCAGCATTCGCTCTGCCGTGAATTCGGTGTCCTCGGTCATAGAGAAGTGCTTCCAGCCGCCCTGCTCTCGGATGACCTCACTACTAACGAGGAAGCCCGTTCCCGCAACCACGCAGGACGTGCCGAGGAGGAAACGCACGCTGTTGAGGTGGCGCGCCTCGCGAAGAAACCAAAGCGAGTAGCCCGAGGAGATCCAATTGTCGCCGTAGTTCTTCGAGTTTCGGTAGCTCGTGACGACGCGGTGTCCTGCGGCGAACGCCTTGTTCATTTCGGAGACGTAATTCTCTTCGAGCAGATTGTCCGCGTCGATCACGAAGTAGCCGTCATAGTAGCAGTCTCCTTTTTCTTCCTTCAATCGATCGAATACGAATTTCAGGGCGTATCCCTTGCCGACGTTAGCGGTATCGTTCCGCTTGTAGACGGTCGCGCCGTGTCTTTCCGCGACCTCTGCGGTGTCGTCGGTGCAGTTATCTGCGATCACGAACGTGTCGATAAGCTCTGCCGGATAATCCTGTGCGCGGATGCTGTCAAGGAGCTGACCGATGACGGCTCTTTCATTCCGTGCCGAGATGAGGATCGCATAGCGGTATCGCTGATCGGTCTCGGGGAAGCGCTTCGGTTTTCTCACGCAGGCGATGATCATATATACGTATTGATATAAATAGCAGAGCGAAAATAGAAGTCCGATCACAAAATTGAATATATTAAGCCATTCCATACGAACTCCTTTCCGATGGTTTCCTTTTTTGTATAAAAGTGTACTATGTGTAGTAGTACACTTGCAGTATAACATAAGAAATCCGATCTGTCAAGGGAAAATCGGATTTTTTCAAAAAAAATTCCCGCTTGTGAGAAATACGATTTCCCTCGAAGGCAGAGTGAGGCGTTCTATTCGGACAGGCATCCGCATAGACTTTCCTTGAAAGGGGGACGAGCCGATGCAGTCAATTATTTATCCGTACACAGAGAAAGAGAATGCCGCACTTCATACCGATCGGGAAACGGAAGCCGAGACACCGGTAAAAATACGGAAGGGGACGGCGGACAAAGCAAACCGAGCAAGCGCGGGATCTTACCGCGCGCTGTACCCCGAGTTTCTCGGACGAATGCTCCCGAGCCGAGTCGTGAAAGCGATCAAGGAGGCGCTTCTCCGTGAGGGCTTTTCTGCGATCGAGGAGATCCGCCTGCGGCGCGATACGGTCTCCTCCCTCACGACCGACAGGGGAACGGTCGTTCTTCCCGTCGTTCTCGGCGGCAGGGAAATGGACGAGACGCTTACGCGCATTTCGGGCGGCTCCTTATATTCGTACAGCGAAACGATCGGGGAGGGATACATGATCCTCGGGGAGGGTGTTCGCGTTGGGATCTGCGGCCGCGCCGCGATCGAGGGCGGCAAGGTGATCGGGGTCTACGATCCGTCTGCGCTGTCCTTTCGAATCCCGGGAGACGTGGCGATCGATTGTTCTCCCGTCGTCTCACTTCTTGAAAGGGAATCGGGGAGTGGACGTGGAATTTTGATATATGCGCCCCCGGGGGTTGGAAAGACCACGCTTCTCCGCGCGGTCATCCGCCGCGTGTCGGGCGGAAGGGATCCGAGGCGCGTGGCTGTTGTGGACAGCCGAGGAGAACTGACCTTGCCTCGCGGAGGCAGTGGGGAAAATCGCTACACGGTCGACCTTTTGTCGGGCTATCCGCGCCCCCTCGGGATCGAGATCGCCGTCCGCACGCTGAACGCCGAACTGGTCGTTTGCGATGAGATCGGTGGCGTAGACGAGGCACGCGCGGTGCTTGCGGTACAAAACTGCGGCGTTCCGCTCCTTGCGACGGCGCACGGCATCGATATTGCGGGATTACTTCGCCGCCCCGGGATCGGGATGATGCACGACGCGGGGATATTCGCACACTACGTGGGGATCAGCCGCGCGAAAAACGGATTTCTGTATAACACCGTCCGGTGGGAGGATGCCCATGGCGGTGTATAAGCTTTTCGGTACGCTCATTCTTACGGGTGTCGGCATCTACAGCGCGGTGACGCTCAATCGCTACGCGATGCGGCAGATCGAACGCCTCGACGGTTGGATCGCACTCATCAGACTTACCAAAAATCAGATCGACTGCTATGCGCTTCCGACGTCGGAGATCCTACTCCGATGCGATCGGTCTCTCCTTACGCGGCTCGGATGGGAGGAGCTTGCGCCGCCGTCGGATTTTTCCGCACTTCGGAAAACGGTGCAAAGCACGGGGCTTACGGAGGAGGGGGAACGGATCGCGGAAAATTTCTGCGAGGAGATCGGAAAGGGGTACAGAGGGGAACAGCTCCGTACCTGCGAATACAGCATCGGACTGTTTTGTGCCGAACGCGACCGCCTGCTTGCGGAGCTGCCGAAGAGACGGCAACGTAATATTACGCTGTGCATGGCGGCGGCACTCGGAACGGTCGTTGTTCTGCTTTGAAGATAAAAAACGGGAAAGACAGGGAAGCGTATGGATATTTCACTCTTGATGAAGGTGGCGGGCGTGGGCTTTTTGATCGCGACGTCTGCGCTGATCTTGAATAAATCGGGCAGAGACGAGCAGGCGATGCTCCTGACGATCACGGGGATCATCGTGGTGATGGTGATGCTGATCGGGGAGATCGGGGAGCTGCTCGAAGAGGTGCGTGATATTTTCGGGATCTGATGGAGGACGTATGGACGGTGCTTTTAGCGAAACCTTTTTGAAGATCTGCGGCGCGGCGATCCTGTTTTTGACCGTTTCCACTGTGACTATGGAGATCGGGCGCGGGGTGCGCCTACCGCTCAAGCTGTCGGGGCCCGTACTGCTTTATGGCGGTGTTCTCCTACTTTTTCTCCCACTGATCGAACGGCTGAAAAGCCTCACCGAGGGCTACGCGCTCGCCGCATATGGCGAGACCCTGCTGAAGGCACTGGGGATCGCACTTCTCACAGAGATCGTAGCGGGGCTTTGCCGCGACAGCGGAGAGGGAGGCGTTGCGGGGATCGTCGAAATGGCGGGGAAGGCAGTGATCCTTCTGCTTGCGCTTCCCCTCGTTGAATCCCTCCTCGAAACGGTCGAGGGGCTTTTGTAAAGAAAAGGAATGCGTATGAAAAAGTACATTCTTTGTTTGTCCGTTCTTCTGCTGCTACCCTTCCTCACGCTTCCCGCGTCGGCAGAAGAGCCCGAAGAGACCCTACCGCCCGAGCTTCTTTCGGGATACGAAACAATGCTTGATGCGGTCCCCGATCACGTAAAGGATCAGCTTCCCGACGGATTTTCGTCGGGAAATACCGAGGAATTATCGGGGGCAGTCGGAAAAATGCTTGATTTTTCCTTTTTCGCGTCGGTCTTTCTGGAGGCGATCGGTGTGTATCTCGACGATGCCCTACGCCTCCTTGCGTCGCTTTTCGGGATCCTCATTCTGTCGGCGGTCTTTTCTGCGGTGCGAAAATCGGTACGGTCAAGTGCCCTCGGCAGGGTTGTCACGCTTGTCGCATCCTGCACGGTCCTTGCGGTGATCGCCGATACGCAGGCGAAGCTTTTTTTGCAGCTTTCGGATTACTTTTCACAGCTTTCGGCGCTTGCGGGCGGGATGATCCCTTTGTCGGGA
>JAZNOQ010000031.1:0-13052 GCA_045589215.1 Eubacteriales bacterium
CAATATGTCAATAAAAATAGTAACCAAAAAAGAAAAAACCAGTAGTCAAAAAAGGAAATTCGTGATATACTTTTTAGCATAATTGCAGGAAAGTTTGTCAAAACTTACTTCAGTTAGCGGCATATGCCGAAGCAACCCAAAACCTATAAATTTATTATAAAAAGGAGAGTATCAGTTATGAGCAATCTTAAGGGCACCAAGACCGAAGCTAACCTTCTTACCGCATTTGCAGGCGAAAGCCAGGCAAGAAACAAGTACACTTATTATGCTTCCCAGGCTAAGAAGGAAGGATACGTTCAGATAGCTGCTATCTTCGAAGAGACCGCTGCTAACGAGAAAGAGCACGCTAAGATCTGGTTCAAGCTGCTGCACGACGGCGGTATCCCCACCACTTCCGCTAACCTGCTCGACGCTGCAGAGGGCGAGAACTACGAGTGGACCGATATGTATTTCAATATGGCTAAGGACGCAAAGGAAGAGGGCTTCAACGACATCGCTTACCTGTTCGAAGCAGTAGGCAAGATCGAGAAGGAGCATGAGGAGCGTTATCGCAAGCTTCTTGCTAATCTCGAGGGCAACGCTGTATTCATCAAGGGCGAAAAGGTTATGTGGCAGTGCGCTAACTGCGGCCATATCCACTTTGCTGAGAAGGCTCCCGAACTCTGCCCTGTTTGCAAGCATCCTCAGGCATTCTTTGAAATCAAAAAGAAGAATTATTGATTTGAAAAAGGGCTGTCTCACGACCGTGAGGCAGCCCTTGGGCTTTTGGTTATCAAATGATTAAATATTGAACAGCTTTTTGCTTGCAAAGATCGGGTCGGACGTGATGTTCATTTTCATCTTCCGAAGCACGTTCGCGTCGCCCGCGTTCAGGATGTGCGTTGTATGAAGCTCACAGCCACGGAGGCGGGGAAGCTGTTCGACCGCACGTCTCGCGACGGGATCGGTGACGGCGCAGATATAGAGCGCGGAGAGGACGTCGTCGGTTTTCAGCACGCTGTATCCGCTGGTGCTTCCGCCGAGCAGGTCGTTCTTCAGTGAAAGAAGAGGCTCAAGAACGGTGGGGCTCATCAGAAGGGTGGATTTCGGAATGTCCGCCATCACCTTGATGCTGTTGAGAAGCGCACCGCTGGCAGCACTCATCAGCTCGGTCGCCTTGCCCGTAATGATACGTCCGTCGGGCATTTCGATCGCCGCTGCGGGAACCCCTCCGCAGGCGGCACTCTTTCTTCTTGCGGGGAGGACAACGGGACGCTCCTCCTCCTTGATGCCGAGCTGTTCCATAATGTCACGGATCTTTTCGACCGTTTCGATCGGCTCCTTGCCCTGCTTATGGTCGCAGGCGGCGCGGAAATACCGACGGATGATCTCCTGACAGCTTGCCTCGCGACAGGCGTCATCGTCGAAGATCGCGTAGCCTACCATATTAACGCCCATATCGGTCGGACTGCAGTAGAAGGTCGCGTCACCCGTGATGCGCGAAAGGATGCGCTGTACGATGGGGAATGCCTTGACGTCACGGTTGTAGTTGACCGTAGACACGCCGTAATGCTCGAGGTGGAAGGGGTCGATCATATTGACGTCCTGCAGATCGGCAGTTGCCGCCTCGTATGCGAGATTGACGGGGTGCTTCAGAGGGAGGTTCCAGATCGGGAAGGTCTCGTACTTGCCGTAGCCCGCCTTCCTTCCGCGCTCATGCTCGTGATAGACCTGTGAGAGGCAGGTTGCGAGCTTGCCGCTTCCGGGACCGGGGGCGGTGACAACGACGAGAGGCTTTGTCGTTTCGATATACGGGTTTGATCCGAAGCCCTCTTCGCTTGCGATGAAGTCGAGATCGTGCGGATAACCCTTGATGTCTTTGTGGATATAGCAACGGATGTCGCGTGCCTCGAGCTTTTTACGGAGCTGGTCTGCCGCCGCCTGACCGTTATAGCGCGTGATGACGACGCTGTTGACCTCGATGCTCATACCCTTGACGAGGTCGATCTGACGGAGAAGATCCTGGTCGTAGCTGATACCGAGATCGGCACGGATCTTACTTTTTTCGATATTTTCCGCACTGATGCAGAAAATGATCTCCACCTGTTCGTGCATCGATTGCAGCATACGGATCTTTGCGTCGGGAAGAAATCCCGGAAGAACGCGTGCGGCGTGAAAATCGTCGAACAGCTTACCACCAAATTCAAGATAGAGCTTGCCGTCGAAGCGATCGATACGCTCGAGAATATTCTTCCATTGTCTTTCCGTATACAGCGCGTTGTCAAAACCCTTGCGAACCATAAGTGAATCCTCCCAAAAAACATCGTTATCATTCTACCACAAGTTTGGGTAAATTTCAACCGTCTTTTTCGGTTTTTTGAAATTATTTTTTACCCCTCGTCTATCCTTTCGGAGCAGATGCGGAAATCCGCTTCGGTTACCGCGAACGCTTTTTCTGGTCCTCCTGCGGCGAATGTCCGATGATCCTTTTGTATTGTCTGTAAAAGGTCGAATAGCTTTCAAATCGGCAGAGCTTTGCGACCTCGGTAGGGGATTTCCCGGCGCGGATCTGCTCCTCTGCGTAAAGGATGCGCTTTTTGCCGACATACTGCATCAGGCTGATGCCAAGGCTTTTTTTGAAGGTGTGGACAATCCACGAGGTGCTCATATAAAATTTTGCTGATAGGATCTCTGCGGAGAGCGGCTCATCGGGATGCTCGTCGATATAATGGAGGACCCTCTCAAGTGTGAGGTTTTCGCGGATCGGCTCGACGGATTCCTCGGTCGGAAGTGATTTCAGAAAGAGAAGCACCGACGAAAGTGCGGTCCCGAGGTATTCCTGCGTTTCTGCGCTTGAAAACTCGATCTCGGCGTGTGCCCACGCTTCGAAAAAGAGATCAATGAGAGAGCCCTTGGGAATGCGGTAGATCTCCTTTGAAGATTCAACGAACGAGCGAAGGGAGGCGGGAACGTGCTCCTCGGAGAAGGACAGCACGAATCTTTCATAGGTCGCATCCGATAGGGGCTTCAGACAGTGAAAGGTACGCGGATGAATGAATAGCAGGTCACGCGGCTTCAAGCGATAGACCGAGCCCTCGATGATATATTCGGCGTCTCCGCGCATGAAATAAAGGATCTCGTAGCCATTGTGCATATGGCGGTGAAAGCCGCTTTTGGACGGAATGTCGGCTGAGTGACGGAAGGAATATTGTTTGTTACCAAGCTTAAACATAGCATACCTCGCGGTGTGTTCGATCTCTTATATATCATATTGTATCATAAAAATGCCAAAATTGCAATGCGAAATGCTGTTTTTGCTATTTATTTTCGCTTTTGGCAGAGTTATAATGTATACAGAAGAATATTTTCTGTTCATAGGAGGATAAAAATGATCAGACTCAGTGCATTTTCGGACGAAGCGGGCAAGCCCCTTGATGCGCAGATCGCGGCGCTTCTTCGAAATAACATTCATCTCACCGAGCTTCGTTCGGTCGGGGAAAAAAACGTGAAGGATCTGACGCTTGACGAGGCGAGGGAGATCTCTGCGGAGCTGAAAAGGAACGGCATTGCACTTTCGGCACTCGGCTCACCGATGGGCAAGGTCGACATCGACGTCGACATGGACGAGTATCTCGTGACCGTTCGCCATCTGTGTGAGCTTGCACGGATCTTCGGGACCGATCGCATCCGTATGTTCAGCTTCCGTAAATCTTACGAAAAACGCGAGAAGGTGATCGAGAACCTTCGCCGTATGGTCGAGGTAGCACAGGAATACGGCGTGATACTCTGCCACGAGAACGAGAAGAAGATCTACGGAGACACGGTCGAGCGCATCCTCGATATCAAGGAGAATGTTCCGGGGCTCGCATTCGTTTACGATCCCGCAAACTTCCTGCAGTGCGACGAGCTGCCCGATAAAACGCTCCCCGCGCTCCACGGGATCAGCACGTATTTCCACATCAAGGACGTTGTGCATGCGACAGGAGAGCTTGTCCCCGCGGGACACGGCGACGGACAGATCGACCGTCTTGTACAGATGATCGAGGGCGACACGATCCTGACCCTTGAGCCGCACCTCAAGCTCTTCGGAAGCTACAAGGATATCGATGGGGAGGAAATGAAGCACCGTATGCGCTTTGATACGAACGACGAGGCATTTGACGCGGCGGTTGCGGCTCTGAAGAAGGTGCTGATTGAAAACGGATACAGGGAAGAAAACGGAGACTTTGTAAAGGCATGAAAGCAGGACTGAATTTATTCTCGATCAAAAATCTCCTCAAGACCGAGGAGTCCTTCCTTGAGACCGTAAAGGTGCTGAAGGAAATGGGATACTCCTATCTTCAGTATTCGGGAATGCCCTTTGATGCAGAAATGGTGAAGCGGGTGTCGGAGGCGACGGGGATGCCATTTGTGCTGACACACGTGCCGATGGACCGCATCCTGAATGACACAGACGCACTCGCACGGGAGCATCTCTCCTTTGGGTGCAAAAACATTGGACTCGGCGCGATGCCGTATGCTTCCCTTATAGATCGGGATACGTGCTATGAGACGGTCGCGGCACTCGATCGGGCAGGGGAACGGATGGAAGCGTTTGGATGCAAATTTTTCTACCATCACCACCATATGGAGTTTTACCGCCACGACGGCGAAACCATTTTTGATTACATCTTGAAAAATGCGCCGCACATCAATTTTACGCTTGATACCTATTGGCTTCAGTACGGCGGTGTGGATCTTTGTGACACGATCGACCGCCTTAACGGCCGCATCGCGTGCGTCCATCTGAAGGATTATATGATCGTTCCGAAAAAGGTAAAGGAAGGGGAGAAACCCGGCTTTGAGCCCCGCTTTGCTCCCGTCGGTGACGGCACGATCAATATGAAGGCGGCAGTCGAACACGCGAGGGCGGCGGGAGCCGAGTACTTCCTCGTCGAGCAGGACAACGCGTCAAAGCTCCCCGATACCCTGGGGCAGGTCGAGCGCAGCATCCGTTACATTGCGGAAAAGCTTTAAAATAAATTACGGAGGATGATAAAAATGGAACAGGTCAGATACGGAATCATTGGTCTCGGAAATCAGGGAACCAATTATGCGATCAAGATCTTCGACGGCGGAAAGACGAAGGATGCGGTTCTTACCGCGATGTGTGACATCAATGAAAAGAAGATCGAAGTCATGAAGGAAAAGACGAAAAATACGGACGTCACGTATTTTACGGATTACAAGGAAATGCTTGACAGCGGTCTTTGCGATGCGGTGCTGGTCGAGGTGCCGCATTACAGCCACCCCGAGATGGTAGAGGAATGCCTGAAGCGTAACATCCACGTCATCTGCGAGAAGCCTGCAGGTGTTTATACGAAGCAGGTCCGTGAAATGAACGAGGCGGCTGCAAAGAGTGACGCGTATTTCGCAATGATGTTCAACCAACGCACAAATTGCCTTTACCGCAAGATGAAAGAGATCATCGCAGAGGGCGGCATCGGTGAGCTTCAGCGCGTTACGTGGATCATCACCAATTGGTTCAGGACCCAGCATTATTACGACAGCGGAAGCTGGCGTGCGACCTGGGAGGGCGAGGGCGGCGGCGTTCTCATCAATCAGTGCCCCCATCAGATCGACCTTGTACAGTGGGTCGTCGGGGAAATGCCCGTATCGGTCAATGGCTTCTGTCAGTACGGAAAATGGCACGATATTGAGGTCGAGGATGACGTAACGGCATATTTCCGCTATAAGAACGGCGCGACCGGTGTGTTCATCACCACAACGGGAGAGGCACCCGGTACGAACCGCTTTGAGGTTTCGGGAACGAAGGGAAAGCTCCTTTGCGAAGATGGCAAGCTCACTTGGGTGAAGAACGAGATCGACTCCATGGAATGGTCGAATACGACCTTGGAGGGCTTCAAGAAGCCCGCGACGGAAAAGATCGAGGTCGAGACCGACGGGGAAAACCCACAGCACGCCGGCATCATCAATAATTTTACCGCGGCGATCCTCGGCAAGGAGCCTCTGTTCGTCGACGGAAGAGAGGGAATCGCGGGCGTAGAGCTGATGAATGCGATCGAGCTTTCGGGTTGGAACAACGGTGAGACGATCTCGATCCCTGTTGACGAGGAGCGTTATCTCCGTGAGCTGAATGCACACCGCGCGGTCTCTCGTCTTAAGACCGTTGACGACAGTGCGGTTGCTGACACAGCGGGAACATTCGGTGAAAAGTGAGCCGAGCGGAGGCATATCAATCATGAAGGCAGCAATCATTGGATACGGTGTGATCGGCAAGGTGCATGCGCGGATCGTTCCGCAGTACGGCACGCTTGAGGCGATCTGCGACGTCGATGAGGCAGTGCTCGAAGAGGCACCCGCCGAACGTCGGTATAGCGATTACAAGAAGATGCTCAATGAGGTAAAGCCTGACGTCGTACATATCTGTACGCCGCATTACCTGCACGCCAAAATGGTCATCGAGGCACTCTCGCGTGGGATCAACGTGCTGTGCGAGAAGCCGCTTTGCATCCGCGAAGAGGATATCGCCCGCATCCTTGAAGCCGAACAGAATTCGACCGCAAGCCTTGCGGTCTGTCACCAGAATCGGTACAACAGCGCAAACCGCTTTTTGAAGGAATATCTTTCGGGAAAGACGGTCGACGTGGCAGTCGGACAGGTTGCCTGGCGTAGAGACGAAGCCTACTATGCATCAGGTGCGTGGCGTGGCAAATGGGACACGGAGGGCGGCGGCGTTCTGATCAATCAGGCACTCCATACCCTTGACCTGCTTCAGTGGCTGTGCGGAATGCCCGAGACGCTTTCATCGACGGTGTCGAACCTGACACTGAAGGGAAAGATCGAGGTCGAGGACACGGCAACACTGCTTTGCCGCGGCAAAAATGGCGGAAACTTTACCTTTTACGCTTCAAACGGCAGTATAAGATCTTGTCCCGTGGAGCTCACGCTTTGCGCAGACGGAGAATGGATCAAGGTGATGCCGCATTATGCCGTCATCGGACAAGACCTCCATGTCTTCGAGGAAAAGCATGAGGCGCGCGGAAAAGCGTGCTATGGAAGCGGTCACGAGGCACTGATCGCAGATTATTACGACTGCATCGAAACAGGACGGCACTTCGAGATCGACGGCGAGGAGGGCGCGAAGGTCGTTCGGATGATCCTTGCGGCTTACAGGAGCCGTGGCAGCTTCGTAGAGGTGTGAAGCACAAAATATAACAGAGTTTTTGCCCCTGAAAAATAATATTTTTAAGGAGAAATTTTATGAAAATGACATTTCGTTGGTACGGGCCGACTGACGTGATCCCGCTTCGGTATATCCGACAGATCCCGAATATGTCGGGAGTTGTTACCGCAGTTTACGACGAGCCCGTCGGAGAAACGTGGGGAGAAGAAAAGATCGCCCGCCTGAAGGCGCTGTGCGATGCCGAGGCTCTTGAAATGGAGGTCATCGAATCGGTTCCCGTACACGAGGATATCAAGCTCGGTAAGCCCTCACGCGACCGTTTGATCGCAAATTATGCACAGACCATCCGTAACCTCGGGAAGTACGGCGTGAAGTGCATCTGCTATAACTTTATGCCCGTGTTCGATTGGCTCCGCACGAATTTAAAGACCGTCGCTCCCGATGGAAGCAATTCGCTTTCCTACAACCACGAGGAGCTGATGAGCCTTGACCCGAAGAACCTGCATCTGCCCGGTTGGGACGAGAGCTACAAGCCCGCAGAGCTGAACGCGCTTCTCGAGTCCTACGCGGGGATGACGCACGAGCAGCTTTTTGACAATCTCGTTTACTTCCTCAAGGGCATTATGCCCGCGTGCGACGAAACGGGCATCAATATGGCGATCCATCCCGACGATCCGCCGTGGGATATGTTCGGTCTGCCCCGCATCATCACGGGGGCTGACAGCTACGATAAGCTTTTCGCGGCTGTTCCGAATCCCCACAACGGCGTGACCTTCTGCACGGGCTCGCTCGGCGCGGGACGCGAGAACGATCTTGTCGATATGGCAGGGAAGTACACGAGCCGTATCTTCTTTGCACACATCCGTCAGCTTGCCTTTAGCGGAGAAAAGGACTTCTGCGAGGCAGGACATCTGACGCGGGGAGGCGACCTCGACATTTACGGCGTTGTCCGCGCACTCGTGAAGAACGGCTTTGACGGCTACGTCCGTCCCGACCACGGACGCAACATCTGGGGCGAGGACGGCAAGCCCGGATACGGTCTTTATGACCGCGCACTCGGTGCGGCGTATCTCAACGGTCTCTTTGAGGCGGCAGAGAAGGAATTAAATCGGTAAAGGAGAAATAAAGATGAAGCTTCCATTCAGTGTAGATTTGAGCGACAAGGTCGCGGTGATCACGGGCGCGGGCGGTGTGATCTGCTCGGCGTTTGCAAAGGCTCTTGCCGAGTGCGGCGCAAAGGTCGCACTCCTTGACATCAACGAGGCGGCGGTTCATGCGGCTGCCGCAGAGATCGGAGAAAATGCACTCCCGATCGCTTGCAACTGCCTTGACAAAAAGAGCATCGAGGCGGCAAAGGATGCGGTCCACGCAAAGTGGGGAAAGGTCAATTTCCTCGTCAACGGTGCGGGCGGCAACAATCCCCGTGCGACCTGCGACAACGAGACGATGACCCCTGAGCTGACGGGCGCAAAGGATTTCTTCGCCCTTGACGAAAGCGGCTTCAAGTTTGTCTTCGACCTGAACATCACCTCGGCGTTCCTCGTGACGCAGGTGTTTGCCGCAGATATGATCGAAACGGGCGGTAATATCATCAATATTTCTTCGATGAACGCCTTCCGTCCACTCACGAAGATCCCCGCATACTCGGCGGCAAAGGCAGGCATTTCGAACTTTACCGAATGGCTCGCCGTACATTTTGCACCCTGTAAGATCCGTTGCAACGCGATCGCTCCCGGATTTTTCGTAACCAACCAGAACCGCGGACTTCTCTTCAACGAGGACGGCACGCCCACCGCACGTACGGGCAAGATCCTCGCGGCAACCCCGATGAAGAAGTTCGGAGAGATCGACGACCTGATCGGTACGCTCCTCTGGCTTTCGGATGACAGCGCAAGCGGCTTCGTTACGGGTACGGTCATTCCCGTCGACGGCGGATTTTCGGCATATAGCGGTGTCTGATCTTTCAAAAATTCGTAAAATAATAGATAAAAACGGCAAAAATTTGCAATATTGCGGTAGACACGTGAGAAATTTTGTGCTATAATAGGCGTAAAATCAGGGAAATTTTCCCGAATATCATCAAATACCATCATTTTGAAAGAAGGATCAAGCTATGTCTTACTCGAACATTGATTGTCTCTTTGAAAAGTCGAAGTACGTTCCCGTCGTGGTCATCAAGGATCTCGATGAGACCGTCCCCACTCTGACGGCACTCCGTAACGCAGGAATTCCGACCGCTGAGATCACCTTCCGTACCGCTTGTGCGGCAGATGCGATCCGTCTCGGTGCCGAGCAGTTTCCCGATATGCTCGTCGGTGCGGGCACCGTTGTAAACGCAGAGCAGGCGAAGGCGGCTCTTGCGGCAGGTGCAAAGTTCATCGTTTCTCCCGGCCTCTCTGCGTCGGTTGCAGAGGTCTGCCGTGAGGCGGATGTTCCGTATATCCCCGGCTGTGTAACGCCTACTGAGATCATGCAGGCACTTGAGCTTGGTATCACCACGGTCAAGTTCTTCCCCGCAAACGTCTACGGCGGTCTTAAGGCACTCAAGGCGCTTGCGGCACCCTTCCCGCAGGTAAGATTCGTTCCCACGGGCGGTGTAGACCGTTCGAACATCGACGAGTTCCTCGCCTTTGAGAAGATCGTGGCGATCGGCGGAAGCTTCTTCGTGAAGGAAGCATTTGAAAAAATGAATGCGGAGGCATAAAGCAATGAAAAAAATCGTAACCTTCGGAGAGATCATGCTCCGACTTGCACCCAACGGATACTACCGTTTCTTCCAGAATGACCAGATGCAGGCTACCTTTGGCGGCGGTGAAGCAAACGTAGCTGTCAGCCTTGCAAATTACGGCATGGACAGCGTTTACGTCACGAAGCTCCCGAAGCACGCGATCGGTCAGGCGGCTGTCGATTCGCTCCGCTACTTCGGCGTTGATACGTCGAAGATCGTGCGCGGCGGCGACCGTGTCGGTATCTACTATCTCGAAAAGGGCGCTTCGCAGAGAGGCTCGGTCTGCATATACGACCGCGCACATTCCGCGATCGCAGAGGCAGCTCCCGCAGATTTTGATTGGGATGCGATCTTTGACGGTGCCGATTGGTTCCACTTCACGGGCATCACGCCCGCTCTCGGCGGAAACATGGTCGAGATCTGCAAGGCGGCTTGCGCCGCAGCAAAGGCACACGGCGTTAAGGTCTCCTGTGACCTCAACTACCGGGGCAAGCTCTGGACGCGCGCAGAGGCAAGAGAGGCTATGACCGAGCTTTGCAAGTACGTCGACGTCTGCATTTCGAACGAGGAGGACGCAAAGGACGTCTTCGGCATCGAGGCAGAGGGAACCGATATTTACGGCGGTAAGCTCAACCACGAGGGCTATAAGTCGGTTGCAAAGCAGCTGATGGACAAGTTCGGATTCGAGAAGGTTGCGATCACGCTCCGTACCTCGATCTCCGCAAACGATAACGATTGGGCGGCTATGCTGTACGACGGCGAGAATTACTGCTTCTCGAAGACCTACCACCTGCACATCGTTGACCGTGTCGGCGGCGGCGATTCCTTCGGCGCAGGTCTGATCTACTCGCTCCTTTCGGGCAAGTCCACGCAGGACGCGATCGAATTCGCAGTTGCGGCATCCGCGCTGAAGCATTCGGTCGAGGGCGACTTCAACCGTGTTTCGGTTTCCGAGGTCGAGAAGCTCTCGGGCGGCGACGGAAGCGGACGCGTACAGAGATAAGACTGTATCAAATAAATTTTATAGAAAATGGGCCTCGGTGCTTTTGGCATCGGGCTCGTTTTTTTGACTTGAAAATATCCCGATGGGGTCAAGCTAAAAACGCTCTATTTTTTTGTATTGACAAGTGTAAGGAAAAGAGATATAACAAAATGTGAGGTGACGCGGTTCGGCTGGTTACCAAAGAAAAACACGGAGGGTTTGTTATGAAAATAATTCAGAGGTTAATTTGTACGGTTCTTGTACTCGCGATGCTTTTGCCGAGCATCATTTTGACTGTGAATGCATCGGAGGGTGGCGAGATCGTCAATCTTTACAAAGCAGACCTCGCGGGAAGTGGAACGGCATCCGACGACGTATATGATTCGTTCGATGAGGACAACGCATATTATACCTCCGGTATGATCCCTGTGAATGAAGGGGATACGATCACGGTCGGGCCGATCTTACAAACGAGCGATTGGTTCATCAAGGCGTACGACAAGGACGGTGACGCAGTTGCCACGGTCACGTGCTGGGATTGTGCCTGGGACGACGAGATCGGGAACAATACAGTAATCTGCACCTACACCGTGCCAAAAGGGACAAAATTCATCCGTGTGACGAATTCCTATACCTTCTACGACTGCACGGTGATCACGCAAAACCGCCCGTTCACAGCAGATGAATATTTTGCAGAGATGAACAAGGCGGGCGTCAACGTGGATTTTCTTCGTCCGACCGATATCGACGGGGAGCTTGTGAATCTGTTTCCCGCACGCTCTGACGATACTCTGCGCGGCTATGTCAGCATGGGTGAATATCCCGGATATAATTACTACTACCGAAGCCGCAAATACACGGTCGGTGTGAACAAGGAGCTTGCGGTCGGCGACGTGATCTATTTCGCCGCCGCATATAAGACGCACGATCATTTTATCAGCTGTGTATATGAGGATGGCTCGGCGGAGAACATTTCCGCAGAGGAGCTTCTGCTTTATGAGGATCTGAAGAGGGGATACGCGACCTACGTGTACAGAGTAACTCCCGAGACAACAGAAGTAGCCGTAAACCTCGGCACGGGCGTTTACGACGATGGGATCTCACTCGTGACGAAAAATCAGGCATTTACGGGAGACCGATACCGCAAGATGTTCGGGATCGATCTTAACGAGGATATCCTCGATGAAAGCAGCCCGCTTTACGGACTTAAGGGACTCTTTATGGGCGACTCGATCAGCCGCGGCTCGCACGATTACATCAGCTATACCGATCAGTCGGACGAAAACAGCCTGCGCGTCGGATGGGCAGGCGGCATTTCCGCCCGCACGGGTCTGATCTCCACAAATCCCTCGGTCAGCGGTGCGAGAGTCTCCTATCGAGGTGAAGATCTTGAGAACCCCGGATCGTGGGTATACAATCAGCAGCTGCCCTACGTTACGCAGGAGTTTGACCTTGTGGTCATGCACGGCGGCGTAAATGATGCGAGCGGGGGAATGCAGGCGATCGGATCGCCACTGCCCGTGACCTCGACCGAGGAGGAGCTTATGGATGCTGCAAAGGCGACGATGACAGGGCCTGACGGAAATAAGTCAACGTCGTATATTGCGGGTCTCCAGCTGCTTTTCCACTCCGTTAAAAGCAATTTCCCCGAGGCGACTCTGTTCTTCGTTGCAAATTATCAGCTTGCCTCCAGCTCGAAGCATACGATGCTTGGTGAGTATCTCGAGGCTGCGAGAGAGGTTTGCGAGATGTACGGTGTTCACTACATCGACCTGTATAACAATGCAGAGCTGAATGAGAAGCTTGAGCATGATACGCTGAACTATATTGAGGACCATGTGCATCCCAACAAGCCCGGCTACGATATCGTCACGCCCTACATTCAGGCAGAGCTTGAACGCGTTATGGCTTCCCTCGGTTATGGAAGCGCAACGACCGAGCCTGAGGGTGACGATACGACGGCTCTTGAGCCTGACGGATCGGACGCGCTCACGGACGGCACGGGAGGGGAAGGCGGTTCATCCGGCTGTGGATCCGTAGTTGGAGGAACGGCGGCACTTGTGGCACTTTCCGTGATCCTTCCTGTGGCAGTTGCCATTCGGAAAAAGGACGAGGAATGATCCTCAAAAATGAATAGACCAATATAAAAAGAGGGGTCGTCTTGCATGGGTGAGACG
>JAZNOQ010000032.1:0-14259 GCA_045589215.1 Eubacteriales bacterium
AGCCTGCCTCACCGCCTTACCCAGACGAATGCGATCGTTCATAAGGCTCACACCGGTCAGACCTTCCAGATCCGTAACCTCAAGATCGAGATCATGTTTACGGTCGAGGATAACCATCCTTATATCCTCGGAGAATATAACAGCACGAGCTTGAATACGCGCTTCTACTTCGGCCAGGGGGATGACGTACAGACGATGATGATCACGGGCGACACGCAGGACCATGCTTCGGCTCGACTTGTTTCGATGTACAAGGAGGCTCTGAAATGTGATATCCTTCAGGTTGCGCACCACGGCTCGGGCGGATCGGTCGCTCTGTATCAATATTGCGCACCTACGGTTGCTCTTTGGCCGCACGCATATTGGAAAATCGAGCAGCATATGACTCCCGGCAACATGGGTTATTATCCTCTCATCAACCAATCGCTCCTCAATCAGAAGAATGTCGTTCTAGTTGTGGTTGCAGACAGAGGGCATAAAACGATCAAGTTACCGCTTCTTGGTCTTACGACAGACGAAGAACAGAATGAAGCACTTATAGAAGTGCTTCCGCGTTTTGACGGAAAAACTTAATGATTTAAACCCCAAGAGGGGCTGTCTCACAAATGTGAGACAGCCCCTCTTATATTCACGCTTATTTGACATTTACGTCGATCTCCACCGCGCGCCCCGCGGCGGTCGCATAGACCATAACGCGGTCGGGAAGACGGCCTATCAGCTCCTTTATGGCAAGCGCATAATAGGTCAGCTGTTCGCCGTGACGCTTTTTCATCGTATCGGCAAGCAGGCTGTCGCTTTTCTTCTCGGCATCGGAAAGACGGTCGGTCTTATAGTCACACAGAATGAGACGGTCATCCGCATCGATAAAGAAGAGGTCGATGACACCCTGTACGAGGATCTTTTCATCACAAATGGAATGCGAAAACGCTTCGTCTTTGGTGAAATTCACGGCGGGCAGGAAGATGTTGAAGCGCTTTTCTCGGTAGAGCTTTTTCGCACCCGAAAGAGATACGAAAAATTCACTTTTGAAGAATGCGTCAAGCTCCTCGACACGGCAAAGCTCTGCGGTGTCTGGGGAGAGGAAGCGTTCCTTTGTGAGGCGCAGAAGCTCCTGTTCGCTTCCGTTCTTTGCCGCCCTTTCGAAGTCGCAGAACTGAAGGAAGCAGTGCGTTGCCGTTCCGCGCTTTGCCGCGAGATCGTTCCCAGAGCGGAAGCGTTCCTCGGGTGCGTCCGAACCGTCAAGCACAGTCGGGGAAAGTGCTGAAACCGAAAGCTTGGCGGGGAGGCGCGAGAGACTTGCGTGCGGATAGGAGAATGCGAAGCGTTCGCGGAACAGCTTCATGTATTCCTGCACCCGCTCCTCGGAGAAGGTGGGTGTCGGAGCCTCTTTTGCAGCTTCGGGTACGGTCGGACCGATGGTTGCGTCCTGTACGACCGAGACCTTGACGGTTCCTTGATCCTCCGTTCTCGTTACGGAAAGTGCGTAAAGGATCCATTCGATGTAGCTTCTGCCCTCCATCACGCTGTACCGCGAGGGGGCGGCAGAGCGTGCATCCACCGACTTTTCGAGCGAGGGGTAGGAGAGCGGACTCGTCGTTATGATCAGCTGCTCTCTTGCACGGGTCAATGCAACGTAAAGAACGCGCATTTCCTCCTCGACCGCCTTTTCGGTGATCCGCGCGGCGATCGCATCGCGCATCGGTGTGTTGATTCGTCCAAATCCGCTTTCGTCCGCGAGCTTCATCGCAACGCCGAGCTCTTCCTCGATAAGAAGGGCTTCGGAGGAATCGCGCAGGTTGAATTTTTTGCCCGCATCTGCAAGAATGCAGACGGGGAACTCAAGCCCTTTCGACTTATGAATGGTCATCAGCTTTACTGCGTCGTCTCGGTCCATTGCAGGAAGCTCCATTTTTGCGTCCTGTTCGATCAGGCGCTCAACGTACGAAACGAATTGATAAAGCCCTTTGAAAGCGCCCGCTTCAAATTTGCGCGCATATTCGTAAAGACGAAGGAGATGGCGACGGGCGGGGAGGATCGCGGAAAGACCGCCGCCGACCGTAAGGCGCGGGTTCGTAAAGATCTGCCTGATGAGACGATCGACGGGAAGCGTGCGCGCGAATGCGCGGTAGGTCTCAAGCTCGGAAAGGAATACCTCGCATTTCTTTGCGGTCTTGTTACCCGTGTGTGCCTCCCGATACTCGAGGAGTGCATCGTAAAGAGAAAGCTCCTCGTCTGCCTCCTTACGGATCTTGATCAAGTCATCAAGCGTGAAGCCGTAGAGTGGGGAACGAAGCGTGCCCGTGAGGTAGACGTCTCTTCTCGGGTTGTCGATCGTGTTGAGCAGACAGAGCAGTAAAAGCACCTCGGGGTTTTCAAAGAATTCCTCCTCTGCGGAAATGCAGGAGGGGATTCCCGCGCGGTCGAGCTCCTCGGATACCTTCAGAAGCGTCCCCTTACTGCGTGCCAGCACCGCGATTTCGCGCGGAAGGACTGAGGAACCGTCCGCCTTTTTTCCGTCCCTCAAAAGCGCGCGGATGCGCTGAACGATATACACCGCCTCGGGGTTTTCCGCGAGAAGGGAGGAGTCAAGCTCGTCTTTTTGGGCTTTGCGCTCCTCATTCGAAAGGATTACCACGTCGACGGGGGTGGGAACGTAGCCTTCGGGCAGTTCCTTTGAAGCGATCAGATCGTCCTCCTTCCGATATGCAAGCCCTCCGCTGCAGACCGAGAAGAGATTTCCGCAAACGAGGTTGACAAAATCGATCACGGGAGGATCGCAACGGAAATTGTTCGACATATAGATCGCACATGCATCGGAGTCCTTCGCCTCATCGGTGCCGTGAGGAGGAAAGGTGTTGCGGTAGGAGGCAAAAACGCTGGGGTTCGCACCGCGGAAGCCGTAGATCGACTGCTTGATATCTCCGACCATAAAGCGATTGTTCGGCTTTGCGATCGAACGGAAGATCAGGTCCTGAATGCTGTCAACGTCCTGATACTCGTCGATGTAGATCTCGTCAAATTGCTCGGAATAGGAGCGCGCGAGCGGGGTTGGCGAATCGTCCTCGTTAACGAGGAGGGTATAGGTATAGAGGCGGATATCGTCAAAGTCGCAGATCGCGCGACGGAGCTTTTCTGCGCTGATGCGCGCGTCGTAAGCGCACATAAATTCGGCGAGGGTTTCCGACACCTCGGCGCTGTCCGTCTTCGCGCGTGCGATATCGTCCCCATGCAAGAGGAAACGCGTTTCACGGAGCTTCTTCAGCTTTTTGTTGAAATCTCCGCGCAGAGTCTTATAAAACTCGCTTTCGGGGGTGGCGCATCCTCGCTTGATCGGGGTTAGGCTTTTCGGCTCGAAGCCGTGGATCAGGGCGCGCGCTTCGTTGTAATGAGCGGCGCGGACCGTTTCGAGCAGGACACGGCAGTAGGCGAGCTCGTCTGCGAAGCATTTTGCGTAGGAAGCGCTCATTGCCTCGTCCTTTTCAAACGCCTCGAGCGCGCCCGTGTACGCCGTAATAACGGCTTCGAGGAGGGCTTCGGTTTCGTTTTTTGAGACCTCGCCGAAGGAGGAAAGAAAAAAGTCGTCCTTGGCGCCTGCGCGGAGTGCATCGGCATTCTTTTTCAGAAAATCAATGCCGCGGGGGTGTCTCAAAAGATCCTCGTAGAGCGAGAGGAATACGGAGGCGAGCTCGCGGTCGCTTCGCACCGAGGAGAAATGATCAAAAAAGTGACCGTAGGAAGTATCCTTTCGATAGAACTCCTCAATGAGATCGTTCATAACCGAAAACTTCAGTACCGTCAGCTCTGCGCTGTCTGCCATACGGAACTTCGGAGGAAGTCCGAGGGCTGAAAAGTTTGACCGCACCACGTCGAGGAAAAAGGAGTCGATCGTGCAGATCTTTGCTTCGGACAGGCGAATGAGCTGATTTGACAGATGCTTCGACGTGGGGGAAGCGGAAAGCGCCTTTGAAAGTGCTGCTGAGATACGCTCACGCAGCTCGGATGCCGCGGCACGCGTGAAGGTCACGATCAGCATACGGCCGATATCTGCGGGTGCATTCGGATCGGTCACACGGCGAATGATGCGCTCGGTGAGCGCGGCGGTCTTTCCGGCTCCTGCGGCGGCAGAGACGAGCAGAGTCTGACCGCGCGTGTTGATTGCCGCCTCTTGGGCGGGGGTCCATCTCTTTTCCATTGGCGCTTACTCCTTTCCGAGCTCAGGAAACTCTGTGTTTTCGGCTTTTTTATGATTGTCGCGCCGACAGATCGGGCGCATTTCGCAGTAGGTGCAGGGTGATTTTCCTTTGTAGAGCAGAGGGTCGGCATCGGCGACGCCGCTTCTCATTTTCTCTGCAACACCCTTGACGACGTCGTGAATCTCCCGCTCGATCTCAAGAAATGCCTCGTGGGATACAAGCGAGGAGCCGCTTACCGCTCCGGATCTTGAGAGCTTTACGCCGGGAAGATACGTCGGGTCGAGATCGTGATTCATTGCGCGAAGCACCTCTTCGTCATTCGTCAGTACGCCGCTTCTTGTAAATTTCTTTTCGGCGAGACGGCGCACGTCAAGATCGGGACTGTTATCGGGGTAGGTATCAAGCGGGACTGCCGACAGAGCAGAGGAGTGATAAAGTGCGCCTGCGGGGCAAAGCTCCGTTTCTCTGTCTGCATCCTTGAAGAATGCCTTCGCGTGGCAAAGTGTAAAAAGATAAATGAGCATCTGTGTGTTCAGTCCGACTGCGAGGTCGGAAAGCGAAAAGCTCTTGACTCCGGTCTTGTAGTCTACGATGCGGACGTAGAGCTTGTTTCCCTTGCGGCAGAGATCGACGCGGTCGATGATCCCGGGGAGCGAGAGCGTGCTCCCGTCCTTCAGGGTAAATGTAAGGGGGCTCGGAGCACCGCTTCCGCCGATCTTCAGCTCGAAAAAGCGAGGGGTGAAGTCGGACGAGGCGAATTCATCGAGAATGTTCTCGATCATCATAACCGACAGGTCGCGCAGGCGTCTGTAAAGATGGGGAAGCCGTCCACTCTCCTCCATTGAAAGAGCCTTCGGAAGGATCTCGTCCTTGTATTCCTCGATAACCTCATCCGCGATCGCTTCGATCTCGGTGCGCGTGAAGGACGTGCATCCCGAACCGCCGCCGACCGCATCACGGAAAAAGCGCTCAAGAACGCGGTGCAGGAAATTACCCGAGTCGCCCGCGCCGAATTCGGCCTGCTTTTTCTCGCGGAGAGATAGGATATAACTACAGTAAAAGTCAAAATGACATTTTACGAATTTCTCAAGGCGGGTCTGCGAGAGGGTCATACGGTCGCCGAATACATCGGCGGCAAGCTCGGGAGAGACGCGCTCGACAGAGGTCGAGATCGGGATCTCGGCTGCCTCCGCCGTTCCCGTGAACCAACCGTTTTCGAGATACAAACGACGAAGCGCCTCACCCGCCTCGGAGTTTTTCAAAGCGGGATAGTATTCGAGAGATAGACGCGGAGTCAGGATCCGATCGGTGACTGCGAGATCGCGGTCGTTTTCGATTGGATGCTCCTTGCCGAGAAGTTGTATTGCACGAAGGAAGGGGAGAGAGGGACGCGCCGACGCGCCGTCCGCTCCCGCCGCGTGCGTCGAAAGGATCAGCAGCTCGGAGGGAAGGGAGACCGCTCGGTTGATGTAAAGGAGTTCATCCGCCGACTGGAAGTCGTAGCTCGGGGAAAGCTCCACGCCGAGTCCCGACAGACGAAAACGCTCTGCAGAGGAAAACATTCCGTTGTCGTCAACGGCGGCAGGGAATTCTCCCTCACAAAGTCCGAACAGAATAGCACAGCGCACGTTTTGTGCGCGAAGCATATGTGCAGAGCCGATCGTGACCTCGTCGACCGCCGTGGGGATCGTTCCGATCTCGGTCGAGCGGAGAAGGATGCGGATCGCATTTTCAAGCTCCTCCTCGGAAAGCGGTTCGTCGCTTCCCTCGGGAGAAAGTGCCGCGATCTTCAGAAGAAGCTCCTCGAGAAGGGGGAAAAGGCGGGCATAAATATCCGCGCTTTGTTTTCTGCCCGCCTCGCGCTCTTCGAGAGAAAGACGGTTCAGCTTGCTTTCGAGATCAAGAGACTTGAGATATGCGATCAGCGCATCGCACTCCTCGCGGACGGTCTTCGCGTTTTTCAGTGCGTCCGAAAGCGCGAGAAGAGGGGGAACGATGGTTGCGCGAACGCGGTTCGCCGCTTCTCGGATCGCCTCTCCGCGGCGGCTCTTACTTCCCGTGAAGCCGTCGGCGTTCATATCCCATTCGGTCACCTTCGTAAAGCCCGTGCCCGAAATATTCCAGGTCGACGTATATTCCTCGAACAAATCGGCGTCTGCGGGTGTGACATCGCAAAGCCCCGTTTTGACGTATGCGATCACGTCAGCAAGCTGCCACTTCGAGGAAAGGATGCGGAGTGCGGACAGAATAAGCTTCACGGGCGGGAGGGAGATGAGGTCCTCCTTCTCGGAGAGAAAATAGGGGATGCCGTATTTATCAAACACGAAGTCGAGAATTCCCGAAAGGCTTGATGCGTCGCGCGCGATCACGACGATGTCGCGGTAGCGGTATCCCTTCCGAATAAGAGAAAGAATGCGGAACGCAATGCTTTCTGCCTCCTCGTAAACCGATTCTGAGGACAAGAGACGGATGCTTTCGCGGGAATCCTCGGGAAATGCGGGAACACGGTCCTTTTCAAGATCGAGCCTCCAAAGAAGTTCGGAGAAAAGGGCGAGAGATTCGGATTTTGCACGGTGGTTGCCCGTGAGGAGGATGGTGCGCGTTTCGTAGCCCTTCAGGAGGCGCGTGATGCGCGCAGCGGTATCCGCAACCGAGGACAGATGCAATTCAGAGGTGTGCGGCGCGTTGCAGGCGAAGGTTATGGTGATCTCGTCCGCCGTCCGCGCGATCTCCTTTATAACGGCAAGCTCTTGAGCGGTGTAGGAGGTGAAGGAATCGATGTATACGTGCGTGCTGCGGAAGAAGTCATGCCTCGAGAGAAGCTCGGAGAGGCGCGTAAGGTCGTCCGCACTGTCGTCGAAGGACTCGCTGACAAGTCCATTATAGGAAGCGTAGATCAAGGCAAGATCACGCGTTTTGGCACGAAGCGGATCGTCTTTCGGAAGTGCCTTTACGGCACGCTCAAGCATGGCGGAGGTCACGCAGGACGCCTTCATTTCCGATACGGCGGAAAGGAGCCATTCCGTCAGCGATGCCTCGTGTGCCGTGCTTTCGTCGAAGGATTCGAAGAAGGGCGCGAGCTCCCGAACGGTCTTCCACATCAGAAAAGCCTTTGCGCCCTTGTCGATGTAGTGATAGCAAAGTCCGCCGTACTCACGGAATACACGGTTGGCGAGGCGTGAGAAGTTCAGGACCTCTGCCGAAAGCTGTGCCGAAGGCGGAAGCGAAAGGAGCGCTTGACGTTCTGCAGAAACGGTCTCCTGCTCGGGGACGATCAGAAAAGAGCGGATGCCGTTTTCAGCATCGCGCTTCATATGTTCAAGCACCGTATGGGTTTTTCCGCTGCCGGGCGGTCCGTAAAGCAGAGTGATCATAAAGAGCTCCTTCTTGCGTTTTTTCTTCGTGAAAGGGTTGATTCAATATCTGATAAAATTATAGCAGAAAGCAAGCGAAAAATCAAGGGATTTTCGGGATTGCGCAGAATTATCAAAGGACTTTTTACGGGGAGCGAAAACAGGGAAGCGCACGAGGAAGGATTTGCTTATTCGTGATAGCTTTATTTTAATAACAGAATGTAAAAAATCCGAAATAGCTATTGCGAAAAATGAAAAAATTCGGTATAATGGTAGTGAAAAGAGAGCTTGACGGCGGTGCCGCAAGGAAAGAGGTGCTTTTATGTATCATATTCTCGTTGTAGACGACGAATCCAAGATCCGCGCGATCATTCGCAAATATGCGGAATACGAGGGCTTTTCGGTGACCGAAGCCGCCGACGGTATGGAGGCGGTATCGTTGTGCAAGGCAGAGCGCTTCGATCTTATCGTGATGGATATTATGATGCCCGAGCTCGATGGATTTTCCGCCTGCCGTGAGATCCGTCGGTTTTCTGATACGCCGATCATTATGCTTTCCGCACGTGGAGAGGAATACGATAAGATCAACGGCTTTGCCTTCGGTATTGATGATTACGTGGTCAAGCCCTTTTCTCCGAAGGAGCTGATGCTCCGTATCGCGGCGGTGCTGAAGCGCGCGGGATCGTCACAGCACAAGCAGGAAAAATCAAAGAACGAGATCGTCGAGATCGACAACGGCGGTCTTCGTGCCGACGTCACGGCTCGCATCGTCTACGTGGACGGTGAGCGCGTCGAGATGTCTCCGAAGGAGTATGATCTCTTCTTTTATATGCTCCGCAACCGCAACATTGCGCTTTCCCGCGAAAAGTTGCTCACCGAGGTCTGGGGGTATGATTTCTACGGAGACGCCCGTACGCTTGATACGCATGTCAAGCTTCTCCGCAAGAGCCTCGGACGCTATGCTTCGGCGATCGTGACGCTTCGCGGCGTTGGATACAGATTTGAAGGGTGAACGTATGAGGGACGGAGATGCGGTAAAGGATAGAGAAACGAAACGCCCGCGAAAGGGGCGCGGCATGGGCATCAGCGGTAAGCTCTTTCTCTATCTTTTTGGGTTTACGGTTATCGTGATGCTGCTGATCTGGCTGTTTCAGATCTGTCTGCTCGACGTGTTTTACGAACGGGCAAAATACAAGGAGCTTGACTGCGTTGCGGACGAGCTTGCATTTTTCTCGAATGACGAGGAAAGCCTGAAAACTGCGGTATATGACTACGCTTCGAGATACGGGATCTGCGTATCGGTCTATAAGGTGAACGGAAGTTCGACCGAGGAGGTCGTGAAGTCTCACGTTGTGGGCGTTTGTGCGGTTCATCTGTTGACGGACAAGGACCGATCGGAGCTTTATGAAAAGGCTCTCTCGAACGGCGGACGCCTTTCCGTGGTGTATCCTGTGGAAAGACAGTTCTTTGCGCGAAATCCCAACGTTGACGAGATCCCCGACGAGACCGAAAAGACTCTGTCCGAAAGCGAGGAAGCCTCGACGGAGGATGAAAAGCCGATCGAAAGCTTTGCGCACGTTGTGGTAGAAAAAAGCGAAAACGCGGTTTCGGTGCATTCGGTCGAAAACAATGACGGACAGAAATATGTTTTTCTGCTCGATTCAAAATTAACGCCCGTCTCGTCGATCATTGAGACGCTCGAGCTTCAGTTTTTATGGCTCGGTGCCATTCTCGTCGTACTTGCGCTTCTGCTTGCCGTTCTGATCTCCCGCGCAGTCTCGAGACCGATCGTTTCGATGAGTGCATCGGCGCACCGTCTCGCGCAAGGAGATTACGGCGTGGCGTTTGTCGGATCGGGCTTCCGCGAGTCAAGAGAGCTTGCGGAAACGCTGAATTATGCCTCGATCGAGCTGTCAAAGACCGACGCCCTCCAAAAGGAGCTGATCGCGAACGTATCGCACGATCTGCGGACGCCCCTTACGATGATCAAGGGGTACAGCGAGATCATGCGCGATCTTCCGGGCGAAAACACACCCGAGAACGTTCAGGTCGTGATCGATGAGGCGGAGCGTATGAGTGAGCTTGTGAGCGATCTGCTTGACCTCTCGAAAATCCGCGCGGGCAGCCGCGTTCCGACCTACGAGTGCTTTGACCTGACCGAGACCGTCTACTCGACGCTCGAGCGGTACGAAAAGCTGATCGAGCATGAGGGGTACGTCATCACCTTTGAAAAGACCGAAAACGTGCAGGTGTATGCCGACAGGACTATGATCCTTCAGGTGGTCTATAATCTGATCAACAATGCGGTGAATTATACCGACGAGGAGAACAAGACCGTTCGCGTGATACAGTCTCTTGAAGGTGACCACGTCCGTATTTCGGTGACCGACACAGGCGAGGGCATCTCGAAGGAGGAGCTGCCGCTGATCTGGGACCGCTACTACAAGGTCGACAAGGTGCATAGACGTGCAATGGTCGGCACGGGGCTCGGACTTTCGATCGTGAAGCAGATCCTTGAACAGCACGGCGCGGTTTACGGCGTAAGCAGTACGATGGGGAAGGGCTCGACCTTCTGGTTCTCGCTCCCCGTGGTTTCGGGTGACGAGTGTGAGGAATGACTGTCGGAGGAAAACAACGTGAAACATGATGCGATCTTAAATATGCTCGACGTGCTCCGCTGTCCGATCTGCGGAGACTCGTTTGTGGCGGAAAATGAAGGCGGCAGTCTCGTCTGTCAGCCGAAGGAGGAAGGCGGGAAGCGCCACTGCTTTGACCGCGCGAAAAGCGGATACGTCAATCTTGACGCCCGACACGCGGGCGGCGGTGACAATAAGGAGCTCGTCCGTGCCCGTAACGCCTTTCTCGAAAGCGGTGCGTACGAGCCGATCTCAGACAAAGTGAATGCGCTGCTAACGAAATATGCGTCTCCCGGAACGGTGATCGATGCGGGGTGCGGTGAAGGCTATTACACGAACCGCGCGGCGCTTCTTTGCCAAGGGCTTCGGTTTCTCGGCTTCGACCTTTCAAAGACGGCGATCGACGCGGCAACGCGTTCGGCGGTGAGTAAGGGAAGCACGGCGGCGTTTGCGGTCGCTGGGATCTTCGATCTTCCTGTAAGGGACGCCTCTGCCTCTGCCGTCATAAGTCTGTTTGCCCCCTGCGCCGAGGCGGAATTCGCTCGTGTGCTGAAGACGGGCGGGATCCTCATCGTTGTGGGCGCGGGCGAGGATCATCTCCTTGGGCTCAAGCGTGCAGTCTACGACACGCCGTATCGTAATACGCCGCGCGCCGATCTTCCAACGGGGATGCACCTTCTCGAGGAGATACACCTCGCCTATACGGCGCGGCTCGATTCGGGTGAAATGATCCGAAATCTATTTTCGATGACCCCGTACGCCTTCCGAACCTCAAAGCGCGATATGGAAAAGCTGAATGCGCTGAATTCGCTTGAAACCGAGGTCGACGTTTTTCTGTCGGTGTACGAAAAACGCTGTGCACAATGAACGCTACGGAATGATAAATCATACAGTGAAGAAAGAAGAAGAGCTATGAAATTTTCCCTTTGTATCCCAATGTATAATGAGAACGCGATCATCGCGGACACCGCACGGACGCTTTCTCAGTATATGGAAGAGAACTTCGATGACTACGAGATCCTTTTTTCGAGCGACGGGTCGACCGACGGATGCGACGAAACGGTGCGTTCGCTCGGACTTCCGAACGTTCGCGTGGTCGGATACGAGAAGAACCGCGGCAAGGGCTGTGCCGTTCGCACGGCGATGCTAGAGGCTGCGGGCGACGTCGTTATGTTTACCGATGCCGATCTCGCGTATGGAACCGACGTGATTTTACAGGTGAAGGAGACCTTTGACGAAAATCCCGACGCACAGCTCGTGATCGGCTCGCGTAACATCCATAAGGACGGCTACGAGGGCTATACGTTCCTCCGAAAGATCATGTCGAAGCTCTACATCAAGGTTTTGTGCGTTGCGGGCGGCTTCAAGCTGTCGGATTCCCAATGCGGCTGCAAGGCGTTCCGCCGAGAGGCGGCGCGGACGATCTTTTCTCGCTGTGAGGTGGATGGCTTTGCGTTTGACTTTGAGGCGATCCTGTGGGCGGTCAAGCGTGGATACCGTATTGTTGAAATGCCCGTGAAGGTCGTCAATCACAGGGAATCCAAGGTGCGCGTGATCCGCGACACCTTGCGGATGCTCCGAGATCTTCGGAAAATGAAAAAGCGGATCAAAAAAGCAGAACTTTGACCGAACGTACCGCTCTTTGATAGAAAGGAAGGGAAATCCTATGAAGGTTCAGTTTATCGGTGCTGCCCAGGAGGTAACGGGCAGCTGCACACTTCTTACGGTGAATGACCGCTTCTATTTGGTTGACTGCGGAATGGAGCAGGGGATCGACGTTTTTCAGAACGTGGACCTGCCGATCCCGGCAAGTCAGATCGATGCAGTTTTTCTGACACACGCGCACATCGACCACTCGGGTATGCTGCCAAGGCTTTACAAGGACGGTTTCCGCGGTATCATATATGCGACCGAAGCGACGGTAAAGCTTGCAGACATTATGCTGAAGGACAGCGCGCACATCCAGATGACCGAGGTGGAATGGAAAAACAGACGTGCAGAACGATCGGGCAATAAGAACGAGGCTCCCACCTACACGCTTGAGGATGCCATCGGAGCGATCAAACTGTTCAGGGGCGTTCCGTATGATCAAAGGATCACCGTGTCTGCGGGTGTGGATATCCGTTTTTCCGACATCGGGCATTTGCTCGGATCTGCGGCGATCGAGATCTGGCTCAGGGAAGCCGAGGCAGAACGAAAGATCGTATTCAGCGGAGACGTGGGAAATACCGATCAGCCGATCATAAAGGATCCGTCTCGGATCGCCGAAGCCGATTATCTCGTGATGGAATCCACCTACGGAAACCGAATCCACGAGCGGCATACCGATACCGTTGAGGTGCTTGCGCGTCTCGTGGATGAAACGCTTACGAGGGGCGGGAACGTGGTGATCCCTTCCTTTGCGATCGGACGTACGCAGGAGCTTTTGTATGCACTCCGTGAGATCAAAGAGAGAGGGCTTGTCAAAAATCGGGATTTCCCCGTTTACGTCGACAGCCCGCTTGCGATCGAGGCGACCGAGATATTCTCAAGGTGCGATCCCGCCTGCTTTGACGATGAGACGCGGCGGCTGATCGAATCAGGCGTCGATCCGATCCGATTTCCGAACCTCAGGCTTTCCGTGACGGTCGAGGACTCGAAAAGGATCAATGAAACGCCTGAACCCAAGGTCATTCTTTCCGCGAGCGGAATGTGTGAGGCGGGACGGATCAGACATCACCTGAAGCATAATCTTTGGAGACGGCAAAACCTCATTCTTTTCGTCGGCTATCAGGCAGAGGGAACGCTCGGCAGAAAGCTGATTGAGGGGGAGCCGAGTGTGCGACTCTTCGGTGAGGATATCGCTGTAAAGGCAGAGATCCGTTCGCTAAAGGGAACGAGCGGTCACGCTGACAAGGAAGGACTGATCACTTGGCTCACAAGGTTTGATCGGAAGCCGAGAACCGTCTTTTTGAACCACGGGACCGAGGAGTCGATCGCGGCGCTCGCGGAAGAGCTAAAGGCGCGCGGGTATGCGGTGGAGACCCCGTACAGCGGAACCGAGTATGATCTTGCACGCGGCATTATGACCGCCTACACCGAAAAGAAAAGGCTTTCTGCGGCGGATGCTGCAAAGAACCGTTCGAGAAAGAACAGCGTTCACCGTGATCTCGTGTCACAAGCTGAGGCTCTGCTCGCTCTTGCAAAACGGTGCGAGAGCCGTCCGAACAAGGAGAACGCCAAGTTCGCGTCACAGATCAGAGCGCTTATGGAGAAGTGGGAGCGGTAAAGAACTCCTCGTATATTGAAAATTAAAGGGGGCTGTCTCACTTAAGTGAGACAGCCCGTAAATTTTAAGAATTATTTTCTGCGTTTCTTTTTTTCAAGCTCGGTCGCCGCCGATGCGTACGGATCGGGCGGGGGAGCCTTCATACAGCTATGAGACGTATCCTCTGCATCGTCCTCCTTTTCACGGAAGGGAACGGGAACATAGCGCTTAGAGCGCAGTCTTCGTCTGTATCCGAAGCGTGAAGCTCGCACGGCGTAAAGAATAAAGAGAACGAGGAAGGACACCAAAAACCCTTGAAAAAAGCGGTTCTTCGGAAGATCCTTCATGCGGCTGAGCGCGTAGGTGAATTCGTTTCGTGTGACAGAGGATTTTGCGAGGAGAGAAACTCTCCCGACCTCGCTACCGTTCCAGGTAACGATCAGGACGCCGACCGCTGTCCCCGCTTCGATCGGAGCTTCAAGAGACGAGGTGTTCAGTCTGACCGTGTATTCGAGCCCGCTTTCACCCTCGGCGGTGTTCTGCGGAATAAATACAGAAAGATCGTTTTTCGCGACGAGAGGAAGTCCGTCCTTCACTTCTTCCGTGATCGCGGCGTAGCGCACGGGGATCGTTGCGTATTCCGCATCCGCCTTGGCGACGGTCTTCACCGTGTACCCGCGCGCCGCCCACGAAAGCAGATTGTTTGCGATCGAATACGCATATAGCTCACCGCTTTCCGCATCCTCCTCGCCGCCGAGCACCACGCAGAACCACGAGAGGTCATTTCGGTATGCCTTTGCCGCAACGCACCATCCGCCCTCATCGGTCAT
>JAZNOQ010000033.1:0-2047 GCA_045589215.1 Eubacteriales bacterium
CGATCCGACTTGTCACCGAGCTGACTCGGTGGAAGCTTGGTCAAAAACGTCGTTTTATGGCCCATTCTGGCAAGTGCCACCGCTACGTTGGCTTCTCCGCCGCCATAGTTTACAAGAAAGGAATGGCTCTGGTTTATGGTCGAATGATCCGGCGTCGACAGACGCATCATGATCTCACCGAACGTTACTATTTTTTCTGTTTTTGCACGCATAATAAACACCTTTCCGCAAAAATATCTGTTTGTGCTGTATCATTTTGGGGCTTACGTCAAGGGCTTCTCCCGTCTTCGCATAAGCACCCCCGCAAGTGCAACTGTGAAGAGTACGGTCAACATAGCAGGAAGTCCGATGACCGAGCCGCAGCCGCCGTCGGACGGCTCTTCCCCGTCCGTCTCCTCGTCCTCGGGCTCGTCGGCTGTACAGTCCGCAGTCCCGCTTGTCGACTCGGGAGCCGTTACGTTTTCTTCCATGCAATCGGGCGTCACGATCTCGTCGATCTCCGACGTCAGGTCTGCCGATTCGGTCGTTTCGCTTGACTCATAAGCCTCGGTGCTTTCGGGCTCCGAGCCCTCTTCCGTAGAGACTTCCGTCGAGTCCGTCTCCTCGTCCGCGCCCGACCGTATCGTCGACAGCACGGTCTCCGCGATCACCGCGTGTCCCTGTGCATTCGGATGGAAGTCGAGGTTCGGCATCATCATACTGTCGGCATTCGCAACGCAAAGATTTGCAGGCGACATCCGAAAGGCGTTATATACTGCGGCGACCTCATAGCCGAGTGACTCCGCATTCGCCTTGATCACAGCATTCAGTGCCGTAACGCCCGCCTCGACCTCGGTGCAGAGACTGCCGAAGATCACGTGCTCCCGAAAGACCTTGTAGGGGTTATACTGCGTAGACAGCACGATCCGCGCGTCCGAATTTTTCGCACGGAGATACTGCATCACGTTCGTGAGATCCGCCTTGTATTTGTTGAGTCCTGCGCGAAATTCCGCAGTTCCCGAAAATCCGCTCATTGCCGCCGAGGCATACGGCATCATCACCGTCATCGTAAGCGTCCCATGCGTCCCCGCAAAGGCAGAGAGGACCTCCTCCTTCTGAATATCGGGATCGTTCTCTGCGTTGTACGCATCTGCGATCGCCTGATACAGAAGCGCCATCAGATCATTGCCGCCGCAGGTCAGGGTGATCAGCTCTGCCTGCTCGATCTGTTCGTCAAGCGCACCGTCCTTGATGAGAAGATAGATATCCTCTGCCGTGTATCCGTCCACCGCGCGGTTATCGAGCGAGTAGCCGCCCTCTGCCGCAACGAGATAGGTATATCCCTCCGTCTCGGGTGCAGACAGACCGTAGCCCGTCGAAATGCTGTCCCCGAGCGCGAGGTAATCACTTTCGGTGTCTGTTGCAAGGGTACATACCGAGCCTGCCGTCAGTATAAGAAGCACCGCAAGGAATGCCGCAATGTATTTTTGGGGTTTTATGATCTTCATACTCTCTCCTTTAAAGCCTATAAAGAGTTTATTTCATTATAGCACAGCTCTCGCCCAAATTCAACGAGAAGTCGAATTTTTTTCAAAAAACCGTATTTTTTTCTGAAAGCATAGTGACAAACCGAAAAAAATATGTTATAATATTCAGTGCGAAGGATCGCAAAAAGAAAAGATTCTAATTTGTTATGCCGCCCTGCGGCAGGAGGAGTTTCTATGAAACTAGTTTACGAAGGAAAAACAAAAAATGTTTATGCACTTGAAAACGGCAACGTTATGCTGAAGTTCAAGGACGATTACACCGGTAAGGACGGCGTATTCGATCCCGGCGAAAATGCGGTCGGACTCACGATCGAGGGCATCGGCAAAGCAAATCTCGAGACCTCCGTTTACTACTTTGAAATGCTGAAGAAGGCGGGCATCAAGACCCACTACGTATCGGCGGATCTTGAAAACGCTACGATGGAGGTCCTCTCCGCAGAATGCTTTGGCAAGGCACAGGGCGGCGGTGGACTTGAAGTCATTTGCCGTCTCGTTGCTACGGGCAGCTTCATCAGAAGATA
>JAZNOQ010000034.1:0-12938 GCA_045589215.1 Eubacteriales bacterium
CCACCGGCTCGACCACCATTCTCGTCGCTGTTGTTAAGGGTGCTGCTACCGTTGCAGGCATCAACGCTGCAATGAAGGCAGCTGCAACCGAGTCCTTCGGTTACAATGAGGACGAGATCGTTTCCTCCGACATCATCGGCAGCCGCTTCGGCTCGATCTTCGACGCTACCCAGACGATGGTAATCGACATGGGCAACGGCACGAGCCAGGTTCAGGTTGTTGCTTGGTACGACAACGAGAACTCCTACACGAGCCAGATGGTTCGCACCATCAAGTACTTCGCAGAGCTGAAGTAATCACGGCGCTGTGTAGAACAGCATAAAAGAACCGCTCCGAATTCGGGGCGGTTTTTTTGTTGTGTCACGAAAGCCACCCAAAAGGGTGGCTTTCGTGATTGATTTTTGAAGATCACTCAGCGGTGGTCTCGTCAGTTGTTTCAGTCGCAGTGGTCGTTATCCAATAGTTTCGGTCGGGTCTGCCCTCTGCGGTGTAGTTGGTGAAGTTCTTGTAGTGGCCTGCTGCAGTACATCCTTCGGGAGCGGTTTGAACGTATTCGTGTGTATGATGTACCCAATCAAGGCTTGAGAATACATTCTTTTTATACAACTCATAGAATCCTAAGTTTGCATATGAGTCAGTTTCGTCCTTGAAAATTACTTTTTCGTTTTTGTCAAGGAAGAATACACGGGAACCGTCACCGAGACCTTCGTACCAATCGGGGTCGGAGTTTTCAACGAGAGCATCCCACTCTGCCCTCGTTCCTTCGTAGTAAATGGTTACGGTTTGTCTCTTCGCGAACAGACTGCTTCCTCCGGGGAACATACCTGCGCCAAGGGAGGTGATCGTATTAGGGATCTTAACGGCGGTGAGGTTATCAAAGCCGTCGAATGCATCCTCTCTGATCTCTGTTACGGGAATCGTACCAACGTGGGAGGGAATGTTCAGGCTCAGGTTGGAGTCGCTTATATTAACGTCACTGACATGATATTCGATCAGCTGGTTTGTCGTTTCATCATAAACCGGCGTCAGCGTTATGGACGTCGTGGAAAGATTCAGCTCCAGCTTGACGGTGATGTCATTTGTAGCACCTTCAAAGTCGATCGTTGTGAGGTCTCTATCCCACTTGACCTGAATCACGTTTTCTGTGTCATCAAGTTCTTTCTGGATCGCGGCACGCTGTGCTTCGATCGCATCTGTATTAAGTGTGTGGCTCTGACCTTCTTTGAATGTTTCATAGTAAAGCGTCTTGCCATTGTGGTCAAGGAAGTAAATGTTAAACTCGCCGGGCCATTCGGGATAGAGGACGATATCCACAAGGTTACCCGCGTTTACGGCATTCTCACTTACCCAGCTGCCGTTTGAGTACGTGGCATATTCTTTGTCGTTAGCATCTTCCCATCTAAGAGGCTTTTGTCCATTCAGCGTAACGTTGTTAAGCGCAGTATTATTTGAAAGTATATCCGCAATATTAACTGCATTTGTATTATCCGTTACATAGAGCACGTCTGCAACGTCTCCGTCGGCGCCGATGAAGGTGATCGTATATTTGCCTTCGGTAACACCCGTGTGTTCGGAATTACCGTAAACGCCCTGTCCGCCGCCGTAAAGCTGATTGAACTTGAGGAGTGTCGTGCATTCGTCTCCCGCTTGATGCAGGTGGATGTCGTCCACGACCGTGTTGCCTGCGGCATCTGTCGGATGTCCGTATCTCGGGTTCGAGTAAGAAGAGTTGTATTGGCTGGGCTCAACTCTTACCCAAGGATAATTTCTTCCGGGGTTATTCTCGTTTGTGAATTCACAGTAGGAGTAATTTGTCCAGGTGTCATAGATCACGACGCAGTTCGTGCAGGTAAGATAGGGGGCATACGCCTTGTGGGAATCGTTCGGATCAACGCGGTCGCTGTTACCGATCAGCATACCCGCTCTGCGGTAAGCGTACCACTGATAAGCGGACGTTACGTCATTGTAAACGTCAAGAACGCAGGAAACGTCGACGTTAACCATATGGATCTTGGTATTCTCGCTGTCATCCCAATAAGCACCGACCACGCCGCCAACGGGGCAGTCAAAGTCGCCCCAAAGAGAGCCTACCGTACAGGAAGAACCGACGTGAACATCTTTGAAGGTGACTGTGCTTTTGACGGGCTGACCGTTCGCGTCGTATTTCGCACTGACCTCGCCTACAACGCCGCCCGTCGCGCGCTGATAGTTTGCGATGTGGGAGGAATAGACCATGATATTTTCAAACGTACAATTGCCCTGAGCAAGACCTGCTACGATACCCATTTCGACGCACTCTGCAACAACGTTTGCGTGCTTGACGGTCAAATTCTTGATCGTTGCATCCTGAACCGAGGCAAACAGTCCCATACCGCAGTTGGTATAGGTGTAATCTGTTTTGGTATTGGCTTCAAGATCCCAACCGTTCTGCCACAAGCCGTGGATCGCATGACCGTCACCGTCAAACGTACCCATAAATACTTTGCCTTCGGCATTATCTCTGTTGTGTCCGCTATATGCGTATCCCCAACCGATCGGGTCGAACTGATTGGCGCTTTCGCCCTCGTGGTTCAGAATTACGTCGTTTGCGAGTTTTACAAATTTATTGGCATAGGTTTCGCCGTTGTCTACGGTGTCACGGAAATATGCAAGTTCACTTGCATTGGCGATCATGTAAGGATCATCTGCTGTACCTGAACCGTCACTGAAGCTTGTTGCAGCTGTTCCGTCCCAATGGCCGTCTGTATCAGCTACAACGGCGACCGGAGAGAACGAAGCGAGCGAGAGCGTTATGTCGCCCGTTATAGGGTTATAGTAAAACTCATTGTGCGCGTCAAGCTCTGCAAGCGCAACGAGCGTCATCGGTACGGTCGTGCCGTCTTCGACGTGATACAGCTTGATGTTGTTGTTATTAAGGCCCGGGACAGCAACGCCCTTGATGGTGATCGTCATCGGGACGGTGTTGTTCTCGTCGACACCCGCCATATGTACGTCAAGCGTGCGCATCTTCTCGGTCTCACCAAGAACGACGTTCGCGGTGCTGTTCTCGATATCCTTTACGGAAAGGGTAAGGGAGGTGGCACCCGCTGCCATCTGCACGCCCGACGGTACGGTTGCATAGGTGACCTCGTCCTCGTCGTCCGCATTGCCGACGGTCACAGCCGTTGTGATCTTATTGCTTGCATCGACTGCGTTTGTTACGGGTGCAGAGACGGTCGTGTCTATTTTCGCATAGATCGCGTCGGGGCTGTCATAGGTGTTGTCGAAGGAGTCGCCCTCAAACATTGCCTGAGTTGCCGTGAGAAGAACGCCGACCTCGATGCTCACGACGTCCGTTCTGCCGTTGTTCATATTGAACAGATTGTCATTTGAGGAGGGCTGCCAATAGAGGACGATGCCGAATGTCTTTGTACTGCCCGACTCGAATGCGTTATCCGATGCAAGCGGCTCGAGAGAGTCGATGCTTTTCCACGCGTCCTTCGGGATCTTGTTGACGTTTTCGCGGCTGTATTCGAAGCTTTCATCAACGACCGCAGCCTTCAGCATGCTTGCAAAGGATACGCCGTCAACGACCGTTGCATTGGTCGCATTGAGCGCGAAGCGATACAGAAGAGCGAGACTGCCCGCGTTCTTGATCGTGAAGCGTTCCCACGCCATTGCGCCGGGCTCCCAAAGGTCGGAGTCAACGTCGTCAAACAGCACGGTGTTTTCGTCGACGAGCTTGTCAACACCGTTCGTGCCGTTATCGGCATGGTAGAGCTCAACGTCGAGGTCGCCGGTAGCGATGATGTTGTTTGCGCTCGTCACGGAATCCGTGAACCAAGCGTAGGTCGTTCCGATCAGCATTGCAAAGCAAAGCACAAGCGCGATCAGGCTTGTAGCAAGGGCTTTTTTCGTAGAATGCTTTTGATTCATTTTTTTGCCTCCCAATGTGAATTTTATATTTGCACCTTTCTTAGTACAGATTACATCTTAATTATAGCAAACTGAAAAAATTTGTCAATGGGTATCAGAATAAAAATTGTTTTTTGTGAAAAAAGACGTCTTTTCGCCCTCTCCGCCTCGTGCCGAGGAACCTCCCCCGAGGGGAAGGCTCTAACGTGGGCTCTCCCTATGGGAGAGCTCCCGAGACAGCGGGTGAGAGGGTGTTCCGGCGGGAGCAAGCCCCCGCCCTACGGGGGCAATTCAAAGCCTCCCCCCCGGAGGGAGGCTTGGGGCGGGCGATATCCGAGCGAAGCTCGGCGTGAACCGCCCCTACGGAGTTGGTCACGGGTTATCTCCCGCCGAAATACGCCCGAATTTCGGTTTCGGTTGCCTTGACGCTACCCTGGATCATTTCCTTCGAGCCACCGCCGCGACCTGAAAGACTCTCGTTGATCTCCTTTGACATGGCTCGGAGGTCGAGTGCTTTTGATCCGATGATATAGGTGTAGCCCGTTTCGTCAGAGCCTGCGAAGGCGGCGGCAAGCCCCTTCGTCTTCGGCACGGCGCGATTGACCAGCTCGCGGAGGCGGCGCGCGTCGAGGAGGGGGGCGAAGAGGATGAGATTTTCCTCCGCTTCACCTTCGGGGAGGCGTTTCTGCTCCTCTGCGAGAATGCGGTCGAGGAGGGCATTCTGTGCGCGCTTCTCCTCGACGAGGGCGTTCTGTAACGCTTCGACCGCTTCGACGATGTCCGTCTGCTTCGCGGAGAGGAGGTTCGAGATCGAGACTGCCTGTGTGTAGCGCGTGCGATAATCGGTGAGTGCGTCCGCGCCGCAGACGATGTGCAGGCGCACGCCGCCCTTATAGCGCATGAAGTCGAGGATCTTGATGGCACCGATCTCGCCCGTCCGCGCGACGTGGGGGGCACAGCAGGCGCAGTCGTCGTAATCCTGTACTGTGACGACGCGGACGTTTTCCGTGAGGTCGAGCTTCGAGCGGTAGACTGCGGTTCTGATCTCCTCGGGGGTGAGATAGCGCGCTGTGACGGGAACGTTACGGTAGATTGCCTCGTTCGCGAGGGTCTCGATCCTGTCGAGGGCGTAGCGGTCAAGCTCCACGCTGAGGTCCATCGTGACGTCGGTGTCTCCGAGGTGGAAGCCGACGTTTTCCGCGCCGTACAGCCGATGCGCGAGCCCCGAGAGGATATGCTCGCCCGTGTGGTGCTGCATTTTACGGAAGCGCGGGGCGAAGTCGATCTCGCCCTTGACGGTATCCCCGACCTTATGGGGCGACGGGAGTTGATGGGTGATCGTTCCGTCCTTTTCGATCGCTACGTCTGTGACGGGGATGCCGTTGATATTTCCCGTGTCGCACGCCTGACCGCCCTCCTCGGGGAAGAAGAGGGTGCGGTCGAGGACAATGTGGTATTTGCCGTCATTTTCTGTGCAGGAAAGCACGCGGGCTTCGAATTCGGTTCTGTATGCGTCGGTGTCGTATAATTTTTCGGTTGGCATAGGGGCTCCTTTTTGGGGGGATTTGAAATTGGGATCAGCCCTCTCACCCGCTACGCGGGAGCTTCCCCGAAGGGGGAGGCTTCTTCAAAATATTTCGTGGCGCAGGCTCCTTCCGTCATTGCTTCGCAATGCCACCGTCTCGCCTGCGGGCTCGGTCTCGCTCGCGTTCTGACACCACACCGTTGTGTCATTCATTGCGCTCGCGCCGCTTCGCGTCCTCCCGGAGGGAGGCTTTTTGCGGACAGTCCGGAGGCCTGTCCCTACGGGGGAATACGGGTCTTGTCTGCGTTGCCTCTCCCTGCGGGAGAGGTGTCACCGAAGGTGAGGGAGAGGGTACGTTCATTGTACCCCTTCTATGGAAATTTGTCAAGAGGGTTGCATTTTTTCCTTTTGTGTGGTACAATAAAATGGTAATGAATATGAAAGAGGGGACGTTTTGAAATGTCAATGATGAAGGTATCCGAAATTCCGTACAAGCGTTACACGATCGAGGAGGGCAGGGAGGCGTTTGCCCGTTTTGAAGCGGCGATGCAGGCGGCGCGGTCTGCCGATGACGTGATCGCGGCGCGCAAGGATTTCCGCTTTGAGATGGAGATCTTTGAAACGGCGGCGTCGCTTGCGAACTGCCGCTTTACGCTCGACACGCGTGACGAATTTTATCAGAATGAAATGAATTATTACGATGAGAACGGTCCGCTCTTTTCCGAGCTTTCGACGAATTACGGCGCGCTGATGCTGGCGTCGCCCTACCGTGCGGAGCTGGAACAGAAGCTGAATCCCCGTCTCTTCAAGATGTGGGAGAACGAGCAAAAGACCTTCTCTCCCGCTGTGATCGAGGACTGTCAGGAGGAGAACGCGACGGTCACCGAGTATTCGAAGCTGATGTCTGAGATGGTATTCACCTTCCGAAACGAGGATATGCCTCTGTCGCGTCTCCGCGGCAAGCTTGAGGACAGCGACCGCGCCGTACGCCGTGAGGCGGCGGAGGCGATCGGGCGAGGGCTCGAAAAGAACGCCGAGGCACTTGACGGGCTTTACGACAGGCTCGTGAAGATCCGCACGCGGATCGCGAAAAAGCTCGGGTACGAGAGCTTCACCGAGCTTGGCTACTACCGCATGGGGCGCATCGATTACGACGCGGATATGGTCGCATCCTTCCGCGAAAACGTGCGCCGTTCGCTCGTTCCGCGCGTGAAGGCGATCAAGGAGGGGATCGGGCGCGAGCTTGGGCTTGACACCTTTATGTTCTACGACAACGACATCTACGGAACGGGCGCGTCGATCGTTCCCGTCCTTGACAAGGCGGGGATGTTCGCGGCGGCGGAGCGGATGTACGACGCGATGGACCCCGAGATCGGGGCGTTTATGCGCGAGATGCAGGCGGCGGAGGCGTTCGACGTGGACGCGCGCGACGGCAAGTTCGGCGGCGGCTACTGCACGATCTTCAACTCCTACCGTCAGCCGTTCATCCTTGCGAATTTCAACGGCACGACGGGTGACGTCGACGTTCTGACGCACGAATTCGGGCACGCCTTTGCGATGAAGAAGATCTACGACCGTCCTGACAGCGAGCTTGCGATCGGCGGCTGTGAGACGGCGGAATCTCACTCGATGAGCATGGAATTTCTGTCCTGGCCCGCGATGGGCGACTTCTTCGGGGAGGACGCGGACCGTTACAGACGGAAGCATCTGCTTTCCGCCCTCACCTTCATTCCGTACGGCGTTATGGTAGACGAGTTCCAGCACGAGGTCTATGCGCGCCCCGAGATGACGCCCGAGGAGCGAAAGGCTACTTGGAGAGGGCTTGAAAATAAGTACCGTCCGTATCTCTCCTACGGTGACCTGCCGTATTTGTCGGAGGGCACGCGGTGGCAGTATCAGATGCACATTTACGAGACGCCCTTCTACTATATCGACTACTGTCTTGCGCAGACGGTTGCGATCGGCTTCCTTTGCGCGTCGAGAGAGAATTACGCGGACGCGCTTGCGCGTTATATCGAGCTTTGCCGCGCGGGCGGCGAGAAGGCGTTCGGACAGCTCATCGCGGATGCGGGGCTTGCCGATCCCTTTACGGACGGTTCTCTTGACGTGATGGCGGAGAAGCTGATGCGCGTGCTTACGGAGATCGAGGGATAAAGATTAAAAACACCCCCTATTTTGGCAAAAATAGGGGTTGCTTTTTTTGATTTTTTTTGCTATACTTCTTGTAAAGTAAAACCAAAATTCAAAACTGACAGAAGAAAGGAATTTTGCTATGCTGCTAAAACAAAACAACACGCCCGAGCTTTCGGATGAGCTTTTTAAGAGTCCGACTGCCGAATACCGCGGCACGCCCTTCTGGTCGTGGAACTGCAAGCTCGATGAGAAGGAGCTGCTCCGTCAGATCGACGAGCTCAAGGAAATGGGCTTCGGCGGCTTCCATATGCACTGCCGTGCGGGTATGGCGACCGAGTACCTCGGTGAGGACTTTATGAAGCTTGTGAAGTCCTGCGTCAAGAAGGCGAAGAAGGAGGATATGCTCGCGTGGCTGTACGACGAGGACCGTTGGCCCTCGGGCTTTGCGGGTGGTATCGTCACGAAGGAGGAGCGGTACAGAGCGAGACATCTCGTCGTTACGCCCGAGCCTTATACGCCCGGAACGGCTACGGTCTGTGGTGTCGTTCCCGAAAAGCCGCATATGGATTTCGGCAGATTTGACGTTGTTCTGAATGCGGACGGGACCCTCCGCTCCTACCGCCGTCTTGCGGACGGGGAGACCGCTGAGGGCGAGGTCTTTTACGCTTACATTGCGATCAGGGAGGACACGCCGCGCTACAACAATCAGGCGTACGTCGACACCCTGAACCCCGAAGCGATAAGACGCTTCATCGAGGTCACCTACGAGGCATACAAGAATGCGGTCGGGAAGGAATTTGACAAGACCGTTCCCGCGATCTTCACCGACGAGCCGCAGTTCAAGAAGAAGGGGCGTCTCACCTTTGCCACCGACAAAAAGCGGATCGAGCTTCCTTGGACCGACGATCTTGAGGACACGTATCGGGGGAAATACGGCTCGTCTCTCGTCGAGCATATTCCCGAGCTTGTCTGGGATCTGCCCGAGGGTGAGCCATCGCTCACGCGCTACCACTACCACGAGCATGTCGGACAGCGCTTCAGCGAGGCGTTTGCCGATCAGTGCGGCGATTGGTGCAAGAAGAATAAGCTTGCGCTGACGGGACACATGATGGCAGAGGCGTCGCTCGGCTCGCAGACGGGCATGCTTGGTGAGGCGATGCCGTCCTACCGCGGCTTCCAGATCCCCGGCATCGATATGCTGTGCGCGAAGTACGAGTTCAACACCGCAAAGCAGTGTCAGTCTGCCGTTCGTCAGTACGGCAGAGAGGGCATGATGAGTGAGCTTTACGGCGTGACCTCGTGGGATTTTGACTTCCGCGGCTACAAGGTCTCGGGAGATTGGCAGACCGCCTTTGGCGTTACCGTCCGTGTACCGCACCTCGCGTGGGTATCGATGGAGGGCGAGGCGAAGCGCGACTATCCTGCCGCGATCGGCTACCAGAGCCCTTGGTACAAGCAGTACAAGTACGTTGAGGATCATTTCTCACGTCTCCACACGGCTTTGACGCGCGGCAAGCCTGTTGTGCGCGTCGGTGTGATCCACCCCGTAGAGTCCTATTGGCTCCACTTCGGTCCGCAGGAGCAGTCCGCGCTTGCGACGCAGAACCTCGAATCGAATTTTGAAAATATCGTGAAGTGGCTGTCCTTCGGCGGCTATGACTTCGACTACATCTGTGAGACGACCCTGCCCGATCAGTGTAAGAGGGGTTCGGCTCCACTCCGTGTCGGCAAAATGGCGTACGACGCCGTTGTCGTGCCCGCGTGCGAGACGTTACGGAAGTCGACCGTCGAGCGCCTTGAGGCATTCCGCAAGGCAGGCGGTAAGCTGATCTTCATGGGCTCTGCACCGAAGCTGATGGACGCACAACCGTCGGACGCTCCCGCAAAGCTTTACCGGCGAAGCGAGGTGATCTCCTTCAGCAGAAGCGAGCTGATCGACGCGCTCGAACCCGTCCGCGAGGTCGAGATCCGCAACCGCGACGGCGCTTACACCGAGGATATGCTTTATCAGATGCGTCAAGACGGCGACGATCGCTGGCTCTTTATCTGCAAGGGCAAGTTCCCCTACAACAAGGATCTTTCGACGCACTTTACGATGACCGTCCGTATTCCCGGTCATTACACGGTGAAGCTGTACGACTCGCTCACGGGCGAGATATGCGACCAATACGTCACGTACAGAAACGGTAAGACCGAGATCGTTCGTGAGGTCTACGACTACGATAGCTTCCTCTTCCGTCTCACGCCCGCAAAAGAAGCTGAGAACGTTCCCGCGCCTACTGTTGTCGACGAAAGAAGGAAGAAGGGCGTTCGCGTCGATTCACTCGTTCCGTTCACGCTCCGCGAGCCGAACGCGTTGCTCCTCGACATGGCAGAGTTTGCACTTGACGACGAGCCGTATCACTCGAGAGAGGAGCTGCTCCGCGCCGACACACGCTGCCGTAATGCGCTCGGATGGCCGAGGCTTTCGGGCGGTGCGGCACAGCCGTGGTGCATCACGGAGGAGCCGATCGTGCATCAGATCCACCTCCGCTTCCGCGTTCAGAGTGAGATCCGCGTGTACCACGCGATGCTTGCGATCGAGAACCCCGACAAGGCAGAGATCGTCTGGAACGGCAAGCCGCTTGACAAGCGCGTGAAGGGCTACTACGTTGACAGATCGCTGAAGACGATCCGCATTCCCGTGATCGAAAAGGGTGAGAATATTCTCGAATTGACGTTGCCCTTCGGCAAGCGTACCGCGACCGAGTGGTGCTACATCCTCGGTGACTTCGGCACACGCGTCGCAGGTGACTCTGCGGTGATCACGAAAATGCCCGAGACGCTCGGATTTTCGAGCATCGTTGCGCAGGGGCTGTCCTTCTACAGCGGTGCGCTCGACTATCATCTTGACGTCAACGTACCCGAGGAATTTGATGGCGCCGAGCTTGAGGTGCGCGTTCCGCAGTACCGCGGATCGGTCGTTGAGGTGCTTCTCGACGGCGGAGCCCCCGAGATCGTGGCATACACGCCTTACAAGGTGTCGATGGGCAAGGTCACGAGCGGTGCACACCGCGTGACGGTCCGCCTCTACGTACCGCGCACGAACGGATTTGGTCCCGTGCATCTTGCGGACGATCAGTTCGCGTACCCCGGCCCCGCTTCGTGGCGTACGGGCGGCGACTCCTTCGGCTATGAGTACCACTTCAAGACCGAGGGCGTTATGATGAAGCCGCAGCTTACGCTTGTGAAGTGAATTTGACCCTCTTTAACAAAAAAGACCGAACCCTCGGGTTCGGTCTTTTTCTGTTCTCTTCTTCTTTTATTCATTCTCCCCGAGGGCATTGACAAGGTAGGGGAGGGCAAGCTCGAACTTCGTGCCGTAGGTGTGGCTGTCGTCGCCGACCGTCTTTTCGATGCAGCGGACGGTGTATTCGGCTGCGAGCTTCACCGCGTCAAAAAGATCGTTTGTGCGCATCCACGCGCCGACCATCGCGGAGGCGTAGATGTCGCCCGTGCCGTGATAGCTCTGCTCGATCCGTCTGTGCCTGTAGTAGCGCGTGCCGTTTTCGTCATAGACGTGGATGCCCGTGAAGCCCTTTTCGTAGCTCACGCCCGTCAAAACGACGCGCTTTGCGCCGAGCGCGAGGAGCTTTTCCGTAAGCTCGTTTACGTACGCCTCGTCATACTGCTCGCGGTAGGGGGTATCCGTCAGGAAGCACGCCTCGGTGATGTTCGGAACGACGGCGTCCGCGCCGTCGCACAGACGCTTCATCGCCGCGACGTAATTTTCGTCAAAGCCGTAGTAAAGCTTGCCGTTGTCTGCCATCGCGGGGTCGACGATGAAGCGCGCGCCCTCTGTCGTGCAGGTCGCGACGATGCTTTTTACGTAGTCGATCTGATCTGCAGAGCCGAGGTAGCCCGTGTAGACTGCGTCAAACTTCAGTCCTTCCTTCTGCCAATGCGCCTCGATCGCGGGCATATCGTGCGAGAGATCGCGGACGGTGAAGCCCGTGAAGCCGCCCGTGTGGGTGGAGAGGACAGCCGACGGCAGGATCGCCGTTTCGAGTCCGCACGCGGAAAGGATCGGGAGCGCGACCGTCATGGAGCATTGCCCGACGCAGGAGATATCTTGAATGGTAAGAATGCGGTGGTAAGACATAGTGAAACCTCGGTATCTTTCTTATTATGATCTTATATTATAGCACGGCGGTTTTTGGGTGTCAATAGGGAATTTGCGAAAAAATCCTGCACGAAGCGCGGAAAATCTCTCGCGTTTTGACGAAAATAATCGGAATGGTTGTTATTTTGTCGGTTTTTGAGAATTTTTGCCTGCCTGTGTATTCTTTTCCTCTTCCTTCACGGGGTGTTTTCCGTACGCGCCGATGCCAAGCTCGCGGTTTTCGTACGCGCCGAGATGGATCACGCCCTTGCCGAATTTCCGTCTGATGCCGTCGATCGCGCTTTCGAGCGATTCCTGCTTTTCATTGCTCTCGCTTTCTCCGAAGATATCGAGCTGCTCATGCACCTCGTTTGGCGGGACGAGCGAGGTCGCGGTGACCGTCAAGGCGCGGATCGGGTGAGAGAAGCCGTAGGAGGCACGGATCAGGGCGAGTGCGGTCTCCGAGATCTCCTGACAGAGCCAGGTCGAGTGGCGCAGGGTGCATTGCTTTTGCACGGTCCTGAAGTTCGGATCCTTGATCTGCACCTGCACGACGAGGCATTTTCTGTTTTCATCGCGGAGGCGGTAGGAGACCGCGTCCGAAAGCGCCGAAACGCCCGCACGGATCTCGCTCTCTCCGACGATGTCGCGGCGGAAGGTCATGCCGTTTCCGACCGATTTCGGCGGCTCCTTGTCGTAGTACGAGCGGACGGGGGAGTCATCCTCGCCGCGCGCGTAGCGTAGGAGCTGAAGCCCCGACTCGCCGAGCAGGGCTTTGACCGTTTCTTCGTCACACGCGGCGAGTGCGCCGATCGTGCGGATCCCGATGCGCGCGAGGGTCTCGGTCGTTTTGCGCCCTGCGAAGAGGAGGTCGGAGACGGGGAGGGGGTAGACGAGCTGTTTATAATTCGAGCGGTCGAACACGGTGGTCGCATCGGGCTTTTTATAGTCGCTTCCGAGCTTTGCGAAGGCGCGGCAGAAGCTGACGCCGCAGGAGATCGTGATGCCTATCTCGCGTTTTACGCGCGCTCTGATCTCATCGGCAAGCTCCCTCGGGGTCTTTTTGAAGTAGGAGAGGCTTCCCGTGACGTCGAGGAAGGATTCGTCGATGCCGAACGGATCGACGAGGTCGGTGTAGTCGAGGTAGATGCGGTTGACCTCCTTCGACACGCGGTGATATTCGTCGTGGTGGGGAAGCACGCACACGAGCTGGGGGCATTTTTCCCGCGCCTCGCGGATGGTCTC
>JAZNOQ010000035.1:0-21598 GCA_045589215.1 Eubacteriales bacterium
GGCCAGCTTGGCGCCGTTGACCGAAACCGTACCGTAAGGCACGTGGACCAGGCCCTCGTACCAGTCGTAGCCCATGAGCTCCACCACCTTGAACCACTGCTGGAAGTGGAGGCATTGCTGAGAGGAGGTGACGTAAATACACTTGTCAAATTTGTATTCGTTCTTGCGGTAGACCGCCGCCGCGATGTCGCGGGTCGGGTAGAGCGTCGATCCGTCACGCTTCAGGATCAGGCACGGCATCATCCCGTATTCGGAGAGATCTACGATAGATGCGCCATCGTCGATCTTCAGAAGATTTTTGTCGCGCAGCTTCTGTACCTCTGCGGGCATTTTATCGGTGTAAAAGCTCTCGCCGAGATAGCTGTCGAAGGTCACGCCGAGCAGACTGTACGTCTTTTCATATTCTGCGAGAGAGATCTCCTTGAACCATTTCCAAAGCGCAATGTTGTTTTCGTCACCCATCTCAAGCTTATGGAATTCCGCACGCGCCTCGTCGGCAAGTGCAGGATTTCCGGGAATACCGTTCTCCTTGTCGCCGTCGATCTCACGGTTGATGCGAACGTACAGACGTACAAGCTCGTCTATACCGCCCTCCTCGATGACCTTGCGGTCGCCCCACTTATTGTAGGCGACGATCAGCTTGCCGAACTGTGTGCCCCAGTCACCGAGATAATTGATTCCATAACAGCGGTATCCTGCGAATTCATGGATCTTCTTCAGAGAGTGGCCAATCATAGTTGTTCCGAGATGACCGATGTGGAAGGGTTTTGCAATGTTCGGGGAGGAATAGTCAAGGACGACCATTTTTCCTTTTCCAATATCAGGCGCACCGTAGGATTCGCGCTTTTCGAGGATCTCGGGGAGAACTGTGCCCGAAAGGTATGTGTTGTCAATGTAGATATTCAGATATCCGCCGACGACATCAACCCGTCCGACAGGAGACGCAGAAAGTCCTCCTGCGATCTCCGACGCGATCTGGACGGGAGAACGGCGAAGTACCTTGCTGAGTCGGAAGCAAGGGAATGCGAGGTCGCCCATTTCGGGGTTCGGCGGATACTCGAGCATCGATGCGATATCCCCCGCTGTCGGAAGCGTTTCAGAAGATGCATCGGGAGCGATTTTCTGAATTCCCGAAAGAATCATTTCCGCAATTTTTTGTTTGATCACTTTCATAGCTGTGGTTGTTCCTTATCTATAACTGATTTGTATTTTACTGTGTGACGGTCACGGTCTTGGCGTTTACGAATCGAAGTAGCTCCGAGACGTTCAGGAGAAGCTGTGCGCCTCGTGTTCCCGAGCTGACCGTGATCTTTTCAAATAAAAGGCAGCTTTCATCGATATAAGTCGGGAAGCTTTTTTTCATCCCGATCGGTGAAACCCCGCCGCGAATGTATCCCGTCAGCGCGAGGAGGTCTTTTACGTGGATCATCTCGATCTTTTTGTTTCCCGTGACCGAAGCTGCACGCTTCAGGTCGATCTCTTTTGCACACGGAATGCAGAAAACGATCGGACCGGTCTTGTCACCCGTCGCAACGAGAGTTTTGAAGCACTGCTCGTACGGAATTCCGATCTGATCGGCGATATGCGTTCCCGAGAGATCGTTTTCGTCTACGGTATAGGTCTTGACCTCGTATTTGATCTTTGCGCTGTCAAGGCGTCTCATTGCATTGGTCTTCGGAAATTCAGAAGCCTTTGCCATCTTCGATCAGCTCCTTTGCGTTTTGTCTTTGTGTGTCGGTTACGTGGATTCCGCCAAGAATTTTTGCGATCTCCTCGATACGCTCGGTTTCATCAAGCAGCGTTAGCGAGGTCTCGTTTCGTCCGTCGACTTCTCGCTTAGAGATGCGGAAATGATGATCCGCGAGTGCGGCGATCTGCGGTGAATGCGTGATGCAGATGACCTGTGCTCCCTTCGAGAGCATACGAAGCTTTATGCCGATCTTTTGTGAGGTCTTTCCCGAAACACCGGTGTCCACCTCGTCAAAGATCATTGCGTTCGTTCCCTCTTTATCAAGGAAAACGCTCTGCAAAGCAAGCATAATACGAGATAGCTCACCGCCCGATGCGATCTTGATGAGCGGGGAGAGAGGCTCACTTGGGTTTGTAGAGATCAAAAACTCCACGTTGTCTTTCCCAAAAGAGGAAAGCGTGGGGGCGCGTTCGATCCCGACCGAAAAGCGCACCTTGGGCATATCGAGAAAAGCAAGAATTTCTGCGATCTCCCGTTCGATTTTTTCGGATCTTTCTTTTCTGTGTGCAGAAAGACGGTTTGCAAGCTCGGTTGCCTTGGCTCGAAGTCCTTCGATTTGTGCTTCAAGATCGGAAAGATAATCCGAGCCGCGATCCATACGGGTGTATTCCTCGGCCGCCTTCTTTCGAAAAGCGAGCACCTCTGCCACCGTAGCGCCGTATTTCCGTTCGAGCTTACGGATGAGATCGAGGCGTTCTTCGACTTGATTTAGCCGAGCGGTCGGATCATCACAGTCAAGCTCCGAGAGGGCACCTGCGGATTCCGCAATATCGTCGATCTCATAGCGGCAGGCATCAAGACGGTTTGCAAGCTCTTCGGCTTCGGGTAGAATATCTTGAAGCGCTCGCAAAGCGGAGGAGGATTTTTCGAGAAGAAGCGTTACGCTTCCCTTTTCCGAGCCCTTCAGTGCCCGATAGCAAAAATCGGTGCTTTTTGCGATCTTTTCTGCGTATTGCAGTTGGTTGCGCTCCTGCATCAGCGCTTCCTCCTCGCCGTCTTTCAGCTTACCCGCATCGATGTCGCGGATCTGATAGGAAAGCATTTCAAGAAGCCGTTCCTTTTCTGCAGAGTGCTTTTTGTATTCATTCAGCTCGTCCGTTGCGAGGCGATAGTCTGTGTAGACCGTTCGGTATTCGGATAAGAGTGCCTTCGAATCGGCATATCGGTCGAGAAGCGAAAGGTGGACGCTTTTCTTGAGAAGCTCGCCGTTTTCATTTTGCCCGTGAACGGTCATCAGAAGCGGAGCGATCTCACGCAGCATTGAGAGGGTGATCGGCTTGCCTGAAAAACGGATCGATGAGCGACCGTCTACAGAGATGGTGCGTTGGATCATAATGGAATCAACATCGTTATCGGCATCGTGATCCTCGGACAAAAGCCCGAGCTCGGTCATCCGAAGCCTTGCTGCATCCGAAAAGCCTGAAAATGTGCCAAGCACAAGTGCGGATCTTTCACCGCTTCGAATGAGCTCCTTGTCCGCCTTTTCGCCCAGCAGAAGCCCGATGCTATCGATAATAATTGATTTTCCCGCACCGGTTTCGCCCGTGAGTACGGTAAAGCCCGATAGAAAATCAACGTCGATCGTTTTTATGATCGCAATGTTTTCAATGTGTAACGATTCCAGCATAGATCAAAGAGAACGCATCAGGTCGTGGATCTTACGAACTGCTTCCTTCGCATACTCGGAATCCTTCGTGACCGAAATGATCGTATCGTCGCCGCCCACCGTTCCGAGGATCTTCGGCAGATTCATGTTATCGATCCCGAGAGCAACAGCCTGCGCAAGCCCCGGATAGGTCTTGATCACGAGAATATTGCCTGCACATTCGGCAGAAATGATCGATTCGATCACCGTTCGGTTGTATTTCGGGAATTGAAGCGCCTCGGGCTGCGAGGGCAGGACGTACCGATATGAGCCGTGACCGGTCAGGACCTTGGTCAATTTAAGCTCACGAATGTCTCTTGAGATGGTTGCTTGCGTGACGAGAAATCCGCTCTCCTGAAGGTGACGGATGAGGTCGTCTTGCGTTTCGATCTCATACTGATTGATAAGCTCGAGAATCTTTTCTTGTCTGTTCGATTTCATAGGAAGTCTCCTCATTTTTAAAAAATCGCGTCAAGAGACGTTATTAGAGATGGTCGGGCGTGCAAAGCTTTGCGCGGAGATTGGAGTAAAAGCTGCTGTTCTTCACACGTATCAGACGAGTCGTTTTGTCCGATTTTGTGACTCTTACGACGTCGTTGTAGTATAGTTCGAAGCTGATCTTACCATCCACCGTCAAATAGATCATTTTTTCGCGTCTCGAAGTGTTTTTTACTTCGAGAACGGCAGAGTCGCTGAAAAGGATCGGTCTTGAAGCCAGTGTGTGCGGGCAGATCGGAGTGACGCAGATGGCATCGAGACGCGGATCGATGATCGAGCCGCCTGCAGACATCGAGTATGCGGTAGAGCCCGTGGGGGTTGCCATGATCAAACCGTCTGCACGGTACTGTGTCAACAGATTGCCACCCTCGTAAAGCTCAAAATCAACGAGTCTGGCGAGAGCACCGTTTGTGAGAACGGCGTCGTTAAGCGCAAATGCGCTTTTGCGAAGCTTGCCCGATGGATTCATGATCTCGACGGACAACATAGTGCGCTCGTCGATGGTGTAATTCCCTTCGCAGATCTGCGAGAGATAGTCGATCTCACTGATCTCAAGCTCTGCCATGTATCCGATCCTCCCCAAATTAAAGCCGAGGATCGGGAGCGCGTGCGGCGCGGCATAGCGCGCGGCATCGAGGATCGTACCGTCTCCTCCGAACACGATAACAAGATCTGATGTGGAATAGAGCTCCTCGGTTGGCAGATAGAGAAAATTACTCTTATGTCTGTGCTGACGGAATATCTTCTCGCGGTTCGATGCGTGAATTGCCACGGTCACGCCGCGCTCTGCAAGATAATCCGCCACCTGCAAAGCAGCCTTCCCTTTTTCCTGAATATTAAAATTTGTAAAGATAGCAACGCGGTTGATTTTAGGGTTTTGTGGATTCACAGTAATACCTCGTTCGTTGTGATTTAAAGTTCAAGCAGAGCCGTTCGGCATTTCACCGATCGGTGCGAGAGGTGATTCTTTGAATTTGAAGATCTGTGTACGGAGAAACGGTGATCGGTACTCCCCTCATTTCAAAGGCGGCAAGATATTCGGTGTTCCCGTCCCCGCCTTGGATGGGGGAGCGGATCAAGCCGATGCAAAACAGTCCGAGTCCTTCTGCGGCATGAAGAACGCGCCTGACAGAGAGAAAACGGTACGCCTCGTTTCTTACGATTCCATTTTTGCCGATCGCAGACTTTCCCGCTTCGAACTGCGGCTTGATCAGGCTGATCAGCTTACCGTTCTGCTTCAGGATTGCCGTTATCCCGGGAAGGATCAAGGTTTGTGAGATGAAGGAAACGTCCATCACCGCGAGATCGCACTTTTCTCCGAGCGTGTCCTGCGTGAGGGCACGTGCATTAAAGTGTTCTATGGAGATGACTCGCCCGTCAGCCTTCAGGGCGGGAGCAAGCTGGTCATAGCCGGCGTCGATCGCGTAAACCCTTCGGGCACCGTGCTTCAGGAGACAATCGGTGAAGCCACCCGTGGAGGCCCCGATATCGGCAGCGACTGTGTCCTTCGGTGAGATCGAAAACGTGCGAAGTGCCGCCTCGAGCTTTAGCCCGCCGCGACCGACGTATGGACAAGTTTCCTTGACTAAGACGGTGTGGCCGACGGTTTCGTCAACGAGAAAAGAAGATTTCGTGACCGTTTTCCCGTCGATCGTTATCGCACCTGCAGAGATCAACTCCTGTGCCTTTTGTCTGCTGCGGGTGTATCCGTTTTTATATAAATACAGATCAAGTCTCATCATTTATCGAAATGCGGGAAATAGTGCGAGAGCGGTGACAGCACCGAGGAGCGCACCTACAAACACCTGAAGCGGTGTATGTCCGAGAAGCTCCTTTAGGTCAGCATGAAACCGTTTTTCGTCGCCCGTCGTGAAAAGCTCACCGATAATCTGATTTAAGACCTTTGCCTGCTTCCCTGCCTCACGGCGCACGCCCGAGGCGTCACGCATAACGACAAGCGCGAGGATCGTAGTGATGGCAAAAGGGGCAGATCCGAGCCCGTAATAAAGTCCCGACGAGACGGCGAGAGCAGTCACACACGCCGAATGCGAGCTTGGCATGCCGCCTGTTCCGGTGAGCAGACTGACGATACTGAACTGTCTTTCGTGAAAGACGCCTGTAAAGACCTTACAGATCTGTGCTACGAACCACGAGACACCGGCACTGATGAGAAGATAATTTTGAATTAAATCTGTTAATGCTTTCATTTTTGTATTTCTGTTTTAATTCGGATTGGAAAGCCGAGACAAAGCAAAATTTTTGTCAATGCTTTCGGTTACAAAGGTAATACGCGAGGGCAGTCAAGGTTCCGTCATCGAGATCCGAAATCGCTTCAACCGCTTGCTCGGTCAATATAACGGCATAGCGTTCGGCATTTTCGATGCTCATGAAAGAAAGAAAGGTCGTTTTTCCTTGTGCGCGATCACTGTCGACCGTCTTCCCGAGAGAAGCTTCGTCCCCCGTTCGGTCGAGGATATCGTCGATGACTTGAAAAGCAAGACCGATGCGGTCTGCATATAGAGACAACGATTTCAGCCGGGAATCACCGCTATTCGGAAGAACGCCTGCGGCAACTGCACCGAGCATACAAGCCCCACGGATCAAAGTCCCGGTTTTATGCGCGTGAAGCTTCAGGAGAGTCTCCTCGGAAGGAGTCACTTTTTCTGCTCGGATGTCCATGATCTGTCCCGCGAGCATTCCTTGGTCGCCTGCGGCAGACGCAAGGATCTGTATTGCGGAAACGCGCTTTTCGGCGGAAAGGCACTCAGCCGAGGCGACCGTTTCGAACGCGCGCGTTAAAAGCGCATCGCCTGCAAGAAGGGCGGTCGATTCTCCGTACTTCTTGTGACAAGTAGGCTTCCCTCGCCTCAGATCGTCGTTATCCATAGACGGCAGATCGTCGTGGATCAAGGAATAGGTGTGTACCATTTCCATCGCAAGTGCGAGCGGAAGTGCATCCTCCTCCGATCCGCCGAGAATGGTGCATGCTTTGAGCAAAAGGAAGGGACGAATGCGCTTTCCTCCTGCGAGGAGCGAGTAAAGCTCAGCATCCTGAAGACTCGAAAAATCGGGATCGTTTTGAGGAAATGAGGATCTTAACCCGTCTGTGATCAGGTTCGCAATGCGGGAGATTTCAGTTTGAATATCCATTATCGGTTCCTTTCGACGCGACTGAGATCAAGCCTCGTTCGGCTCCTCGGTCAAATCGAGTATACGGATCTTTTGCTCTGCCTTATCAAGCTTATCGTTACAAAAGCGTATCAGGGCAATTCCCTCTTCATAAAGAGAGAGAGATTCGTCGAGAGATACCTGTCCGTTTTCGAGCTTGTTTGCGATCTCTTCGAGACGCTTCATTGCGTCTTCGAAAGAAAGATCCTTCGTATTTACAGTTTTTTTCGTAGTTGGCTTTTCGGCTAATTCTGTTTGCTTTTTCGTTGGCATATCGATTTCATCCTTTATTCTGTGCGTATAGACGGGGACGGAATGATCTCCGCGTGACGGATCCCGTCCGCAAATCGTAATGAAACGCAGTCCCCGACCGACAGATCGGATGCCGCGGTGCAGATCTTACCGTCTATGCGGCTTACCGCCGAATATCCCCTTGAAAGAATTCCGAGCGGATTTAATGCGTTAAAGCGCTCGGCGAGCCGTCGTAAATCGTTTTTCCTACTCTCCATCCCGTGTTGGATAGTGATGTCGAGGTTGTCAAAGATACGGTCAAGCTGAAGGCGTTTTTCGTCGACCGTGTAAGAGGGCTTCAAAAGTCCTTTTGAAGAAGCAATCATCTGAAGCTGACTACGGTAACGGTCGAGATTTGCGACGAGGAGACCCTCGAAGTGTCGGCTGAGGTTTCCGATCTGCCGCGACAGCACGCCTGCATCCGGAACGGCAAGCTCGGCTGCGGCAGATGGCGTGGGAGCGCGTCGGTCTGCTACAAAATCACAGATCGTGAAATCGGTTTCGTGTCCAACCGCAGAAATAACGGGAATGGTCGCGGAAGCGATCGTTCTTGCAAGCATTTCATCATTAAACGCCCAAAGATCCTCCATGCTTCCGCCGCCGCGTCCGATGATAATGAGATCAACCGAGTCATCGGTTTGATGGTCTTTCGCGTATTCAAAATAGCGAAGCCCCTTACACAGCGACCTCGGTGCGTCACTGCCCTGTACAAGTGAGGGGTACAGAACGAGCTCCGCCAAAGGAAATCTTCGTCCCGTGATCTGTATCATGTCCTGAATTGCCGCACCTGTCGGAGAGGTGATGATACCGATTTTTTTCGGATATTTCGGGAGAGGCTTCTTGTTTTCTTCCGAAAACAGTCCTTCGTATTCGAGCCTTCGTTTCAGTTGCTCAAAGGCGATGTATAGCGCCCCGATCCCATCGGGCTGCATACCGTCTGCGTTGATCTGATATTGCCCTGTTTTTCCGTAGAGAGTCACTCTTCCGTGAAGAAGGACCTTCATTCCCTCCTCGGGTACAAATCCGAGGCGAGCGGCACTCATACGGAACATAACAACCTTGATGACACCGTCTTCGTCTTTCAGAGAAAAATAAAGGTGACCGCTTCTGTGATTTGTGAAATTTGAGATCTCACCCTTGACCCAAACGCTTTTGAGTACGGGATTTCCCTCCATCAGCATGCGGATGTATTCATTCAGCTCAGATACTGTCAGCGCGTTTTTACGGTCGCCTTCGGGAGATGCTTGCGGAGAAGAAAAAAAGGACGTATCAAAAGCCATATTCGTTCCCTCCGTCTGTTTTGATTATTTGCTTTCGGACAAAAGCCGACGCCTTGCGAGAAGTGCGATCCCTGCGGCGTTGTCTGCGGAAAACTGCGGTTCGGAAAAATGCGCTTCGAAGCGATTTCCGAGCTTTTCCTGTAAAATTCGATTACTCATTACGCCGCCTGCGTAAAGAAGCGGAAGATTCGCGTAACGCGTGAGAAGCTCTTCCGTAAGTGCAGAGAGCGTTTCTCCCACCGTTTCGAGAACGTAAGCCGAAACAAGCGGCTTGTCATTTGTTTCGCTATAAAGCTTGACCGAAAGATTTTCAGCCCCCGAGAGGTTGCAGACGCAGTCCTTTACGTGAATGCGGGGGCGCGGAATTTTCTTTGTGTTCTCGCGTGCGAGCCGTTCCAATTCAACGCCGCACGGAAATTTGAGCCCCATATGAACGCCGACGCGGTCAATGAGCTGTCCTGCATTGATATCGGCGGTCTCTCCGACGAGGGTAATCTTAAAATCATAACCCTCGGGCTCGACGTACAGCACCTCTGTTGTTCCGCCCGACACGTGGAATGCCCCGAAGGGTGCAGTCAAAAGCACGTGTGAATATCCTGAAGAATACGCAGCCGCCATAACGTGCCCATTTTGATGAGAAAAGGTATAGTACGGAACGTGAAGCGCAGCAGCGATCGCAGAAGCTGCCGACTCTCCTGCGAGAAAGCAGGGCATATAGGAATTTTCCGCATCTCTCGGGCGAACTGAAACGCCGATGGCGATCGGATCATAACCGATGAGGAGCTGTTCTGCTTCCTTCATGAGGGACGGAAGATTTCTTACGTGCGAAAAAACCGCATCGCTCTGCCTGAGACCGCGCTCCCCTTCCTTTACAGGAAGCGGGGACTTCAGATTTGCGAGGATCTTTCCGTCCGCCGAAGCGATCGCTACCGAGGTCGTATAGTTGCTGGTATCAATTCCGATGTAGCACGGAAGAGACATATCAGTTCTGCTCCTCGTTTTCTTCAGCTTCACAGGCCGAATCGGTTGTCGAAAACGAATTCTTCACAGCGTTCAGAATGCCGTTGATAAATCCACGCGCCTTTTCGCTGTCGAATTTTTTCGAAAGCTCGATCGCTTCGTTGATCGAAACACGTACGGGAACGCGATCGCGCATATACAGCATTTCATAAACGGCGAGGCGCAGAACGGTGCGGGAAACGCGCGACATACGGTTGATCGTCCAACCCTTTGCGTGCTTCTCGATCGTTGCGTCGATCTCTCCGAGCTTGTCCAGCGTGCCGAAATAGACCTCACGGATATAAGGATCCTCGTGGATCTCTCGATTTTCGGTTGAGGTTTTATAGATATTATCGATGGCTTCGTCTACGCGAAATTCGGTTTCGAACAGCAGTCCGAATACTGCTTCGCGAGCTTCTCTTCTTGTCATAGAGCGTCTCCAATCTGTCTTTTGCCGTATTGCGACAGTTTAATTGATGCAGTGCTTGAGGGACAGTAATTACCACTGTTACTTTGCGCACAATACATCACCCTATATTATAGAACAAAACGCGAAAAAAGTCAACACCAAAATGAATATTCCATTGAATAATTGTACGATTTTCTCTGAAATATTCAAAAAATGTGACCTCTCATCTTTGCAAGCGTGATAGCTTTCGAATTACAAGTATTATATTTCTCCGATGCATCTTATAAGTATCTTTAGGAGTCAAAAAAACAAAAAACATGAAAACAACGGAAAATTTACAAAATGCTCTTGTAAAATTCTTTGAGATGTTGTATAGTAGTATGGTAAATACTTTGGATTTGAAGGAGTAGTTATGTCAAAATCCCATTCCGCACTTCGCTCGGTCCTACTCGGGGCTGCGTGCATCTATACCGCGGTCGCCCTGTTTCTTTGCTTTGTTCTGACGGGGCTTACGGATGGCGCGTCCGGTGTTGTCGCACCGCTGAATTTTCTTCTCATATTTCCCTTTTCACTTTGCTTCTCGCTCGCGAATTACTTGCATCGGAGTACAAAAATGGGCGGATTTGTAAAGTTTATCTTGCATTTCCTTTTGACGGCAGGCGGCTTTTTCTGTTTCCTTTATCTCCCCGCTTTTTGGAAAAGCAGCAGCTCAAACTCGATCCTTGTTTTCGTGGCAGTTTTGGTTTTATATTTGATTCTTTACGGCGCGGTTCTTCTCTTTAGAAAAAGGTGGAAGCGCGAATTCCGTGAAAAAGAAGAATATACACCACAGTTTACGACAAAAAAGCAATGAAACGGCGGAAATCGTATTTTCTTGTGAAAACGTATTGCTTTTTCTGTTTGTTTTTGCTATAATTACTCTTGTATGATTTTTACGTTTCGAAGAAAGGAACACATATGAACCGCGTATATATTCCGAACGGTTACCGTCCCGCGCTTGACGAATACGATACCCAGCGTGCGATCGCTTACATCAAGAATACCTTTCAGACCGAGTTTTCCTCTGCGTTGAATCTGAAGCGCGTTTCCGCGCCCCTTTTCGTGACCGAGGCTTCGGGTCTGAATGACAATCTGAACGGTTATGAGCGCCCCGTTTCCTTCGACGTTCCTGCGATCGGAGTGGATGCACAGGTCGTCCATTCGCTCGCAAAATGGAAGCGCCTCGCCTTGAAGCGTTATAATTTCAAGGTCGGCGGCGGTCTTTATACCGATATGAACGCGATCCGTCGCGACGAAGAGCTTGACAATATCCATTCGATCTACGTTGACCAGTGGGATTGGGAGAAGATCATTACGCGCGAAAACCGCAATCTCGATTATCTGAAGCTCATTGTTCGTGCAATTGTCCGTGCGATCTGTGAAACCAACGATCAGCTTCAGGTGCGTTTCCCGCAGCTTCATACCGAGCTTGATCCGAACGTTACCTTCGTTACGACACAGGAGCTTGAGGATCTCTATCCCGACCTTACGGGCTCACAGAGAGAGACCGAATTCCTCCGCACGCACAAGACCGCATTCATCATGCAGATCGGCGGTAAGCTTCGCTCGGGCAAGCCGCACGACGGCAGAGCGCCCGACTATGACGATTGGCAGCTCAACGGCGACCTGCTTTTCTGGAATGAGGTTCTCGGCAGAGCGTTTGAGATCTCCTCAATGGGCATTCGCGTTGACGCGGAGTCGCTTGACCGTCAGCTTCGCATTGCGGGCTGTGATGCACGGCGCGAGCTTCCCTTCCATAAGATGCTCCTCTCTGATGAGCTTCCCCTTACGATCGGCGGCGGTATCGGTCAGTCCCGTCTCTGCATGCTGATGATGGGATGCGCTCATATCGGCGAGGTACAGTCGAGCATTTGGGATGCGGAGACCGTTTCGGCTTGCGAAAAGGCGGGCGTGAGACTTCTGTAAAATCAATTAAAAAACGAAGATCCCCGTAGGGCGGTAGCCTTAGGGGGATCACTTTTTCGTTTTTGAATATTAATATTCCGCGTTTCCGACCGTTCTCGGATAAGGAAGAACGTCGCGGATGTTCGAGACACCGGTGAGGTACATAATGATACGCTCGAAGCCGAGACCGAAGCCTGCGTGCTTGGTGCCGCCGAATCTGCGGAGGTTGAGATACCACCAATAGTCCTCTTCCTTGAGACCGCATTCTGCCATTCTTGCAAGGAGAACGTCGAGACGTTCCTCTCTCTGGCTTCCGCCGATGATCTCACCGACTCCGGGAACGAGAAGGTCCATAGCGGCAACCGTCTTGTTGTCATCATTCAGACGCATATAGAACGCCTTGATCTCCTTCGGATAGTCGGTTACGAAGATCGGGCACTTGAAGACCTGCTCGGTGAGATAACGCTCATGCTCGGTCTGGAGGTCGATTCCCCATTCGACGGGATACTTGAAGTCAGCACCGCTCTTCAGGAGAAGATCGACGGCTTCCGTGTAGGAGACACGCTTGTAGTTGCTTGCCGCAAGCGCCTCGAGGCGGGCGATCAGACCCTTTTCGACAAAGCTGTTGAAGAACTGAAGCTCTGCCTGACAGTTTTCGAGAACGTGATGGAGGATCGCCTGGATCATATCCCACGCAAGTTCCATGTTGTCAACAAGATCGGCAAACGCGATCTCAGGCTCGATCATCCAAAATTCTGCCGCGTGACGTGCGGTGTTAGAGTTTTCTGCTCGGAAGGTCGGACCGAAGGTGTAGATCTTGCCGTATGCCATTGCATAGGTCTCACCCTCAAGCTGTCCCGAAACCGTGAGGTTTGTGGACTTGCCGAAGAAATCCTGCGAGTTGTCGATCGTACCGTCCTCGTTCTTCGGAAGATTGTCGAGGTCGAGCGTAGTAACACGGAACATCTCTCCTGCACCCTCGGCGTCCGAGCCCGTAATGATCGGGGTGTGAACGTAGACAAAGCCGCGTGAATGGAAGAAGTTGTGGATCGCATAAGCGACCTCGCTTCTTACGCGGAAAACTGCCGAGAAGAGATTAGTTCTCGGGCGCAGATATGCCTGCTCACGGAGAAATTCAACCGAGTGACGCTTCGGCTGAAGCGGATATTCGGGGGTAGAGGTTCCTTCTACTTCAACGGATACTGCTTTGATTTCGAAGGGCTGCTTCATCGTGGGGGTCAGCTCGACAACACCCGTAACGATCAGAGCCGCACCGATGTTCTGCTTTGCGATCTCGTCATAGTTCGAGATCTTCTCCCGTTCAAACACGACCTGTGCGCTCTTAAAATAGCTTCCATCATTCAAGTCGATGAAGCCGAACGCCTTACTGTCGCGAAGGTTACGCACCCAACCGCCGAGCGTGACGGTCTTACCCGCATATTCTGCGGTGTTTTCATACAGATCCTTGATAAACTGTCGTTTCATTTGGTTCCTGACTTTCCGGGACGGATACGCTTTGTATTCGTCCGCAAAGAATAAATTATTTCATACATACGTTATAGTATAGCACAATCCGAACGCTTTGTCAACCGTTTTTCCTTTTATTTACCGCTTCTCGCGTGTAGAAATACAGCGAGGATGCGCACAAGAGTGAAAGGACTATTGCGAGGATCCATACGAAAAGATTGCCGATCACGGAATAAGGTGTACGGTCGGTCCTGAGGTGTACATCGGAAACAACGTACCCCTCGGTCAAAGGCTCGAGCTCTTCGAGAACCACCCCCGTCGGAGAGATCGCCGATGTAATGCCCGAATTCCCCGATCTTATCACGTATCGACCGACCTCGATCGCGCGTAGTCTTGCTTGGTTGTGGTGCATATAGATCGCGGCGGAGGCGAGAAACCACGCATCGTTACTTGAAAGACAGAAAAACTCTGCACCGTTTCTCACAGCGTCAAGTGCAACCGTTTCATAGATCGAGTCAAAGCAGATCATGCCTCCGAGCGTTCCGTACTCGGTTACGATATTTTTTCCCGCCTCTCCGCTTGTAAGGTCGTCGTCAAGCATTCCGACGTCGGCGAGCGGTGGGAAAAGCGTCATAATGATCCCTTTGAGCGGAACAAATTCTCCGAACGGCACGAGATGTTGTTTGTCGTACACCGTTTCATTCACCGTTCCGTCGGGTGAGATCGCGAACAGCGAATTGTATTCGAGCCGTTCCGTGTACGGCTTTTTTTCAGAACGGAAGGCGCCAACGAGAAGAATGACGTCCGCTTCTGCCGCGATCGCTTTGACGTCCTTCATAATGGACTTTGAAGTGGTGAGATCGTATGGAAGGGCAGTTTCCGACCACAGGACAATCTTGGCGCCCTCTTTGGAGGCGAGAAGCGTATATTTACGGTAGACCTCCAAACTGCTTTTCAGAGAGCCGGGCTCCCATTTGTTTGAAATGTTTCCTTGAATTGCGGCAACTCTGACCGTCTCTCTCGTATCCTTGTCGGTAAGGAAAAGCACCGATCCGAGAAGAAGGTTCGAAAGAAGGATCAGAGCGGCTGTAACAGCCGCGGTCTTTCGGAGAGACCTGTAGAGAAGCGCGTATGCAAGGCAAAGATTTACTGCGAGGAGAAGGAAGGATACAAAATAGCTTCCAAGCAACCGCGCAGGCTGTACCATAACGAGCGAATCGATCTGACCGAGTGCGAGTCGCCCCCACGGAACGCCCCACCATCCGAAGGTCTGAAGCCATTCAAAGACCGTCCAGCAGCCCGCGAATAAAAATGGGCGGAGAAATCGGTATTTAGAAAGAAAACTGTTTCTTGACGTAACACCGTAAATGAGAAAGGCAAGTCCGCTGATCAGCGCCTGCAGGAGTGAAAGTCCGAATACGCCCGCAAGAACCACAAATAGCGCCGCGCCCTTCGAAAGCCCCGTAAAGGATAACGGATACATCGAAACGAACCAATGCAGAACAACAGCGTAGTATCCCCAGAAAAAGACAAGTCCGTAGCCGTAATAGGTGCGTAGCCGTAAACGGGTATTCTCCGCGAGGCGAAGCACGACAAGACCGACGGGGATCAGGGTGAACCACTGCAGAAGCCACAGCTCGGTAAAAATAAGCGTGAGAGCGGTCAAGATGCCGCCCGTAAGAAGGAAAAGGAAGCGAAAGAGTCGCTTATCGAGAAAAGAAAAGCGTGCAGACGAGGTGTTTGTTTCGGTCATTTTGCACGTTTCCCTCTCGGGATTATCATTCATCGTGTCTCCCCTCCTTTCGCGGTTCTTTGATGAAATCGTGATAGAACCAGATGTTCGTTGGCGGGACAGAGACCTCTTTCCCCTTCAGATATCCGAGCGTCCCCGAATCGTCTTTAAAATCAAATGCCAAGCGATACGCATAGAGTGCCTGATATTTATATCCGAGCCTTCGGTCGTCACGGTTTACTCCATATTTCCCGTCACCGAGAAGCGGATGACCGATGTGCGAAAAATGTGCGCGGATCTGATGCGTTCTGCCTGTGACCAGCTCGACCTCGACGAGCGAATTCCCACCCTGCTCCTTCACTACGCGGTATTTTGTAATGATCTCCTTCAGTCCCTTTGCGGGGCGGTCGAAGACCTGCACCATATTGGCATCTGCGTCCTTGACGAGATATGCCGTCATCGTATCCTTTTTCTTTTTCAGGATCCCGTGAACTGCCGCAAGGTAGAATTTGCTGATCTCATTTTCACGGATCTTTTCATTCATTTCACGAAGTGCCGCCGCATTTTTGGCGGCGATCACGATTCCGCCCGTGTTGCGGTCGATACGATTGCAAAGTGCGGGGGCAAAGGACTGTTCGGAGGCAGGATCGTATTCGCCTTTTTTCCACAAATACGCTTTGATATGTAGGATCAGTGTGTTTTCTCCACCTGCGGTATCCTCGTGAACGAGTACCCCGGGGCGCTTTTCACATAGGAGAATGTTTTCGTCCTCATACACAATCGAGAGCTTTGGCTCGATGTGAAAGATCGCATTCTCGTCCTTTTCGGGGACGTCAAAAAACTCCTCCCTGATGAAGAGCTGGATCTCGTCGCCCTCCTTCAGAATATACTTCTGATCGGTACGGGCGCGATTTACCTTGATCTTCTTCAGACGTATGGATTTGTAGAGCATAGAAAGCGGAAGACCCTTTACCGCCTTGGTCAAAAATTTATCGAGCCGTTGTCCGGCATCGTTTTTGCCGATCTTCAGAATACGCATTCACGTTTTCCTTTCCCGATGGATACCCGAACAGAAAGCATGACGGGTAGACTAATGTATCTATTATACCAAGGTTTCGCATTTTTTTCAAGGTCTTTTGCTCGTTCGGATGATAATTTACAAAAAAATAATGCTTAATCGGTGAAAAGCGGTTTACAAATCGCCCGTTTCGTGATAAAATGAAGTATATTTCAGAATGACCTCGCATTTTGTAGTACGATCAGAAAGGACGCTTTTATGAAGGCATCGTCACCCTTTTCTCAAGTGAATAGACCGACCGTCGGTATCTGTACGCTCGGCTGTAAGGTCAATCAATACGAATCCGAGGCGATCGCAGAGCTTTTCGCCTCTGCGGGTTACGATGTGTTGTCTTCGTCCGAGCCGTGTGACGTGTATGTGATCAACACCTGTACGGTCACGGCGGAATCCGACCGCAAGGCGCGGCAGTTCATCCGCAGAGCGATCACGATGAATCCGCGTGCCTATGTGATCGTTACGGGATGCTACGCGCAGGTCTCCTCTGACGCAGTTGCCGGGATCGAGGGCGTTGATCTTTGCATTGGTAATCGGGACAAGACGAAGATTCCAACGTATGCAAACGCGTTACTTGAGAAGGGCGAAAAGCAGGCATCTGCCATCGTTTCGGTCCCGTCACTCGAGGGGGCTTCGTTCGAGCAAATGCGGATCTCGCACTTTGACCGTACGCGGGCATATGTGAAGATCGAGGACGGGTGCGAAAGCAGATGCACCTACTGCATCATTCCGAATGCGCGCGGCGCGATCCGCTCGAAGGCTCTTTCGGATGTTATCGAGGAGGTCACTGCGCTTACAAATGATGGATGTCCCGAGGTCGTGCTGACGGGTATCGAAACTGCATCCTACGGTCGGGATCTCGACGGTGTAACGCTTGCTTCCCTTCTGCGCGAGGTCGATTGTATTCCGAATGTCGGCAGAGTTCGGCTCGGTTCGCTCGATCCGTCTCTGATCAAGCCCGCATTCGTATCGGAGATCCGGGATCTCTGTTCCCTTGCACCGCATTTTCATTTATCGATGCAAAGCGGTAGCAGCTCGGTTCTCCGCCGAATGAAGCGCAAATACAACCGCGATCAGGCACTGAATGCGCTTTCCCTTCTTCGTGAAGCAATTCCGCGGGTGCAGTTCACTACCGACATCATCGTCGGATTTCCTGGAGAGAGCGAGGAGGAGTTTCTCGATACGGTCTCCCTCATTCGTGACGGAAGATTTTTGATGGCACACGTATTTCCCTATTCCAAACGAAAAGGGACACCCGCAGCAGAGATGCCCGATCAAGTGCCCGATGCGGTCAAGCACGAGCGAGTTGCCTATCTTTCTGAAATCGCAAAGGAAAGCCGCCGTTCGATCTTAAACGATGCCGTAAAGGATGGGCGAACCGAGTACGTTCTCTTTGAAACCATGAAAAACGGATACATCACGGGACACACCGACACCTTCCTTGAGGTGCGGGTGAAGAGTGACGTGATACCGAGGGGCGCTCCTGTTCCCGTAAAACTCTTATCAAGTGACGGAGAACGGTGCTTGGGGGAACTTCTCTCCTGTCCTAAGTGATTGTGACCGTACCCTCTGTACGGATGAAAGGATGTTATATGTCTCGTATCTTATGCGATTATGTCAATAAAACGCGCAGTGAAGTGAAGCGCAGTGTAGTGGTTGGCTTTTCTCAACTTCAGGAGGACGCACTTCGTGCGATGAAGGATGAGCTCGGGCTTTCTATGACGATCTCTGAGCTTCGCTTTTGCCAGAAGGCGTATCGATCTAGTGGAAATCATGCACCGACGCTCGATGAGATCTATTTTCTTGATGCCGTTGCAAGCGGTCATCACCGTTCAAAAGATTTTGCATCGGTCGCACATCTTCAGCTCTATCACGCGGAAGCGGTACGGACTTATCGAGATCTTCTCGAAAAAAGGACGCTTCTTGCAGGAATTCCGCGTTCAGACGTGCCTTCGCTGAGGGAGCTTTCGGAGATCCTTTCGGGCGTGCTTTTGCGAAGTGGGCGGCAGGCGGATCTCAAAGACACCTATGTCACCGCAGATCCGTTTGAAAAAATAGAAGCAGCGGCGATGGGACTTATCCCGATGGAACGACTGTCGGTCGCTCCTTCCCTCCCTTCTGCTCAGCTGTTTTCGGGTTCTGCCGGATTTTCTTCAAAGTCCAAAAAAGCCGAGGAGGGGGATGCGATCCTTCTTCTGCGGTGTCCTCTTGGAGAATCCACGGATACGGGCTCGGATCCCATAGGAACTTCTTTGATGTTACGGATTTCCCGTTTTGCAAAGGCTCCTATCTACAAGGAAAACATTCACGCATACCGTGCGGTCGATAACAGAGGAATTTCTGTTGCGCTCCTCGCTCTTTACAACGGAATGTACGTAGAGCTTGACGCGATCCCGTCTGTATTTGACTACGGTGAGCTATACGATCTTGCGCTCGCAGAGCACGGCGCGCTCCTCGTTGCCGTTCCTCCCTGCGCCGCGGAGGCATTCGCTAAGGAGGCGGAACGGCACGGTATTCTCGCTTCGTGCATTGCCCGTGCAGTAAAGGGGGATCGTTTGACCGTGCGGAGAGCGGGGCATGCGCCGTATTCCTTCCCGGCGTCCTTCCTGCGCGCATTTTCGGAGTATGCACTTCCCTTTCTGCTTGAGGGCAAAAAAGAACCTGATGCTACGCAGACGCCGCTTCACACGGTTGCTTCCGAACACTTTTCGGGAGAAACAATCGGTGCTATGCCCGCCGCTTCTCTTTCGTCAGGACTTGCCTCTGCGGCAGGCTCACGGATGCTTTCCTTTGAAAAAGGGATCAATGCCGCACTTTTGTCGGTCTTTGAAGCCGTTCTTTCAGGCGCAAAGCTTTCACGCATTTCGGTATCCGATCTATACGTTTATCCCGAAAAGATCACTTCCCATTCTCTTGGAAGCCTTTTCGAAGCGTTTCTCGGTGTTTATCGGGTGCTTGCAGAGCTCGCGCTTCCGAACAAATCATCCTTTCTACCCTTCTCCGAAGGGAAAGTCTCCATTGAGGGAATGGCGGTCTACTGCCTTGACTGCGCTGAAAAGGTGCGTTCCGATCATTTTACAGCACACGGCGCGGGGATCTATCTGATCGCACTTCCGAAAAGTCAGAGCGGCATCTACGATTTCTCGGCTGTCCGTTCGCTTTTATCTCTTCTTTCGGATCTCCTGAACGGAAAAAAGATTCTGTCCTCGCGCATAGGCGCTTTTGAGTCTCCGCGGGAAGTCCTCGAAAAAATGTGCGGTCCTTTTACGGTCAAGTATGATCCCTCGGTATCGGAGGATGCTCTCGGGAAGAAGCTCGATGGGATCTTCCTCGTGATCGAAGCCACCTCGGAGATCAAAGAATTCAAGAGGATCGGTAGGGTTTTTGATCCTGAGCGGATGGAAATTGTGACGGAAGAAACGATCGTTCTCCCCGGTACGGGTGAGGCGGTTGTTTTGTAACTCTGAATTTGAATTTTTCTCAAAAAAACTTTAAATTTTTTTCGAAAACCCCTTGCATTTCATAAAGTTTTGTGGTATAATAGGCGAGGTTTTGGAAAAGATCGTTGCTTTTGTGCGTTTCGGTCTGTTTTCAGTGTGTGTGCTGCCCCATAAAACGGACAAGTCGGCACGACGATCTTAAAAGTATTAAGAAAGGTTTGGTAAAGAAACATGGCAAAGTGTGAAATTTGCGGAAAGGGCGTTGTTTTCGGTGAGGCTGTATCTCACTCCAACCGCCACACCCACAGAACTTGGAAGCCCAACATTCGCAAGGTAAAGACCACGGTAAACGGCACGCCTAAGACGCTGTCTGTATGTGCTCGTTGCCTCCGCACCATGCGCAAGGCTTAATTTCTCGATTCGGCGCGTTCGAATTCCCTTCGAGCGCGCCGCTTTTCTTTTTTCTTAAAACAAAAAGTCGACTCAATTGATATCCCCCCAAAGTATCTGACTTGGGATGCACTTCAAATCGAGTCGGCTTTTTTATTACTTTTCGGGATCGAGATACTTCCCGTAGAAGATGATATAGGAAATTCCGGAATAGACGGTCGTGATCACCATTACTGCCGCTGTGAGGAGCGTTACGGGCGGGTAAAGTGCCATCCACGTCCCTGCGGGATAGAAGAGGGGCTCGATCAATGCCGCAACGATGCAAACGATCTGCGCGACCGTCTTGATCTTCCCTGCCATATGTGCCGCCATATCCACGGTGCTTTTACGGGATACGAGCAGACGGATCGAGGTTACGGCGAGCTCGCGGAAGATCACGACAACCGCCGCCCAGAAAAGGAACGGACGGAGTGCATCCGACCGATATACGATCGCGAGAAGTGCGCCGAGCACCATAAATTTATCTGCAAGCGGATCGATGAACTTCCCGAAATCTGTGATCAGATTTCTTTTTCGTGCGATCTGACCGTCAAGACAGTCGGTGAGAGATGCGATCACAAAGATAACAGCTCCGACGATGCTTGACCAGAAATACGGAAAGACACTGTCGGGAAGCACCAAAACGATCATAATGAGCGGAACGAGGCACAGTCGAAACAGTGAGAGCTTGTTGGGGAGATTCATCGGGTTATTCCTCCGTAGATTCAGATTTTTTCGTGATGACCGCTCTGCCAATGAGATCATAATCAACGACGCTCAGGATCTTCACGGGAACGAACGTTCCGGGCATGAGACGGTGCGGCGACGAGAAAAAGATCTTGCCGTCGATCTCGGGGGCATTCCCCGCGTCCCGTCCGAAGTGTTGCTCGGATACGGGATCGAAGTCCTCGACAAGAACATCGACGGTCTTGCCGATCATTTCTTCGTTTCTCGCTTCGTTGATCTCCATTTGCATCTGCATAATAAGATCAGCTCTGTCCTGCTTTAGCTGCTCATCGATCTGATCCTCGAAATCATATGCAGGGGTATCCTCCTCTCTCGAATACGGGAAGCATCCGAGATGATCGAATTTTGCCTCGCGGACGTAGGTGCAAAGCTCCTCGAAGTCCTCGTCGGTCTCTCCAGGGAATCCGACGATCAGCGTGGTGCGCAGAACGATGCCCGGTACCTCGCGGCGGAGCTTTTCGACAACACTCCGCACGAGTGCCCCGTCGCCGTGACGGTTCATTGCGGTGAGCATACGGTCGGAGATGTGTTGGATCGGCATATCGACGTACTTCAGAAGCCTTGGATTATCGCGAAGCTCTGCGACAAGCTCATCCGTGATCTTATCGGGATAGCAGTAGAGAATACGAAGCCAGGGAATATTTGTTTCCTTTGCTATTCTGTGAAGAAGCTCAGCCAGCTTATATTCACCGTAGAGATCCTCACCGTAGCGTGTAGTATCCTGAGC
>JAZNOQ010000036.1:0-11151 GCA_045589215.1 Eubacteriales bacterium
CCATGCCCGGTCTGCCCAAGGTTCCCTCTGCAGAGAAGATCGACGTCGACGAGAACGGCAAGATCACGGGGCTGTTCTGATTGCTTGCATTTATAATAGAGCAGGGCTGGGTTTTAACTCAGCCCTGCTTTATTTTTTCTCATTGATTTTTCTCATTCAACCAAGCTTTGACAGCTTTGAAGGTCTCGCGATCACGATCAGCTTACTGTCCCCCGACAGCTTTTCCGCAGGGTCAATATTCACCGACACCTTTTCATTCTTACGGATAGCGACCACGTTGATCGCATATTTTTTTCGAAGATTCAGCTCCATCAGGCTCTTCCCGATCCATTCGTCCTTCACGTCAAGCTCGACCATCGAAAAATCGCGGGACAATGCGATCATATCAACGAATCCCGAGCTAAGAAGATTTCGTGCGAGCCGAACGCCCGACTCCTGCTCGGGGAAAACGACCTCGTCCGCCCCCACACGCAAAAGGATCTTCTTTTGCATCTCGGTCGAGCACTTCGCAATAACCGTTTCTACTCCCGCCTCCTTGCAAAGAGTGACCGCCATGACGCTTGCCTCGAAATTTCCCGCCATCGCAACGACTACAACGTCAATGCCTCCGATCCCAAGCTGTGCGATGACCTCGGGATCGGTTACGTCCGCACATTTGCACACAGGAAACACGCCCGTCACCGAATTGATGATATCCGCGTCCATATCAACTGCGATCACCTCGGCTCCGCTTTCTACAAGCTCGGTCGCAACGGCAGATCCGTACCGACCGAGTCCGAACACCGCATAGGTTTTATTCATGCCCATTATAAGCTCCTTTTTATCCGACGCTGATCTCTTCGGTCGGATTTTTGATGATATTTTGATTTTTCCTTGATACGCTTAGCGCAAAGGCAAGCGAAATTGGTCCAACGCGTCCAAGATACATCGTCACAATTACGATCACCTTCCCGATATTCCCGAGAACAGGCGTCAGTCCCCGTGACAGCCCTACCGTCGCCGTTGCACTCACCACCTCGTAAAGGACGTCAAGCGCATCCGCATCGGTAGCCGCCGCGAGGAGAAGAAAGGAGAGAAACATAATTGCAAAGGAAACCGCCGAAACCGCCACGGCCTTTCGCACAGTCTGCATCGAAATATTCCGTCTGAAAAGCGTAACCTCGTTTCGATTTTTGCAGGTCGCTACCGCCGATGCAATCAATGTGACCAAGGTCACCGTCTTTATCCCTCCCGCGGTACTGACAGGTGATCCTCCAATAAACATCAGAAGTACGGAAAGTCCTGCGGATGCATTCGTCAGATTCTCCTGCGGAACAGAGGCAAATCCCGCCGTTCTTGTTGTAACCGATTGGAAGAGCGACACCTGTATCTTATCAAGAAGAGACATATCTCCGATCGTCAAGGGGTTGTGATATTCAAAAGCGAGTATCAAAACTGCTCCCACTATGATCAGTCCAAGTGTCGCTGTGATCGCGATCTTACTGTGGAGCGTCAAAAACCGGAATCCCTTGCGGTTCCGTATCACCCTCACGACGTCCCACCAAACGAGATAACCGATGCCGCCGAGAACGATCAGAAGGATCGTTACAAGATTGACGATCGGATTTGTGGCATACGCGCAAAGGCTATCCTCTGCAATAATATCAATTCCCGCATTGCAGAAGGCAGAAACCGCCGTGAAGAGAGACACCCAGATGCCGTACACCCCGAATTCGGGCACGAACACGGTCATATAGAGCAGCGCACCCGCGCCCTCGATCAGAAAGGTCCCGCAAAGGATCCGCTTTATAAAAATAGCAAGTCCCGACAACGTATTGAGATTCAGCGCATCCTGGATCACAAGTCTTTCACCAAGCCCCATTTTCTTGTGTAATAGGAGCATCAGTCCCGATAAGATGGTCACGATACCGAGGCCGCCTATCTGTATCAGAACAAGAATAACCGCCTGACCGAACACACTCCACGCCGAAACGGTCGGAAGCGTTACAAGTCCCGTTACGCAGGTTGCCGTCGTTGCGGTGAAGAGCGCATCGATATACGGTACCGATACACCGTCTGCGGCGCTTATCGGTAGTGCAAGCAGCAGACTTCCGACAAGGATCGCAAGGAGAAAGCCCGCCATAATAATATGCGTTGTGGGAAATCGAAGCTTTTTTCGAGTCTTCATATTACATTCCTTTTTTAATCAATTGATCGTTTCAGCCTCACGGACGCGGTAGCGCGAAACGAGAGACCTCAATGCAGGATGGCTTTCGAGCATCGGATCCTCCGAAAGGATCGCCTTCGCCCCTTCAGCAGCTGCGGTAAGAAGCGTCGAATCGGTCGCGAGATCGGCAAGGCGGAAGCGAAGCCCGCCGCTCTGACGGATCCCGCCGTTCCCTTCTGCCATCTGTCCGAAGAAGTCCCCGGGGCCGCGCAGGGCGAGATCCTTTTCAGCGATCAGGAAACCGTCGTGGTTTTCGCACAGCGTGCGAAGACGCTCATATGCAGCAGACGGCTCACAGCCCTCCGCAGAGGCTCGTGAAGCCTCGGAAACGAGAATGCAATAAGACTGCGCCTTTCCTCTTCCGACGCGCCCACGGAGCTGATGGAGCTGTGAGAGGCCGAATCTGTCGGCGTTCTCAATGATCATCAGCGTCGCCGCAGGAACGTTGACCCCGACCTCGATGACCGTCGTTGAAACAAGCACCTTCGTTTCTCCCAAAATAAACGCCGCCATCACGGCGTCCTTTTCCTTCGGCTTCATTTTTCCGTGCATCAGCGCGACGGGGATGTCGGGAAGCGCCACCTGAAGCGTCTCTGCATAGGTCACCGCAGACTTCAGCGGGTAGTCGCACTCGCGCGTTTCCCAGCCGTCACACCGCTCCGAAACCGATGAAAGCGCAAGGTCACTTGCCTCCGTGTCCTCCTCCAAGGCGCGCTCCTCGATCGACGGGCAGACCACGTAGACCTGCCCACCGAGAGAAACCTGCTTCTCAATGAAGCGGTTTAGCCGCTCTCTGTACCGCTCGTCTACCGCAAAGGTCTCGACCTTTTGCCGCCCGGGAGGCATCTCGTCGATGCGTGAAACGTCGAGATCCCCGTAAAGCACGAGTGCAAGCGAGCGCGGGATCGGTGTCGCGCTCATCACGAGAAGATGCGCGTTTTTACTCTTTCGCGCAAGCGTGGCGCGCTGCTCTACACCAAATCTGTGCTGTTCATCGGTCACAACGAGACCGGGAGCAACGAATTCCACGCCATCCGACAAAAGGGCGTGTGTGCCGACAACGAGATCGATGCGGTCAAGCGACGACTCTGCCGCGAGCCCCGCATAGATCCTCCGCTTCTCCGCCGCAGTTGTCGCACCCGTGAGGAGCGCCACACGGAAACCGAGTGCTTCAAAATACCCCGACAGCTCCGCGTAGTGCTGACGCGCGAGGATCTCGGTAGGTGCCATCATTGCCGCCTGCTTGCCCGATGCGAGTGCGATCAGGATCGCCGCCGCCGAAACGATCGTCTTGCCGCTTCCGACGTCTCCGACGAGAATGCGGTTCATCGGTGTCTCCTTCGCCATATCGGTGCGGATCTCGTCGATCGACCTCTCCTGCGCGCCTGTAAGGCGGTACGGGAGGAGCTGATAGAGCCGTTCAAGCGGTGCCGCAGTCAGTGCAGGTGCGCCTGTTCGGACGCGCTTTGACGAGCCCATTGCCATCGCGAGAGAGAACGAGAAAAACTCATCAAAGACGAGCCTGCGCTTCGCCGCTGCGAGAGAGTGAAAATCTGTAGGTCTTTGAATATTACGGATCGCGTAGGAAAGTGTGCAAAGGCGGTTCTTCTGCCGAAGCTCCTCAGGAAGCGGATCCGCAAGTGTCGGGAGAACGCGCTCGAGCGCGTTTCCGATATCTCTTTGCACCGTCCCCATCGAAAGCCCCTCTGAAAGCGGATAGACGGGATAAAAGGGCGGAAGCTCTGCCCCATCCTCGGGAAAGGGCTCGTATGCAGGAGACGACAGCGTATATTTTCCGCGTGCGGTCTGCGGATGCACGATCTTCCCGTAGAAGCGGTATTCCCGCCCAAGCTCGAACGCGTCTCGAAGATAATTCTGATTGAAATACGTGATCTCTGCCGTGCCGCTTTCATCGTACGCACGGAAGCGGAGAAGTGTCATCCCACGCCGTATCATCGTCATTTTCGGCTCGGTCGCAACGGTAAGCATGACCGCCGCCCGTTCGGGCGTTTTCGCGGCATCGGTAGTCTCGGAAAGAAGCTTCACGTCCCCCCTGTTTTCGTAGCCGCGCGGAAAGTGGTACGCGAGATCGTCACACGTTTCGATCCCGAGCCGCAGATAGGCTTTTGCACGCACAGGACCGACACCGGGCAGTACCGTCACGGGAAGTGACGCCGTATCGATAGTGCAACGGGTCTCATTTTCTTTTGACATATTGCTCGGCTTCGACATCACTCGCATCCCCCTTCCCATTTTGGATCTTACGTTTTACAGCATTCGTAACAAAGCCCGCAAGCCAAACAGCCGTCACGCAAACGAAGGTGAGCAGGACGGCATAGGTCAGAACCGCAGGAAACCAACCAACGGCATCACGCACGTCGCCGATGATCAGATTGTTCGTCTCCTCGTATAGGCTTAAATAATACAAATTCAACGGTCCTGCAGAGTTTGCGGTCAAGGGGTGCAGGACAACGTTCAGCAGTAGCCCCGAAGCATAGAGTGCGAGAAACACCCCTGCCGCGGGAAGCACCTCGCAAAAATACCGTCTGCCGTAGCCGCGCACAAGCAGGATGATCACACCGGACACGACCATTGCGATATGCCACAGCATCGTGTGCACCGAGCGCGCAAGCTCATCGTAAAACAGCGGACAGAACATCACGATCGCACCCGCCGCCGTTTGATAAAACGCCGCAAAGCGGTAGAGAACATCCTTGCACCGCCCCTCGGGCAGGAGAGGCAAAAGAAGATAGAGATAAAGCACATACGAACAGAGCTGAAGCGGAAGGACCGAATAGTCGTAGAAGCCGTTCCCTATCACCGCGTGGTAGTAAAGCTGCTTATAAAGCTCCATTACAAAGAAGAAGCAACCGAAAGTAAAGATGACCGTGTCAAGGCGCTCCTGCGGGATCCTTGTGTGGAAAGCGAACGTCAGGACAACAAGCAGCAAAAAAACCGCGAGAAAGGCAATGTGGAACGCGCCGTACTGCTCGGGGGCTTCGGTCTCAACGTGTGTCAACTTGAGCAGGCGCGCAAATGCACCGTTCGGCGAAAGCATCACCGAAAGAGCGGAAAACGCCGTCAGAAGCAATAATAAAAGCAGAACCGAAAGCCGCACGATCCGTATCTTTTTTCGCATATCCGCATCCCCTCTCCCGTAGATTTCTGTGTTCAGTATATCACAAGTCGAGGGATATGTCAATAAAAAAGTCGGAGAGGAAATACCTCTGTGGGGCATTCCTCTCCAAACCGTATTCACTTATTTGATCTGCGTACCCGTCGGGACAGCATCATCGACGAACACGACCTTACAGCCGCACGCACCGTTGGTGCCCGCGAGGAGCATACCATTGCTGGTCACGCCCGTGATACGGGTGGGCTTCAGGTTTGCGATCACGATGATCTTCTTGCCGACAAGCTCTTCGGGGCTGTAATACGCCTTGATGCTCGAAACGATCACGCGTTCACCGATGCCGTCGTCAAGCGTCAGCTTATAGCAGGAGTGCGACTTGCGGATCTCCTGGCACTTCACGACCTTGCAAACGCGGAGGTCAAGTGCCGAGAATGCATCAAGCTCGACCGTTTCCTTCACAGGCTCAACGGGGTCGGGCTCACCCGAGAATGCGGGCTTCTTCTCCTCTGCAGGTGCTTCGAGTGCGCGCTTTGCCGCTTCGTCAAGTGCGATCTCCTCCTCGGTCTGTGCGGTGGAGAAGTCAAGCAGCGGGAGATAGTCCTCTACGTTGATCGCGTAAAGGAAGAGGTAAAGACGGGGGCCCTGCTCCTTGTCGATGAGAAGCTTATAGACCGTCTTAAAGAACGCACCCTGAAGTGCCTTCAATTCCTTCTGCGGTCTGTCCTCGCCGTAAACGCGCTTCGGGATCGCATAAAGCTCTGCGTTCAGCTCGTCAAGCGTATAGCCGGGCTTCGAGAGATACGCGTGAAGCATCTCGATCTCCTTCTTCGTATCATCGTCAAGCGTGTTGTAAACCTCGAAGTTACGCGTCTTACGCAGACGGTTGACCTGCTCGGGCGCACACTGCTCAAGCCAGAACTTTGCGCGTTCAAGTCGATCCGCGAAGTCCGCATAGCGGTAATTCATACCGATCTTTTCGAACACGGTCTCGAGCATCGGGACGTTGAAGTTGACGATCGATCCGAGCTGAACGAGAAGTCCCATCGGAACGGTAGAGGGCTCGCGGCCTGCAACAACGGTGTTGTACATGACCGCCGCGGTATGCTCATCCGCATTTCCCGACTTGTAGCTCTCGTACATCTTATCAAATTCGAAATACTGACGGAGAATGCCGTCGTCAAAGCAGAAGTCAAATGCCTTCGTCGGCTCAGTCTTCGAGTAAAGCCAGAAGATGACCTCGGGCTGATAAAGCTTCAGAAGCGTTTCGGGCGTCAGGTTCAGACCCGACGAGGAGGACATCTTGCCCGTCATACCCTTGATGCCGATGAATTCATAGCCCTGGAAGAGAGGCGGCTCATAGCCGAAGATCTTCTGTGACACGACCTTTGCGTTATTGTACGAGCCCGTCGGAGCAGCGTGATCCTTTCCACCCGGCTCAAAATCGACACCCTCATATCTCCAGCGCATCGGCCAGTCGACCTTCCACGAGAGCTTACAGTCGGTGTTTTCAAGGAAATTAAAGTGTCCCGTGTGACCGCAACGGCAGGTATAATCCGCCTCGGTGCAGTCCTCCGAAAGATAAGTGATCTTCGTGAAGTCGGTATGGCACGCGGAGCAGAAGATCGTTGCGGGGTAATACTCCGCCTTCTCCTTGTCATGCTCGAGACGGAGCTCCTCCTCCGACTTCGTCGTGTCCTTCGTCTTAAAGGAGTCGAGGATCTCAAAGATCTCCCCTCTCTTCTTCAGGGACTCGATGATATCCGCAGTGTACTTGCCCGAGCGGTACATATCCGCCTGATAGCGGCAGTCCATCTCGATGCCGAACTGCTTCATTGCCGTGAGGAATTCCTCCTCAAAATGCTTCGCGTAGTTCTCGTGACAGCCCCACGGATCGGGAATGTCCACGTACGGAGAGCCGATGTACTTGTCATAGCTGTCGCCAACGACCGCCTGCACGTTCGCGGGGATCTTGCGGCAACGGTCATATTCGTCCCAGGAGAAGAGAAGCTTCGCCTTTTTCCCCTTCTTCTCGAGTGCCTTTACAACGAAAAGAGAGGTGGCAACGTCACGGAAGTTGCCAATGTGCACAGAGCCCGAGGGGCTAATGCCCGCCGCGCAAACGTATTCTTCCTTATTCGGGTTTCGCTCGATGATTCTTTCGGCGATCTCTTCTGACCAATGCATAATCTTAAATGCCTTTCTTTGGGTTTTCTCTGTTTGTTCTTAACACTTTATTATAACGCTTTTATGCGTTTTTGTCAATAGATAAATTGGGGACAGCATTCGCTCGCGTATCGCGCTCGCGCTTTGAAAAGACGCAACCGCAGTAATCCTGACGGTAGAGCCCGTACGCGCGGGACAGCTCGATCGAGCGCTTGTATCCGTTCCGCTTCTTAAAATCGGAATACAGATACGGTACACCGTATTCAAGAGACAGCTCCTCGCCGATCGCATTGAGCAACGCGGCGTTTTTCAGAGGGCTGATCGACAGTGTCGTTGTAAAGTAATCAAACCCTCCGTTCCTCGCCGCAGCAGCCGCTTCGGTAAGTCGCAAGCGGAAGCAGATCTCGCACCGTTCTCCGCCCTCGGGGTCGTTTTCGTGCCCCCTTACAGCATCGTAAAAGCGCTCGGGATCGTACCGCCCGACGAGGATCTCGGGGCGCTCTATCGGGAAATCCATCTCCGAAACGAGCCGCTTGATCTCCTCGGTACGCAGACGGAATTCCTCTGCGGGAGAGATATTCGGGTTATAGTCAAGCACCGTGATGCGGAAATACCGTGACAGATATTCGAGCACGTAGGACGAGCAGGGCGCACAGCAGGCGTGGAGCAACAGCGTCGGACGCTCCCCCGCGCTTTCGTGCCGTGCGATCGTTTCGTCAAGTGCCTTTTGATAATTTTGAATGTTCATCATTTTTGGGGGGCGCTGCCCCTGCCTTACTCCTCTGCGAAATCGCGGAAATAATCGGTGATCGCCTGCTTCGCGGCGACCTGCTCTGCCTCGCGCTTGGTTTTACCGCTGCCGCGCCCGATGACGATCGAGTCATTCAGCCGCGCCTCGACCGAAAAGACCTTACAGTGGTCGGGGCCCGACTCACTGACCGTTCGATAGGTCAGCGTATCCTCCTTGGCGCGCTGTACGATCTCCTGAAGGAGCGTCTTGTAATCCTGGATCGTTTCGATCCTGCCGTACTTTTGCAGGCGTTCCTCCGCAAGAGGGAGAAAATATCTCCCGACCGCTATGCGTCCGTCACGTCCTGCGTTCTCCTCATCGAGATAGACCGCCGCCGTAAGTGCCTCGAAAGCATTTTCGAGGATCGACGGGCTCGTCCTGCCGCCGAGCTTCTCCTCTCCTCTGCCGAGGTAGAGGTACTGCCCAAGGGCAAGCTTTTCGGAATACGAAGCGAGTGCCTCACGGCAGACGAGATACTTTCTTAAATTCGTCAGCTCCCCCTCCGCGGCATCGGGATACGCACGGTAGAGGTGATCCCCCACGAGAAGGGATAGCACAGCATCCCCGAGGAATTCAAGCCGCTCGTTGCAAACGTAGGGCTCTTTCCGTTTCTGCTTCATTTCGTGCGCATAGGTCGAATGTGTCAGAGCCTCCCGAAGCAAGCGCTTATCCTTGAAGGTGTGCCCGATCTTTTTTTCGAGTGCGTCGGTATCTGCAGAAAAAGACACTTCCTCCGTTTGCAGTTCTGTTTGTTTATCCATGTCCCGCTCCGAGACCTCCTTCTCTGTCAGCCTTGATCGTTTTCCGATCGGAAATACCGCGCCGCATAGGCGTCGGTCTCCTTCAGTGCGCGTTCGGCATATACCTCGTACCGCGCGACCTTCCCGCCCTTCACACGCGTTTCAAGCGGCTCGACGATGCCGAAATTCGCATTCATCGGCTGGAACGATCCCGTTCCGCCCTCCGAAACGTACATTGCCATCGCACCGAGCATCATCGTTCGCGGAAATTCGATCGGGGACTCCCCGAGCGCAAGACGCGCTGCATTCAGCCCCGCAACAAGTCCGGATCCTGCCGATTCGACGTATCCCTCGACACCCGTCATCTGCCCCGCAAAAAAGAGCTCGGGGCGTGACCGCATCGCATAGGTATTCGTGAGAAGCCCGGGAGAATTCAGATACGTGTTTCGGTGCATCACACCGTAGCGAAGAAATTCCGCATTCTCAAGTCCGGGGATCAGACGGAATACCCGCTTTTGCTCCCCGAAGGTCAGGTGGGTCTGAAATCCCACCAGATTATACATCGTCCCCTCGGCATTCTCCTTTCGGAGCTGCACCACGGCGAACGATCGATCCCCCGTGCGCTTGTCCACAAGCCCGACGGGCTTCAAGGGACCGTAGCGGAGTGCATCGTATCCGCGCTTTGCCATGACCTCGACGGGCATACACCCCTCAAATACGGTCAGATCCTTCTGCTCCTCCTTGTCGAACGCCTTGAGCGGCGCCTCCTCGGCAGAAATGAGCGCATTGTAAAAGACGTCGTACTGTTCCCTTGTCATCGGGCAGTTGATGTAATCCGCATCTCCCTTATCGTAGCGTGATGCAAAAAACGCCACGTCCATATCGATCGTCGAGGCGTCCACGATCGGCGCCGCCGCATCGAAGAAATGGAGCCCGTCACATCCGAGGCTGTCTCTGATGTACTCTGCCATTTTATCCGACGTAAGGGGGCCCGTCGCGATCACCGTGATCTCTCCCTCGGGAACCGATGAGACCTCCTCCTCGATCACCGTAATGAGAGGGTGCGACCTGATCTTATCCGAAACGTACTGCGAGAACAGCGTTCTGTCCACCGCAAGTGCCGAGCCCGCAGGCACGCGCGTCGCGTCTGCCGCCTCAAGGATCAAGCTACCAAGACGACGCATCTCCTCCTTGAGAAGCCCGACGCCGTTCGTCACACGATCGGAGCGAAGGGAGTTCGAGCAGACAAGCTCGGCAAATCCCTCCGAGTGATGCGCAGGTGTGAAGCGCTTCGGCTTCATTTCGTAAAGGCGGACCGCAACACCGCGGCTTGCCGCCGCATAGGCTGCCTCACAGCCCGCAAGTCCTGCGCCGTATACGTTAATATGCACGTCAATGCATCCTTTCGTTCATTCTCTCTGTCCACCGTAACCGCGTTTTCGGCGCGATGCTTATTCCTGACGCTCCGCGGGAGCTTCCTCGCGCTGATACGAGCAGGATTTGTTGTGACAGATCACAAGATTTTTACCCTTCTTACGGAAAAGGACCTCTCCGCAGTCGGGGCATTTTTCGGACAGCGGCATATCCCACGACGAAAAATCGCAGGTCGGATAATGCTCGCAGCTGTAAAATACCGTACGGCTCTTGCCCGTCTTGATAAGGACCTTGCCGCCGCACTTCGGACAATCCACGCCAAGCTCTCTGCGCTTCTGCTTCGTGTTCTTGCACTCGGGATAGCGCGAGCAGGCAAAGAACGTGCCATAGCGTCCCGTGCGCTCGACCATTTCGGAACCGCACAGCTCACACTTGAAGCCTGCCGAAACGACCTTTTTCTCGACCGTTTCCGCCTCTTCCGTGCTTTCGCCCGCATTCTCGGGCGAGGTAAGGGGCTTCGTATTCTTGCAGTTCGGGTAATTCGGACAAGCGGCGAACTTTCCGTAGCGTCCGTTGCGGACGATCATCGTCGCGCCACACTTTTCACAGATGATATCGGTCTCCTCGGGAGGGACCTCGGTCTGAAGCGTTCCGATCGCCTCCTCCGCCTCCTTGAGTTCAACCTCAAAGTCTCTCCAGAAATCGGAGAGAAGAGCCGAAACCGTCTTCGTTCCTTCTTCAATAT
>JAZNOQ010000037.1:0-19293 GCA_045589215.1 Eubacteriales bacterium
GTATCCTACGCCGACCCTTCTCTGGATCAGCGAGGTAGATGCCTTTCCTGCGGTCAATACTGCCTCGATCGCGTCCTTCAGCTTCGGATCCTCGTCACTTTCTGTGTCGGGCTCGGATGATTCAAGTGCAGTATTTTGCACCGTTACCTCTTCAAACGCCTTCTGTAGCTCTGCCTCAACCTCCATTGCCGCAAGCTGGCTCGGAGAATAGAACACGAAGGTTTCGGGAGGCGTTCCCGATACGTCAACGGTCTCTTCCTTCGCCTCTTGCACGAACGCCGAAGCAACCTTGGCGGGCTCTTCCTTTTCTTCGTTTTTTTCCTCGTGGGGGACGATCTTCTCTTCTGCTTCGACTACTGCGGCAGGGGCTTCTGCGGGGATCTCCGCAGTAAGCTGTTCAACAACCGTCATCGGCTCTTCGGTGTGATCGACTTTTTGGGCCTTCTTCGCCATTGCATCGAGCTTTTCCTCGATGGAAGGCGCGGAGGGCGCTGATAATGTCACCTTCTCCGTGATTTCCTTTGTCGACTGCTCAGACTTCTTTTCAGACTTCTTTTTTTCGTCTGTCTTGACCGTCTTTTCCGCCGCCTTTTTCGTCGGGCGGGTAGCCTTCTTCACAGGCTTCTGTTCGCTCTTCTCGGTGGGCTTGTTGCTCGGAGAAGAAGCCTCGACTTCAGGCTCCTTCACAGGCTCGGGAGCTTTTTTTGTCTTTCCAACGGTCTTTTTTTCGGTGGTCGCCGCTTTTTTTGCAGACGTCTTTTTGGTGCTTCCCTTCTTTTCCTTTTCAGGTGCTTCGGGTTGCTTTTCTTCCGATTTTTCCTCTGCTGTCTTTTCCGTTTCTACGGGAGCCTTCTCATCTATGGGAGCTTCCTTCTTTGCGGATTTTGCGGAGGATCTTGAGGTCTTCTTCGCAGTCGGCTTCTTTAAAGCGGATGCGGATCCTTCTTCGGAGGAAACGGACGGTTCGATAGGGCGATCCTTTTCGGTCAGGGGCTTCTCTTTTATGTCGGGGGTGCCGATAGGCGCAGCATCAGTTGCCTTTTCATTTTTCGCAGTGCTCGCCTTTTGTCCCGTTTTACGGGTAGAACGGACGGTCTGCGTCTTTTTCTCGGCACTCGAAGCTTTCGCGGCACGTTCGGGCGATTTCTTCTTCGCCACAGTGCTCTTCGCGGTCTCCGTCACAGCGGAAGTCTCAACCGAAGCAGGACGCTGTTCGGTTTTTGTTTCCATAGTGCAGTTTCTTGATCCTTTATTAGATTTTCGGATGGGTTCGGATCAGCACGCAAAAGGCAAATTTAGGGACTTTTCTCTTCCCGAAAAGTGAAATTTGCGTGATCCGAAGACACTCCGACTGTCAGTATAACATATTTTTCTCTACTTTGCAAGTGTTTTTCATAAAAACACCGCCCGGAAGGGCGAGCAGATCTACCGTTCCAAGTACAATTCGCAAAAAAGCGCCATTCCCCTTGACAAAACGGAGTTTATATTTTATAATAATGTATCAATGAAATTTACAGAGATGAGGATTACTCTATGCTTGGCGAACAAAAGGTATCATATTCGGGCATTCAGCCCAGCGGAAACTTGACCATCGGAAATTACCTCGGGGCGCTTTCCCGTTTTTCCGAATTTTCGGACGCATATAAATGCTTCTACTGCGTTGTGGATGAGCACGCGATCACGGTTCGGCAGGTCCCTGCCGAGCTTCGCCGCAGGACCTACGAGACGCTCGCACTTTATATTGCGGCAGGACTTGATCCCGAGAAAAATACGCTCTACGTACAGTCGCACGTCCCCGCACACGCGGAGATTTCCTGGATCCTCAACTGCTTCACGATGTTCGGTGAGCTTTCCCGAATGACGCAGTTCAAGGACAAGAGCGCGAAGCACGCAGACAACATCAACGCAGGGCTTTTCACGTATCCCGTCCTGATGGCGGCTGACATTCTGCTCTATCAAACCGACGTCGTTCCCGTTGGCATCGACCAGAAGCAGCACGTTGAGCTTTGCCGCGATATCGCAACACGCTTTAATCAGATCCACGAAGGCACGTTTACGATCCCCGAGCCGATCCTCGCGACAAACGGAAAGAAGATCATGTCGCTCGCAGAGCCGACACAGAAAATGAGCAAGTCCGATCCGAACCCGAACGCCGTCGTTTACATTCTCGACGACAAGGACACGATCATTCGCAAGTTCAAGCGCGCCGTGACCGACTCCGAGGCGATCGTCCGCTTTGATGAATCGAAGCCCGGTGTCAGCAACCTGATGTCGATCTACTCCTGCTTTACGGGCAAGACCAATGAGGAGATCGAGGCAGAATTTGCAGGCAAGGGCTACGCCGACTTCAAGCTTGCGGTCGGAGAGACCTGTGCCGATGCGCTTGCACCCGTTCAGCAGAGATTTCACGAGCTGCTTGCGGACAAGGGATACCTTGAAGCACAAATGAAAAAGGGTGCTGACGAAGCGTCCCGTGTTGCCTTCAAAACACTCGCAAAGGTCAGAAAGAAGCTCGGCTTCGTTCCGATGCCGAGATAACGGTTATAAATTCCGAAAAGAGGCTGTCTCGAAGAGACAGCCTCTTTAAAATTATGACATCAATCAAGAACGACCGACTTTTTCCTTCCGTCCTTTTTTCTCGGATATTCGCGCATACGAACAACGTAGTCGAGGTTTACGACCTCTTTTTCCTTCCCGTTGTCAAGTAGGATCGCGTTTCCGTCGATCTCCGTGACCGTTCCCGTAAGCTGGGTTCCGTTGAACGTATAGATCAGGCACTCCTTGCCGACCATTCTTTTTGCGAGCTCAATCATTTTGCCGTCTCCTTTTCTCTTCTGTTTTTTCTTTTTTAAGATCTGCACTTGAATGACCTGCTGTTCCCTTTTCTGCGTGATAAGCACAATGTACAGCAGTAAAAATACAGAAATATAGATCGCAGGATTCACCGTGCACCTCCACGCCCTACGGGATGGACCGCAAACGCGATCGGAGTCTCGCGCCCTTCGTTTAAGATCGAGGTCGAGCGCTCCGCGCTCGCGTCATCCCGAAAAATACCAAAGACCGAGGGACCGCTTCCGCTCATCATCGCAGAAACAGCACCGCTTGACAGAAGGAATTCCTTCAGCTCTGCCGCCTTCGAGTGATGCGGCAAAACGGCAGGCTCGAAAATATTATAGAGATTCTCCGATATTGCATCCGTGTCGCCGTTACGGAGGCAGGAAAGAAGCGCTTCGTAACGCCCTGTCTCCGCAGTTCCACCCGCATATTGCCCCGTAAATCCGTCAAAAATGGCATCAAGAGAACGGTACGCCTCGGGAGTGGAGACCCCTTCGCCATCCTTGACGATGACCATCGGGAGAGGCGACATATCGGGAAGCGGTGTCAGAACGTCACCGATCCCCGAGACCTCGGCAGTTCCTCCGAGAATGCAGAACGGGATATCAGCACCGAGCTTTTTCCCGATCGCACATAGCACCGCATTCGAAAACGGTTCACCCATGAGCCGGTTCAAAGCAACGAATACTGCCGCGGCATCGGTGCTTCCGCCCGCAAGCCCCGCAGAGACGGGGATCCGCTTTTCGATCTTGATATGCGTCTCCTTTTTTTCACCGAATTCATCGTAAAAAAGCATAGCCGCACGGTATGCAAGATTTTTTTCATTGCACGGAACACCTGCGTTGTCACATTCAAGTGTGATCGCACCGTCACGCTTATCACCGACGGAAACCGTTACGGTATCATATAGAGAAACGGTTTGCATCAAGCTTCGGATATCGTGATATCCGTCAGCTCTCCGTCCCACTACGTCGAGAAAGAGATTGATCTTGGCATAAGCCTTCAGACTGATCGTCATAGCACCTCGTTTTCTGCGGTTGCTGTATTTCAGAACCGCTGTCGTGTTACGGTTATTTTATCACATTCGCCCACGCTTGTCAAGCACCTGTGTCAGGAAGAAAAAGGAAAGAAAATTGTGAATTTTCTATGCAAAATACAGCGAGACCCTTGACGAAGGAGAGAAAAAGATTTATAATATAATGTAATATATTATACGAACGAGACAAAATCCCGTATTTGCATATAAAGGAGCGTTAAAAATGTTCAAAAGCGAGAAAACAAAGCGCCTTGCCATTATTTTCGGCATCGCCTTCGTTGTTATATATTCCACACTCTTCCTGATGATCCAGGCAGGATACTCCGACGATAGGTTTTCCTCTATCGGAAAAACCGTGCTGTCGGTGCTTTCCCCTGTCATCGCGGGCGGTGTGATCGCTTATATTCTGAATCCGATTCTGCGCTTTTTCGAAAAGGTGATCTTCAAAAAAATGAATCGCCCGCGCCTTCGCCGCGGACTCTCCCTGCTCCTCACCTATCTTCTCGTGCTTCTTCTCCTGATCGGGCTCTTTTCTGCGATCATTCCGCAGCTTGTGTCGAGCATTCAGGAATTCGGTTCGAACCTCGGCAACTATGCCTCCGCAATGCAAACGGCGCTCGTCTCGGGCTTTGACAACCTCAATCAGTATATCGATGAGCATCCCTCTGTTCGGGAGCTTCTTGAAAATATGGGTGTGTATGCGTGGATCGGGCAGATCATTGAGGAGGATACCGCTGAGACACTTCCTCCCGTGACGGAGGGAACCGATCTTCCCATTTCCTCCGACTCTCTTCCGGAAACGCCTCCGACCGAAAGCGATCCCGAGGTAACAATTCCCGCGACGGACGTAACCGATCCCGATTCCGCAGGTCAAACCCTCCCCGCCCCCTCCGACACAGCAGTCGACAGCTCAGAAAACACGGTAAGTGGCGATCCCTTCGATATTTTCGAAGAGCCCTCCGATGAAAGTCTCACGCAAAAGCACGAGCTTTCCTTCGAAGCATTCTCGGAGTTTATTATGAAAAAGCTGAGCCAGCTTTCGGTTTCCTTCGGAGAAAGCATCGAAAGCTTCATTGACTCCCTGATCGGCCTCGGCTTCTCCTTCCTAAACTTTATTAAAAATACCATTCTCGGCATCTTTATTTCGATCTATCTCCTCCTCGGCAAGGAACGCGTCGGCGCACAGTGCAAGCGTCTCATTTCTGCCCTTTTCCCCAAGAAGGCGGCAGACACGATCCTCCGTATCACGAAGCGCTCCGACCGCACTGCGGGAAGATTTATTATGGGAACGTTGATCGATGCCGTGTTCGTTGCGATCGTAACGCTGATCGCACTTACGATCTTTGACATCAAGTACGCTCTTCTCATCGCGATCATCATTGGATTTACCAATATGATCCCCTTCTTCGGTCCCTTCATCGGCGGCATTCCCTCCGCGCTCCTGCTTCTCATTGACGACATCACCACGATGGTCAACAATCCCGACGAGCCCGCGCGCTTTACGTGCATTACGTTTATCATTCTGATGCTCATCATCCAGCAGATCGACGGAAATATCATCAATCCCCGCGTCATCGGCAACAGCACGGGGCTCTCCTCGCTCGGTGTTCTCTTGTCCGTGACCATTATGAGCGGATTTTTCGGATTCTTCGGTATGCTTCTCGGCGTACCCGTTGCTGCGATCATCATCGGCATCGTCAAGGAGATCACTGAATATCTCCTCAAGAAGAAAAAGCTCCCCGTTGCACTTGCGGCGTATTACGAGAAAAACAGCATGGTTCCTCCCGAAACACCCGAGGAGGAGCTGGAGCATCAGGAACATACCGCCTTCTACCGCTTTGCAATGCGCATCCATGAGAAGCTGCGCCATTTCTTCCGAAAGCTTCTTTACCGCAACCACGGCGAGTCGAGATCGCTGAAAATGTGGGTCAAGATGAAGCTCGGAATCCGAAGTGTAAAGCACAAGGTAAATCACACCATTCACCCCGATCATAACAAGCGCGCCGACTCTGCAGAGCCTTCGGAGAACTCCGAAAGCGATGACAGCCCCGAGGATCATCCCAAGGATGCGGAAGACGCCGAAAATGATTCGGACAACTGATCCACGAAAGGAAAAACTGAAACCATGGAATTTACGGAAAACAAACGCACAGGCGGGATCTCGGTAGAGACCGAGCATATATTCCCCATTATCAAAAAATGGCTCTACTCCGAAAAGGATATCTTCCTTCGGGAGATCGTTTCGAATGCCACCGACGCCGTAACAAAGCTGAAGCGTCTCGCATCGCTTGGACAGTATGAGGGCGACGAAGCTCCCTACCGCATTGACGTGACGCTTGACAAGGCCGCAAGGACTCTGACCGTTTCGGATAACGGCATCGGCATGACCGAGGAGGAGGTCGAGCGGTATATCTGCTCGATCGCGCTTTCGGGTGCACTTGAATTCATTCAGAAATATGAAACGGGAGATAATGCCGAAAACGGTGCGAATAAAAACGGTATTATCGGTCACTTCGGTCTCGGCTTCTATTCCGCATTTATGGTGAGTGAGACGGTCGAGCTTCGCACAAGATCCTTCACAGGCGCACCTGCGGTTCATTGGAGCTGTAACGACGCGGGATCCTATGAGATCTCCCCTTGTGAAAAGGAAACGAGAGGAACAGACGTCGTGATGCACATCGCGGACGGTGAAGACGAGTACCTCGACATCGGAAAGCTTCGCTCGATGCTTTCAAAATATTGCTCCTTTATGCCCGTTGAGATCTATCTCACGGACGTAAACGAAGAAAACGCCAATGAAAACGGCGATGACGCCGAAAAGGAAGCACCGAAGCCCATAAACGAGGTTTCTCCGCTGTGGCAAAAGACCCCCTCCGAATGCACCGAGGAGGAATATAAGGAATTCTACACAAAGGTCTTCCACGATTACAAGGAGCCGCTCTTCCAGATCCACATCAATGCCGATTATCCGCTGAACTTCAAGGGCATCCTGTATTTCCCCCGCTTCGGAAACGAATACGAATCGATCGAAGGTCAGGTCAAGCTCTATTACAATCAGGTCTTCGTTGCCGATAACATCAAGGAGGTCATTCCCGATTACCTTCTGATGCTGAAGGGCGTTCTCGACTGCCCCGAGCTTCCGCTGAACGTTTCCCGCAGCTATTTACAGAACAACACCTACGTTGCGAAGGTTTCGGCACACATCACGAAAAAGGTCGCTGATAAGCTGAATTCGCTTTGCACGAATGATCGTGAAAATTACGAGAAGGTCTGGGACAACATCCGTGCATTCGTCGAATATGCTTGCATGAAGGATCGGAAGTTCTACGATCGTGTCAAGAAATCGATCCTCCTCCGTCTTTCCGACGACAGCCACGTCACACTTTCCGAATATCTTGACGCGGCAAAGGAAACGAATGAAAACACGGTCTATTATGCGACCGACACCGCACTTCAGGCACAGTATATCCGTATGTTCGCGGACGAGGGCATCCGCATCGCGGTATTCCCGCAGCTCATTGATACACAGTTTGCGACTCTCCTTGAAAGCTATAACGACGGCGTAAAATTCGTCCGTGTCGACGCAGACGTTGCCTCGGCAATGAAGAACGACGGTGAGATCGAGGAAAACGCCGAGATCACAGAGCTTTTCCGCAAGGTGAGCGGCAACGCCGAGCTGTTCGTTAAGTTTGACAAGCTGAAAACGCGCACGCCCGCACTTCTTAACGTCTCCGAGGAGTCCCGCCGCATGGAGGAAATGATGCGGATGTATCAGATGAACGGCGGTGGGAACGATTTCTCCTTCCCCGTTGAGACCTCGCTCGTTGTGAATCTTTCCGCACCTCTCACAGAGAAGCTCGCTTCCCTCGTTTCAACTGACCGAGAGAAGGCAGAGACGATCGCAGGCTATATCTATAAGCTTGCACTCATCTCACAGCGCAAGCTTAGCGCAGAGGAAATGAACAGCTTCCTTGACGATGGCTTTGCGATCCTCGAGCTGCTCTGATCGCACAAAATTCGATTTTCTGATCACTTTACACAAAGGGGTTCTATTATGGCTCATATCGAATATAATACAAAAGGCGTTTGCTCGCGCCGTATTGAAATTGAAGTTGAAGACGATATCATTCAAAATGTAATCTTTCACGGCGGCTGTGCGGGCAATACACAAGGCGTCGCGGCGCTCATAAAGGGGATGACCGTTGACGAAGCGATCGCACGCCTGAAGGGCATCCGTTGCGGCTTTAAACAGACCTCATGCCCCGATCAGCTCGCAACTGCGCTGTCTGAATATAAAAACAGCTAAAAACACACTTCAGGAGATTACCATGAAATCATATAAAGACCAATATATCCGTTTTCTTTCCTCCGACCGAATTTCCGAAGAAGAAAAGGCAGAGCTTCGCGCAATCGAAGATAACGAAAACGAGATCAAAGCTCGCTTCTCCTCCTTCCTTTCCTTTGGAACGGGAGGACTTCGCGGCATTATGAAAACGGGAATGAACGCTATGAACGTCCACACCGTTGCACACGCAACGCAGGCGCTCTCCACGCTCGTTCTCGACAGCAACGCCGCATCCCGCGGTGTCGTGATCGCACACGATAGCAGAAACAATTCCCGTCTCTTTGCAGAAACCGCCGCATCTGTGCTTGCGGCGAACGGGATCGTCACCTATCTTTTTGATGCCCTTCGCCCTACCCCCGAGCTTTCCTTTGCCGTTCGCGAGCTGAACTGCATTGCAGGCATTAACATTACCGCATCCCACAACCCGAAGGAATACAACGGCTATAAGGCGTATTGGGAGGATGGCGCACAGCTCTCCCCCGAGCAGGCAGACGTTGTTGCACGAAAAATGCAGGAGCTGGACATTTTCGACGACGTGAAGCGCCTCCCTTATCAGGAATGCGTAAAGAGCGGTGCCGTCAAGCTTCTCGGAACGGAGTTTGACGAAAAATATCTTTCCGCTGTCCTTCTTCAGCGCGTAAATCCTTCGGTCCTCGCAAATGCGAAGGGCTTCAAGGTCGTTTATACACCTCTCCACGGTGCAGGCACACGCCTCGTTCCCGAGACGCTTCGCCGCGCGGGGCTTTCGGAGCTTTACGTTGTTCCCGAGCAGGAAATGCCCGACGGTAACTTCCCGACCACCCCGAAGCCGAATCCCGAATACGCACAGGTGTTTGAGCCCGGCACGGTGATCGCGAACCGCGTCGGAAGCGATCTTCTCGTCGCAACCGATCCCGATGCCGACCGCGTCGGCGTTATGGCGCGCACCTCCTCGGGCGAATTCCGTACGATCACGGGCAATCAGATGGCCTGTCTCCTTCTTGACTACATCATCACGGCATATAAAAAGAACGGTGGTCTTCCGACCGATCCCTACGCGGTCAAGACCATTGTCTCGACCGAGCTTGCTACCCGCATTTGCGAGGCAAACGGCGTTACCATTCACAACGTCCTCACGGGCTTCAAGTTCATCGGTGAAGTCATCAAAAACTACGAAAAGAGCGGCAAGGGCTCTTTCCTTCTCGGCTTTGAGGAAAGCTACGGCTATCTGAAGGGCACCTACGCACGTGACAAGGATGCCGTGTCGACCGCACTTCTGATCTGTGAAATGGCGGCATACTACAAAGAAAGCGGTATGACGCTGATCGATGCGCTTCTTGCACTTTACGAGCGCTACGGCTATTCCTTCGAAAAGACCGAGGAGCTTGCTCTCACGGGATATAACGGATCCGAGCAGATCAATACCTTGATGAGCGCACTCCGAAACGATCCCCCCGCAGAGTTTGCGGGAAGCCGCGTCGTTTCGATCGGCGACTATGCGGCAGAGGTCTTTACGGACACCGCAACCGGTGAAAAGACGCCGACAGGACTTCCGAAATCGAACGTCCTGTATTTTAAGACCGAGTGCGGTGACGTTGTCGTCGTTCGTCCCTCGGGCACCGAGCCGAAGATCAAGTTCTACTATCTTCTTGGCGGCGACAGCTCTGCTGTTTGCGAAGCAAAGCTTGCAGAGTACAAGGCTGTGATCGCCCGCTATACCGCGAAGCTCTGATCTGAAACAAAAACATCCCCGTACAACGCCCGAAAGGTGCTGTGTACGGGGATATTTCTATGTAGTGCTTTTCTGAAATCAGCTCTTCAGCGCACTGACAAGACCGAGAATGCCGTAGATTGTGGAAAGACCGATGATGATCCAACCTGCTACGGTAAATACGATGTTGGTCGCGCCGCCGATACCGAATACCAGAACGACAATGCCGAGAACGAGAAGGAATGCTTCCTCACAGGTCTGCGCAAAGTGATCCTTCGCAAGCACGATACGGATGATCGGGAATACGAGCAGGTAGATCGCAACGAGAATAGCGATGTACTGCTGTGCAAAGATCATCATAAGACCGAGTGCAAGCGATACTGCGGACAAGACGAGGTTCAGAACACCGTGCTTCTCCTTCACCTTCTTGCAAGCGGTGATGAAACCGGGAAGCGACGAGATCGAGATCAGGATGCCGAGTACCAGGAACATGATCCAAAGTGCGGTGCTGACGAAGCCTGCGCGGACGATCCAAAGAAGAACACATCCGAGTGCAACTCCGATCGCGGTGGAGAGGAGAACGATAATCAAATTCTTGACCTTGTTTCCTACGTTTGCCATTTGTTTTACCTCACAAAATGATTTATTTAAGAAGTCCGTTATGGACAATCTTACAGATTTAGTTTGCGCCTCGGTCAATTCCCCGATTTGCGCATTTCCGAAACGAGACGCTCGGCTTCGGGCGTCAAGAGATCACAAAGCTCTGCGTTATCCCCGAGACGCTTACGCACCTCGGTCGAGCTGATCGCGGTCAATCCCTCTTCTGCGGGCAGATAAAGCGTTTCGAAGCCGTCGAGATGCGCGCGATTCCATTCTGCCTGCTTTTTTTCGTAGACATAATCGCGCTCATTACGAATGCCCTTCACAACGCAACACGCGCCGATACGCTGATAGAGATCCACGAGAAGTCCGTCGTCCGAGATCACCTCGGCGTTCGGAATATCCGCAACAGAGGCTTCTGCGATCCTTACGCGCTCTTCTTTGGTGAAGAGATAGTTCTTTTCGCGGTTTTGCATCACGGCAATCACGACCCGATCGAACAGCAAAGCCGCTCTCCTTGCAAGTGCGGCGTGTCCGCGCGTAAAGGGATCATAGCTTCCCGGAAGGATCGCAATGCGTTTCTGAGAGCTCATAGAATATCCTCCTCACTGCCAGAGCCTTCTCCGGGCTCAAGGATCGTCACAAACGCAACCCCATACTTCGCTTGCTTTCTGACCGAAAAGCGCGCCTCAAGGGCTTTGTCGCCTCCGAAAACATCCTTTGCGTCCCGCGTTTCGCAAACGATCGTAAAGGAGGGCTTCAAAAGATCGTACCGAAGGAGATCCTTCAGAACCGACGGAATAACACCCGCGTCATACGGCGGATCGAGAAAGACGAGATCGTACTGCCCTCTTCCTCTGTGACCGCGCAAAAAATCCGAAAAATCCGTGCAGAAGGCACTGCAGTCAAGCGCAAGCTTGGTTTTGATCATATTCTTGCGGACGACCTCGATCGCATCCCTCGATTTGTCCACGAGATCGGCGTGAGCCGCACCGCGGCTGACCGCCTCAAGTCCCAACTGTCCCGATCCTGCAAAGAGATCAAGCACGGTTCTGCCCTCGATGTCAAATTGGATCATCGAAAACACAGCTTCCTTCGTGCGCTCGGCAGTTGGTCTGGTCTTCTCTCCGTCAAGTGTATATAATTTAGCACCGCGTGCGCGGCCGGTAATAATTCTCATCATTTGCGTGTCCTCCGTTCTGCTAAGCCGTTCCCGAAGCCACTATGCTTCTTTGCCGCCGTTCTTGGCATCTTTATGATAATATGCGTAGACCGTCTCGGCTTCCTTCCTTGAGATCCCCTTCACAGAGGCGATTTCTGCAATATTTGCATTCTTCAGTTTTCCGAGTCCACCGAATGCCTTCAGAAGCTTTTGCGCCTTTGCTTCCCCGATTCCTTTGATTTTTTCGAGCGAGGAATGCTTCACGGTCCTTCGCTTCGCCGCGTGCATCCGAGAAACCGAATAACGATGCACCTCCTCTTGGATCTTGTAGATCAGGAGGAAAATGCGGTTTTCCTTTGCGATATTGATCTCGCCGTCCTCTGAGCAAAGCGCGCGCGTTTTATGATAATCGTCCTTCACCATACCGAAAACAGGAATGTCCAGGTTCATTTCACGCATTACCTCGCGCACCGTGGAAACGTGTCCGCGTCCGCCGTCAAGAAGAATGAGATCGGGATATTCGGAAAACGAACCCGTTTCATCCTCGAGGTGCGCGAGTCTGCGGCGAAGAGCCTCTGCCATTGACGCGTAGTCATCGGTTCCCTCAACGTCGCGGATCGAAAAGCTGCGGTAATCCGAGCGAGAAAGCTTCCCGTTTTTACAAACGATCATTCCCGCCGTCTTATGCTCCATACCGAAATTCGAAATATCGTACGCTTCGATCCGCTCGGGGAGGGTTTCGAGACACAGAATCTCCGCAAGACGCACAAGCGTGCTGTCATCCTTTTCGGCTTCGGTGCGGTGACGGTGAGCGCGGTCCTTCGCATTCAGATCGGCAAGCTCACATAACCGCTTGTTCTCTCCGCGTTCGGGAACGCGGACGGTGATCCGACGCCCCGAAAGATCTGAGAGATACTCTGAAAAGAGTGTAAGCTCCTCTTCTCCCGGATCGAAGGAAAGCAGTACGTTTTTCGGAACGTATTCGCTTTTTTTATAGTAGTCACACAGAAAGGTCACGAGATCACTTCCGTCAGCGATCTCATCCGCGCCGAACACAAAGTCGCACAGATCGTTGACTCTTCCGTCTCTGACAAGCATTCCAGAAAGCGTAGGAGCAACGTCGTCATTGTAAAAGCCGAATACGTCCTGCTCGGTCCCGGGAGATGCCACGACCTTTTGCTTTTCGCGAAGTGAATCAAGTGAAAAGATCGTATCTCTGTACTTTGCCGCCATTTCGAATTGCTCGTTTTCGGCGTATCGATACATCTCCTCTTCGAGCTCCGCACGCACCGCCGCTGTGTTTCCGCGCAAAATATCGGTTGCGTAGCGGATCGTTTCGCTATACTCCTCAGGTGTGACCTTGCCCGTGCAAAGTCCGCAGCACCGCCCCATCTGGTAATAGAGGCAGGGGCGCACCCTTCCTATGTCACGAGGAAACGTGTATTTGCAGGACGGAAGCCTGAGCAGCTTTCGAAGGGCGTCGATCACACGATACGCCGTTCCCGAGGAAGAATAAGGTCCGAAATACTTCGCCTTGTCTTTTTCGCGTTTTCTCGTAAAGGAGATACGCGGATATTCCTCTGCCGTAAGCTTGATATAGGGATAGGATTTCGCGTCCTTTAGCCGAATGTTATATTTGGGAGCATACTGCTTGATCAGTGAATTTTCAAGTGACAGTGCCTCGATCTCGGTGTCACAAAGAATTGCTTCAAACCGACGGACAAGAGAAACCATCCGTGCGGTCTTTGTGTTCTTTTCACTGTTTTGGAAGTACTGCGATACGCGGTTTTTCAGCTTTTTGGACTTCCCGACGTAGATCACCTTATCGTTCTTGTCCCGCATCAGATAAACGCCGGGAGAAAGCGGCAGATCGTTTGCTTCGAGAAGAAGACGCGCACGGATCTCTTCGGCGGTATCAGAAACGCCGACACGGTTCTGCCCGTTTTTTACATCCCTTTGCTCCATGAGCGCTCCTTCCCCGACAAGAGATCGGTTTTATAGTACGAAAAGCGGCAGGATCCGCTTGCGAACGCCTACCGCTTCTACTCTATACTTCGTTCGGATGGTCTACCCGAATTCGTATGCTTTCCGAAGCGCCCTTTCGCAGGGTGCGACGGATCATTCCTCGAGTCCCGTACGAATAAGCTCGAGAATTCCTTCCATAGCCTCGACCTCGTCCTCTCCCTCGGTCGTGATCGTAACGGTCATTCCCTGTGCAATTCCAAGGGAAAGGACACCAAGGAGACTCTTGGCGTTGACCTCCTGTTGATTTCTGGCAATTCTGACTCTCGAACGGTAGCCGGTTGCCTTCTGGATCAGATATGTAGCGGGTCTTGCATGGAGACCGATGCTGTTTGTGATTGTAACGTTCTCTGTAATCATAACATTCCTCCAACCGCAAGGCGGTTTTTTGAATTCTATCAAACGAAAATATTCGTATTATACATTATTATAGCAAACACATCGCAAAATTGCAATAGCAAACTCAGTTGATTTTTTATATTTTTTTGTTCTAAAACTGTGTAAAACCACTAAAACGCATCCGATCTTCAGGAGCCTGTCGATTCCAATTCATTTTCCGTCGTATCTGCGGTGATCTCTCCGCTTCCCGCTTCACCGCCACCGAGGGCGGTATTGACCTCCGCATCCGCGGGAATATCATCCTCTGCATCACCTTCGCTGTCGAGGGGCTCATCGGGCTGCTCGGGGATCGGTTCGGTGGTTCCTGCGCTTCCGGGTGGCAAAAGCTCGGGAAGCGTAAGCAGAGTGACAGAAAAATCAGCAAGCTTACTTTGTACCGAAAGAACGGTACCGTTCAGGAGCATCGTGTCTCCGAGATACCAAAGTCCCGAGAGATCCTCGCTTGCGCGAACCATAGATCCTGCGCATTCGACGTAAAACTGACCGTCGTCACCAAGCAGTAGCCATCCAAAAGCAGTCTCGTTTTCATTAAAGCGAAGTGGGATCGCTTGCCCCTTTCCTTCCTGGAGAAAGAGATCGACGTCATACGGATCCTGTACGGCAACCGCAAAGGTCAGCCTCGGATCATCGCTCTTCTCATCGTCTCCGCCCCCCGTTTTGTCGATCAGAAAAAGAGAGGCGATAAAACCCGCAAGGATCAGTATGATCAATATATCAACAATTCCGAACCATGCGGAGGTGGCTTTTCCGTTTTCATAGGATTTATTCATTCAGATCCTCCCCGTTCTCGGTATTCTCCGTCTCCCCGTCTCCTTCGGATTCCGTTTGGTCGTGCACCGGAGGTGCGAAGCGTGTCGATTCAAGTGACAGAACGGTAGCAGCAAAGTACCGACCCGAAACGCCGCGGAAATACAGCGTAGAACCAACCGAAATACGAATGTCCTCGATCTGATATCCCGACTCCTCACGGTAGGTAGCATTACTTCGAAGAAGCATTACGCGACATACACCATCCTCCTCCGAATATTCAACGAGACGCACGGTACAGATCGCGCCGTCGGAGTCAAGAAGCACCCATCCGTCCCCCTCCTGCGGGAGCGTATCGGTGAGAGAGATCGGATATTCCACCGTAAAGCAGAGCTCCTCGCTGTATGAAGAAAAGCTCGACCTGATCGCGGGGATCACCTTTGCGCCGAGAAAGATCATCAGCGCAGTCACCAGAACCGCGAGAACCACGAGCAAGATATCGCCCGCTCGAAAACCGCCTCGACGCATTCCGATGTGCATCGGTTGCCGTCTGAACGAAAGCTCGTCACTCGAAAGCTCCTTTTCGGATAATTCTTTTTTTGCCACAATATCACCTCTCTCGTATTACGAAGGGATCAGGTAAGGATCGTGTCGGCACTTCTGCCGAGCATCGGGTCCTCTCTGAGAAAAAAGCCGTCGCCGCGGCGATCCGAGGAAACGCGACAGAACGCTACGGTCAGTCCAACGGAAAGCCAGAACAGGAATACCATACGGAAATCAGCAAAGATCGGCATAAACGCTCCGTACAGGAACAAGATCACAAGTGCGGAAAAGCCGCCGACAAGACCGTGACGGAGATGCGTGCCGCGCGCCCTCTTCATTTCCTCGAAGCATAACTGCATCAAAAGAAATGCAAACGCAAGAATTGCAAGTATTCCGGGGATCCCCACGCCGATCAGGGTGCGGATTCCAAAGCTTGCATTCACAAACGGATCTCCGTTTGCGAAAAGCTCGGAAAAGCGTAAGCCTCCAAAACCCTCTCCGAGAAGCGAAAACTCGTACGGCACGTCAAAAAGCTTGTCCCACAGATAGAGTCCCTGCCCGAAGTTCCGCTTCAGATAGCCCTTAAGGTAAACCGTCAAGCTCGTTCCGTTCGGGAAGAGCTGATAGACTACTCCTGTACCAAGCGCAGTAAGAGGAACGGCGTAGAGCGTCTTATAGGTAGAGAGAAGCAGAAAAACGCATAGTCCCGCAAGGCAAAACGTAAGGGGAAGCTTAGAGTCGAGAAGCGCGCCTACGAACAGCATTTCGGGAAGGCACATCGAAGCAAAGATCTTGCATGCGGCAGACCGAACCGAAAAAACCGCACCGAGCGAAAGCGGAAACATCAGAACGAGATAGCTACCGAGGAACGCTTCGCCGCCAAACAGAACCGAAATATTCCCCTTCTCCCCCGAGATGTGCTCGGTTGAGAGCCATCCGAGATCGGGAACACCGAAAAAATAGACCACGATCCCCACAGTCAGAACGCAGAAGAGCGTGAACTGCAGGACCGCGAGCACGCGGCCGATCCACGCCTCAGTACGCAGGAGATTTACCGAGAGGAAATAGACGAGCATCAAAACAAGGGTCACGATCGCTTCCGTGACGGATCCTGCGGTCGGGCGCGGGAAAACACTGTAAAAGAGAATTCCGATGCCGAGAATCAGGACCGCTCCGTCAAGAAGCCCAAAGCGGAAAAGACGCTTTTTCCGAAGCACCTTGATCAGATATGAGAATCCCGTAAGAAGCACGAGCAAGGACAGGCAGACCGTCGGAAGTCCTACTGCCGAAAGGAGCCCTCCATTCCACCCGTTTCCTTTATAGAGCTGACCAAAGGAGCCCCCGAAATGAAGAGCGGGCAAAAGAAGCACCGACAAAACGAGTCCTGCCTCGGGTGTCCGCACGATGATCGAAACAAGCACGAGGACAAACAGGACGAAAACGCAGTACAGCGGAGACACGAACGCCGATAATACGCCTGCCGCCGCTCCGAGAAGGAGAAGCACAAAGCGGACGATACGGCTTGCCCAAAGCTCTCTGTGTGGATTTGCAACAGGCTTGTTGAGATCCTCCGCAAGCTCGCTTTTTGCACCGAGAAGGCGCTCAAAGAAGGCGGACAGAAAAAAACTCTGGGTCTTTACCTCCTGAAGAGAGCGCGAACGGATGGGCAACGTAAAGATCCCTACGAGAAGAAAGAGGATTACGTTGACCCAAAACTGTGCACCGTAGACGTATCCTTCAAGCGTTTCGAGCGCGTAATTTGTGAGCGCGTATCCTTCATAGATTGAGGGAGCACCCGACAGAAACGTGACGAGAAAGCTTGCAATAAGCGAGACGAGTGTGTAGGAAAGAACGGCGTCCGCGTAATACCCCATAGGCGCCTTCATCAATAAATACCGCAGCTTTTTCAGACGGGTAGTAAGCAAAAATCTTTCGACAACCGAAGCAACTCGGCGGTCGGTATATTGCGGCTGCGTGTGTATCTGCTTCTGCTTCCGACGCTTTTCGGTGATCCGTCTGAGGAACGCCTCCTCCCTCGAATATGCAGTAAAGAGCTTGCCAAAAAAGCCCGATATGACAAGGGTGTACAGCCAGCGTGCGAAGCGGTCAAGGAGCCTTGACGGACGGAAACGGGAAAGCCGCCCGCGGCGTGCAGTTCCCTTCTGCGGAGCGACGTTCACCTGCTCCGCCTCTATGGAAGGCGCATTTTCTTCTGTTTTTTGAAGGTGTTCAGCCATATCGCTCCTCCTTTCTTCGTGCTTACGGTCACGCATCCGTCTCTTCCGAAAGAAGATCTGGACGCTTTTCGCGTGTCAGGCGCTCGGCGGTCTCCTGCCGCCATTTTTCTATGTTTTTGTGATGTCCCGAGATCAGAACGTCGGGAACCTTCACACCGTGAAATTCATAAGGGCGTGTGTATTGCGGATATTCGAGAAGCCCCGATGCAATGCTTTCGTTTTCGTAGCATTCGGGATCGGCAAGAACACCGTCCTGAAGCCGCGCAACGGCATCAACAACGATACACGCAGGGATCTCTCCGCCCGTCAGGACGTAATTGCCGATCGAAAGCTCCTCGTCAACGATCTCGTCAAGCACACGCTGATCGATGCCCTCGTAGTGTCCGCAAAGAAGGATCAGACTATCGTAGCCCGAAAGCTCCTCGGCGATCTTCTGTGTCAACACTCTGCCCTTCGGTGACATATAAATAACGTGGGGCTTTGATGCGGGGCGATCCGCAAGGATCTGCTTTTTCACCGCCTCGTAGCAGTTATAAACAGGCGGTGCCGCCATCAGCATTCCTTTTCCACCGCCGTAAGGCGTATCATCAACGCGGCGATGCTTGTCCTCGGAGTAGTCCCGAATGTTGTGGCAATGCACCTCGATCGCACCCGCCTTCCGTGCGCGTCCGATGATGCTTTCGGACAGAACACCGTCCACAAGCTCCGGGAAAAGAGTCATAATATCAAATCGTATCGCCATCAGTCAAACATCCCCGCGATCGGTCTTATATAGATTGCCTCGGACAAAACAACGCGGTCAACGAATTCCTTTACCGCAGGCATCATCCGCTCGCCGCTTTCGGTTTTTACGGTGTAAAGATCCGATGCGCCGAGATTTGTAACGTTCACAAGTGTACCGTATTCCTTCCCGTTGTCGGCATCGATCACGGGAAGCCCGATGAGATCAACGATAAAATATGAGCCCTCCTCGATCGGAAGATCCTTCCGTGCGGCATAGACCGTTCGGTTTTTGAGGGCGATCGCGTCGTCAAGCGTATCCACTCCCGAAAGAGACATCAGAACGAAGGCTTTGAAGATCGATGCGTGACGCACGGTTACCTTGCGGTATTCCGCTCCCTCCTTCAGATAAACCTCGGAAAGATTTTTCAAAATATCGGGGCTATCGCAGTACGACTCAAGCTTGACCTCTCCTCTCACGCCGTGCGTATTGATGATCTTACCGCACTCGAGATATTCCGCGAGCTTTTTCGTTCCCTCCATAGCTTCTGTCCTCCCTTCGGCAGATATACAAAATTATAGAAATATACAAAGTTATTATAGCACACCTTTTTCGAAATTGCAATGCTATTTTTTACTTCCGCGGCATTTTTTGAATTCTGCATCTGCGTCGCATTGTGGTAAGTCCCGAGCTTCAGGTCCTTCATCTTGCCCGCAAGGTTTGAAATATTGCCGAGAACCTTAGAGCGAGATTCATTCTCTTTGGCTTTGTCCTTCCAATATTCCGCGCGTTTCGCCTCTCTTTTCTTCACCCGCGAGATCTCCTTCGCAGCAGCATCCTCGGCTTTCGCCCGAGCGAGATCCACCTCGTTTTCACGAGTGGATTCCTCGTTCAACTGATCCTTCAGTTCTTTACTGAACGCCTCCATCGCCTCGGCAGTGTCGGCGTTTTCAGGG
>JAZNOQ010000038.1:0-4973 GCA_045589215.1 Eubacteriales bacterium
TGCTCTTGCTCTTCTGAGGTCACCCTTTCTGTGAGGACCGTCAAGAATCATCTGGTCGCCTGTGTAAGCGTGGATTGTGCTCATAATACCGCTCTGGATCGGAGCGTAGTCGTTGAGCGCCTTCGCCATAGGAGCGAGACAGTTGGTGGTGCAGGAAGCAGCCGAGATGATCTGGTCATCAGCGGTCAGGGTCTTTTCGTTTACCGAGTAAACAATGGTCTTCAGGTCATTGCCTGCGGGAGCAGAGATAACAACCTTCTTTGCGCCTGCGTTGATGTGAGCCATGGACTTCTCAACCGAGGTGTAGAAGCCGGTGCACTCGAGAACAACGTCAACGTCGAGCTTGCCCCAAGGGCAGTTAGCAGCGTCCTTTTCAGCGTAGATCTTGATGGTCTTGCCGTCTACAGTGATGCTGTCTTCACCGGCCTCAACAGTGTGACCGAGAGCAACGTAGTTACCCTGAGCAGAGTCATACTTGAGAAGGTGAGCGAGCATCTTGGGGCTGGTCAGGTCGTTGATCGCAACGATCTCGTAGCCCTCAGCGCCGAACATCTGACGGAACGCAAGGCGTCCGATACGGCCGAAGCCATTGATAGCAACTTTTACAGACATTGTAAAAATCCTCCGTTTTATGAATATAAAATTTTTTGACTGACGAAATTCGAAGGACACGGCGAAATCCGAAAACCGCCGTTCCCCACCAATTGTATATTATACCGCAACGAGAAGAAAAAAGCAATACCTTTGTTAAAAATTCGTCATTTTCACCGTTTTGCACAAGCGAGAAAACGAAAATGAGAAATTATTGGTATTTTTGCGGCAATCACAGCCCTTCGACCACCGCGCGGAATCTCTCCCCGCGCTCCTCGAAATTTTTGAACGCGTCAAAGCTCGTGCAGCCGGGCGACAGAAGCACCGCCTCCCCCGATCTCGCCATCCGCGCGGCGGCTCTCACCGCCTCGTCAAATTCGGGCACGCAAAGGATCGGGATCGTCTCGGGACGGTAGAGGGGCGACGCCTTGATCGCGTCATAGATCTGCCCTGCCGCCTCCCCCGTCAGAACGATGCCGACCGCCGTCTTGCAGAGCGCATCCGCCATCGGGGCGAACGGAACGTGCTTGTCTCTGCCGCCGCAGATCACAACGGGAGGGCGCGGGATCGCCGACAGCGCCGCCACCGTCCGCGACGGGCTCGAATCGATCGAGCTGTTAAAGTAGATCACGCCGTCCTTTTCTCTGACAGGCTCAAGGCGGTGCTTGACCCCCGTAAAGCGCCGTGCGACCGAAAGGATCTCATCCCGCGTCACAAGCCCGAGCGTCACGGCGATTGCCGCCTCGTAGTTTTCGATATTATGAACACCGGGGAGACGGATCTCCCGTTCGTCAAGAAGTGCGGTAAAGTCCTCGCCGTCGAGCAGTCCGATCACACCGCTACGGCGAACGATCCCACGGGAAAAAACACGCGCTTCGTCCGACGAAAAGGGCAAGACCTCCGTCCCCGCCGTCTGTGCAAGCGCCCACGCCGTCGCGTTCTCGCGGTTCAGAACGACAAATTCGTTCCCCGCGTTTCTGTAAATATTGCACTTCGCGTTGACGTATTCATCCATGTCGACGTGCCAATTCAAATGGTTCGGGGAGAGGTTTGTGATCACCGCACGGGCGGGTGAGCGCTGCATCGTCATAAGCTGAAAGCTCGACAGCTCGACGACGGCAAAGTCGCCCACCTTCATTTCATAAAGGCGCGGCAGAAGGGGCGAACCGATGTTGCCGCCAAGAAAGACCCTGTGCCCCGTGCGCTTCCCCGCCTCCTCAAGAAGGAGCGACGTGATCGTCGTCGTCGTCGTCTTGCCGTCGCTTCCCGTAACCGCAATCACCGTCGCGGGGGTAAGATCCAGAAAAAGCTCCATTTCAGAGGTCAGGACAGCACCCCTTCCAACCGCCGAACCGATCTCCTCGATATCGGGACGGAAGCCGGGCGAACGGAACACGTAGTCGAACGTCTCGCATTTCAGCGGCGAAAGATAGCCGTCTCCCGTCGACAGCGTCACACCGCGCAGTGCGAGCGCATGAGCCCCCTCGATCTCCCCCTGCGGCTTTTTGTCGCACGCCGTAACATATGCGCCATGCTCGAGCAGAAAGTCACAAAGCGGTCGGTTCGAGATGCCGAGGCCCAAAACGGCACACCGCCGCCCCGAAAGCATTTCCGTCACCTTTTCCCTGAGTTCCATATCCTGATTTCCCTCCCGTGGAGTTCACTCCTATGATTCACTCCTATTATTATATGCCATTTTCACGAAAATTGCAAGAGGTTTTGGAAAATCCCTCCGAACGGGTCGCCAATGCTGCCCCGCCCCAAAGCCTCCCCCCTCGGGGGAGGTGCCGAGGAACGAGGCGGAGAGGGCTAATCGGACGATTCGGAGGTTCTCCGAACGCCCTTCTCGGGGCTCTGCCCCGTTGTCCCCGTTGAGGGATGTTCTTGAAAGAACACCCCTCAAACTCCCCCAAGAACTTTTCGAGAAAAAAGGAAAATAAAAACATCCGATTTCTTGGTCGGAATAACAGGCAAGGAAACGCATTCCTCCCGTGTCCGCTCCTGAGAGCTCTGCCCGCTTGACTGCCTCGGTCGAGCCTCGGCAGATCGTCGGGCATCTCACTCGCGGACGAGATGGATGTCGCAACCCACCACGTAGGGGTCTCTCTCCGCAGAAAATGATGAAAAAAAAGGACACCCGCAGATGTCCTTTTTTATTACTTCCAAGCCAACCCTTAATAACACTTTTTACACGGCTCGTATCCTTTTCTCTCCGCTTCGCTGATCGTAACCTGCCGCGGATACTTCATATTGCTACAGCTCGCCCTCTTGTGATATTTTTCACCCGTCGTCACGATCCAAACCATTCTTTCAGTTTCAGCTTGATGCTTTGTTTCATTCGGTTCTTCCGTCGACTTGCCACAAGCAACAAAACAAAAAAGCAAGGAGAAGATCAAGAGCAAAGCCATAATACGTACAGATGTTTTTTTCATTTCAAACCTCCCCAAAATAAAAAGTGCGTCCCATTGAGAGACGCACGAAAAACGCACCTCTCAATGTTGCGACACATCTTCCACCAAATAGGGAGTGAGAGAGTACATTTTTACCCATAGTACTCCCCTATTAGTGGAATTATTCAGATGTGTCGCACAATTATTATACCACCCTTTTACGGTTTTGTCAATCGAAATTTCAGTATTATTAAAAACAATAAATTTTTAAAAAATTCCCCTTCCCCCCTTTTCAAAACCGAAAAAATTTGTTATAATTAAATTGGTAAGATATACGGAAAGAGGAATACGTAAAATATGGCAAAGAAAACACAGGAATATAACGATCAAAGCATCCGCGCCCTCAAGGGCGCAGACCGCGTCAGAAAACGCCCCGCCGTCATTTTCGGCTCGGACGGACTCGAGGGCTGTCAGCACAGCTTCTTCGAGATCCTCTCAAACTCGGTCGACGAGGCACGCGAGGGACACGGCAAGACGATCAAGGTCACCGTCTTCCGCGACAGATCGATCGAGGTCGACGACGAGGGACGCGGCATCCCGCTCGGCTGGAACGAGGACGAGCAGAGATACAACTGGGATCTGATCTTCTGCGAGCTGTATGCGGGCGGTAAATACGACAACAACAGCGGCGACTCGGGCTACGAGTTCTCGCTCGGGCTGAACGGACTCGGCGCGTGTGCAACGCAGTGCAGCTCGGAATTTATGGACGTATTCTCCTACGACGGCACCTCCTGCCGCAGTATCCATTTTGAAAAGGGCGAAGCCGCATCCTCCCTCGAGGAGCGACCGATCGAGAGAGGCGAGAAGAAGCGCGGAACGGTCATCCATTGGAAGCCCGACCTTGAGGTCTTTACCGACATCAACATTCCGCTCGACTTCTACCGCGAGACGATGCGCCGTCAGTCAGTCGTCAACAACGGCATCGCCTTCGTTCTCCGCATCGAGCAGGAAAACGGCAAATTCGAGGAGGAGACCTTCCTCTACGAGACGGGACTCGTCGGATACGTCGAGGAGCTGTGCGGAGAGAAAAAGCAGACCTCTCCCTTCTCGTGGCACCTCGAAACGGCGGGCAGAGACCGCGCCGACAAGGACGAATACAAGGTGCGCGCCGACTTTTGCTTCTGCGTTTCGAACACCGTTCAGACCCTCGAATATTACCATAACTCAAGCTACCTCGAAAACGGCGGCTCGCCCGACCGCGCGGTAAAGAACGCGTTCGTCTACGCGCTCGACAAATATCTGAAGGCGCAGGGCAAGTACAATAAGACCGAAAGCAAGATCACCTTCGTCGACGTCGCCGACTGCCTCGTCCTCGTCATCAACAGCTTCTCTACGCAGACCTCCTACGAAAATCAGACGAAAAAGGCGATCACGAACACCTTCATTTACGAGGCGATGTGCGACTCGATCAAGGAAAAGCTCGAGATCTTCTTCGCGGAAAACCCCGTGGATGCCGAGGTCTTTGCAAATCAGGTGCTCGTCAATAAGCGCAGCCGCGAGAACGCCGAGGCGACAAGACTGAACATCAAAAAGAAGCTCACGGGCACGATCGACATCGCGAACCGCGTGGCGAAATTCGTCTCCTGCCGCTCGAAGGACCCGAACGTCCGCGAGCTGTATATCGTCGAGGGCGACTCGGCACTCTCCTCCTGTAAGCTCGGCAGAAACGCCGAATTTCAGGCGATCATTCCCGTCAGAGGCAAAACGCTGAACTGCCTCAAGGCGGGCTACGACCGCATCTTCAAGAGCGAGATCATCACAGACCTCTTAAAGGTCATCGGCTGCGGCGTCGAGATCACGGGCAAGGTCAAGGGCGACATCGCGGCGTTTGACCTCGATCAGCTCCGTTGGTCGAAGACCATTCTCTGCACCGATGCCGACGAGGACGGCTTCCAGATCAGAACCCTCCTCCTGACGCTCTTCTACCGCCTC
>JAZNOQ010000039.1:0-3643 GCA_045589215.1 Eubacteriales bacterium
GTAATCTGCCGTCCAAGAGTATCCCGAAGAATTGATGAGTCCGGGATTCAGACCGAGCAGAACGTGCGTCTGCACCTCGCCCGCCTGCACTTTGGTTGCGTCCACGTCGTGACCGTTGAGCAGATTGATGGTCTGCGCCACCATTTCCATGTGTCCCAGCTCCTCCGCGGCTATGTCAAGGAAAAGATCCTTGATCTCGGGATCCTTGATTCGAAAGCTCTGCGACATATACTGCATTGCCGCCTTCAATTCGCCATTGCCGCCGCCAAGCTGCTCCTGTAAGAGAACCGCATACTGCGGATTCGGTCTCTCTACCTCTACGGGATGGAATAACATTTTTTCGTGTTTGAACATAGATACCTCCGTTTTTTGTATTCACCGTTATTATTTCCCAAAACGGCGGAAAATATATGGTTGAAGGTATAAAATTTAATTTCCACCGGGGCCGTCTCTACGTTCACGGGTGTCGGGAACCTCTATCTTGCCCTTGATGTCGCCGGGCTTGGTCAGAGGCTTTTTATCTTTGGGCTCTTGCTCTTTTTTCGTATCTTTATTTTCAGACATATCCATCACTCCTTTCCGTGATTAAGTGTGTGCATTTTCAAACAATTCATTGGGGTCGTTGGTTGGTGGCAGACAACTATGACCTCGGCACACGTAATAGGTGGTCTTACCGTTTTTAAGCGAGTATTCCTTTGTGGGAGCATCCAAAAGGATGACAATCGCGTCGGGTGTGAATGCAAGAGGCAAGGTGCATTTGTCTGTCTGTTCATCGAGTACTACCGTTATTTTCATTGGTGTTTTTTCGTGCTCCAAAAGTGCTGTCAAAAACATCGCGTGATTTGTGGGATACTGCGAGGCGCTTTGGGAAAGAAAATCAAGCTGCCGTTCCGCTTCGTTTTTGTATCTCTCCTCATCAGTAATAAGAGACAGACGCACAAGGTTATACGCCATCAGCGAGTTTCCGCTTGGGATCGCGCCGTCATAGGTCTCTTTGGGACGAAGGATCAGCTCCTCGTGGTCTTTACCGTACAGATAAAATCCACCCGTATTATCCCCGAAATCCGATATGACATTATCGCATAAGCTTTTTGCACGCTCCAAATATTCACAATTCAAAGTGGCGCGATATAGCAACAGTTGCGCGAAAATATAGGCGGCATAATCATCGAGAAATCCTCTCACGCCTCGTTTGCCCATATGGAAGCTGACGTGAAACGTGTCACCGTCACACAGATATTTCTGTATAAAGCGGTCTGCGTTTTGTGCGGCGGAAAGATATATTTCCTTCCCGCTTACAAGATACAAACTACACATAGCGGCGATCATCAAGCCATTCCACGAGGTCAGGATCTTCTCATCGCGGTGGAGAGAGGTTCGCTTTTTGCGGTAATCGTCGAGCACAGGCAGAAATGGCTCAAACGATTTATCAAAAGGATCGCTTTTCAAGAGATTCGGGATATTCTTTCTCTCAAAATTGCCCGCCTCGGTAATATCATAATGACGGTTGAAGCGCGCTCCGTCCTCTGCGCCAAGAACTCTTGTGATCTCGTCGGGTGTGAACAGATAATACTTTCCTTCCTCACCCTCACTGTCGGCATCCTGCGAGCTGTAAAAGCCGCCTTCGGGAGAGGCCATTTCCCGTAGGACATAATTCGCCGTTTTTTCTGCGATCTCAAGATACATCTCCTTTTTTGTCACCGCATACGCTTTGCAATAGGCAAGAATCAAGAGCGCGTTGTCGTACAGCATTTTCTCAAAATGCGGAACGAGGAATTTTTTATCGGTGGAATAGCGGCAGAATCCAAATCCAATGTGGTCAAACATTCCGCCGCGATACATTTGCATCAGCGTATGCTCAGCCATGTTCAGACACGATGATGTTTTGTAACGCTCATAGTAGTTTAGCAAAAACAGCAGATTGTGCGGTGTTGGAAACTTTGGTGCCCGTCCGAAACCGCCATACTTTTCATCATAGATTCGCTCGTATTGCGACACCGCCAAGTGTGTCAGATCAATATCTGCGGTGCTTGACATAATTTCTGACTTGTTCAAATGCTTGATGATCTTCTCCGAATCTCGCAAAAGCATATCGCGGTCGGAAATCCATTTTTCGTGAATGGCAAGCAGAAGCTCCCGAAACCCTACCATACCGCCGCGAGAAGTTTTGGGAAAATACGTTCCCGCAAAAAACGGCTTTTTATCTGCTGTCATAAAGATACTTGTCGGCCATCCGCCGCCTCCCGTGAGGGCTTGACAGACCGCCATATAGACGCTGTCAATATCGGGACGCTCCTCCTTATCTACCTTGATAGATATAAAATATTTGTTCAAAATCTCGGCAATTTCTTCGTCCTCAAAGCTCTCGTGAGCCAGCACGTGACACCAATGGCACGCACTGTATCCGATGCTTAAAAAGATCGGGTTATCCTCTTTTTTCGCCCGTTCAAACGCTTCGTCACTCCAAGGATACCAATCAACGGGATTGTCCTTGTGCTGAAGTAAATAAGGGCTCGTTTCGTTTGCCAATCGATTGCTCATATCTTCACCTCCATTATCCTTTTTATTTTCGGCATTTCTAAAGTGATCTATACGATAATTTGACAGGTATGTAAGACTCAAAAATCACAAATACTATTCATATTACAAACCGGAGGATTGATATGGAATCGGTATGGGAGAAAACGGCAGAAAATCCGCGATTTGATGCGCCCCGCGGGAACAAAAAGACCGACGTTTTGATCGTCGGTGGCGGTATTGCGGGGATTTTATGCGCTTATAAATTGAAAAACGCAGGCATGGATTGTATGCTGGTAGAGGCAACCGAGATCTGCGGCGGTATCACGAAGAACACCACGGCAAAGATCACGTTACAACACGGCTTGATCTACGACAAAATGATCAAACGCTTTGGGGTGGACAAGGCGCAGCTTTATGTTAAAGCGCAGACCAAAGCGATCAAGGAATATGCCCGACTTTGCGAAAACGTTGACTGCGATTTTGAAATACGGGATAACTACGTCTATTCCTTGACCGACCGTAATAAGATCGAAAAAGAAGTCGCCGCGCTCAACCGTATCGGCGTGAAAGCCGAATTCTCGGAGGCAAAAGAGCTTCCTTTCACTGTCGCAGGTGCGGTGCGCGTCAAAGATCAGGCGCAGTTCCACCCGTTGAAGTTCCTATATGCAATCGCCAAAGATTTGCCGATCTACGAGCATACTAAAGTCGTGGAACTGATGCCGCACTTGGCAAAAACCAATCACGGCGAAATCACCTACAAAAAGTTGATTATTGCCACCCACTTCCCGATGCTCAACAAACACGGCTTGTATTTTCTCAAGCTCTATCAGCATCGTTCCTACGTGATTGCTTTCGAAAATGCGCAAAGTGTGGACGGAATGTACGTGGACGAATCGGACACAGGATTGTCCTTCCGAAACTACGGAGACCTGTTGCTCCTCGGTGGTGGCGGACACCGCACGGGCAAGAAAGGCGGCTGTTGGCAAGAGCTTGAAGATTTTGCCTGCAAGCACTACAAAAACGCCGAGATCGTCGGCAAATGGGCAACGCAGGATTGCATGACGCTGGACGACATTCCCTATATCGGGCAGTATTCAAAATCCACCCCCGACGTGTTCGTTGC
>JAZNOQ010000040.1:0-2586 GCA_045589215.1 Eubacteriales bacterium
ACAGAACGACATGGCTACGATCCGACTTAGGAGCTTTTTGATAATTCAAAAAGCCGCTCGAAATAGGTACGGGCGTTTTCGGAGGCGTATATGCCGCTCGGAATGCGGTAGGAATCGAGCATTGCAGGGATATAGTCCGAAGCGTAGTTGATCCAGATCTTTTCCCACGGATCGTTCGGATCGGCGCGGTAACGATGCGATTCGCCCGATCGGAGGACGTATACGTCACCCGCCCTCGCGGTCTGCCATTTCCCGTGGAGCAGGATCCTCCCCTCACCCGAAACCACGTATTCGAAAACCGTCATGGGGGATGCCCTGCGGTCGATCTGATAGTCGGGGGAGGGATAGGTGATACCGATGACGGCGTTTTGAAAGGGCACGCCGTTTTCTGCGAGAAAGGCGGCGGCAAATTCCTTGTTCGGATATTTTACGGGGGCGGAGATGGGAGTGCTGTTGCTCATATTACACACCTTTTAAGTGATATTTTGCATTGAAAACGCGTATTTTCTATATTATAATATAATTGATCCAAAAAGGCAATAGATTTTGCCGAAAGAAAAGGAGAAATTTTTATGAATCGAAATATCCCCCGTCCCGAGCATCCAAATCCCCAATGGGAGCGTGCGCGTTGGGTAAACCTCAACGGCGCATGGGAGTTTGAGATCGACCACGGAAACAGCGGACAGAACCGTGCGCTTTGGAAGAAAGAGCATCTTGATGCGACGATCACCGTTCCGTTCTGTCCCGAATCTCCGCTTTCGGGCGTCAATTATAAGGATTTTATGCTGTGTGTGTGGTATAAGAAGTCCCTCACGTTTACGGAGGACGATCTCACGGGAAACCGCGTGATCCTTCACTTCGGAGCCGCAGATTTCGAGACCACCGTGTACGTGAACGGTGCGCGTGCAGGACTTCCGCACGTCGGCGGATACGCATCGTTTGAATACGATATCACCCCATTTTTGAAGGTGGGCGAGAACGATCTCACCGTGCGCTGCTACGATGACACCCGCTCCGGGCGTCAAGCCTCGGGCAAGCAGTCGCAGAGCTTCGAGTCGCACGGCTGCCACTACACCAGGACCACGGGCATCTGGCAGACCGTCTGGTACGAGATCGTGCCCGAAACCTATATCAAGTACGCGCGCATCCTGCCCGACCTCGAAAACGTGTCGGTCACGATCGATGCAGAGCTGTGCGGCAAGGGCGACCTCTCGGCAGAAGTCTACTACGAGGGCAGAAAGGTTGGAGAGGCGTCGAAGAAAAACCTATCAGTCACGGGCTGTCTTGAGGTGAAGCTCTCCGAAAAGCACGTCTGGGAGCTCGGACACGGCAGACTGTATGATCTCGTTCTCCGCTTCGGGAAGGACGAGGTAAAGAGCTACTTCGGGCTTCGCTCGATCGAGATGGACGGGATGAAGTTCCGTCTCAACGGCAAGAGTGTATTCCAACGTCTCGTACTTGATCAGGGATTCTATCACGACGGCATCTGCACCGCCCCGACCGACGCGATGCTCGAGAAGGACGTTCAGTGCGGGCTTGACGCGGGCTTTAACGGCGCGCGCCTGCATCAGAAGGTCTTTGAGCCCCGCTATCTCTATCACGCCGACCGAATGGGCTATATGGTGTGGGGCGAATATGGCAATTGGGGGATTGATCACTCCAACATTACGAATCTGTCGACCTTCCTCCCCGATTGGCTCAGCGCGGTGAAGCGAGACTTTAACCATCCCTCCGTCATCGGCTGGTGCCCCTTCAACGAAACGTGGGACTACGGCGCGCAGAAGAAGCGTCAGGACGACGCGTTTCTCCGCATCGTGTACGAGGAGACGAAGCGATATGACCCGACGCGTCCCTGCATCGATACGAGCGGTAACTTCCACGTTGTAACCGATATTTACGACATCCACGACTACGATCAGGATCCCGAGACCTTTAAGGCGCGCTACGACGAAGCCTGGAAGAGCGGAACGATCCTCGAGCGGCAGAAGCGTTGCTCCGAGCGACAGACGTGGAACGGAAAGCTCCCGCTCTTCCTCTCCGAGTACGGCGGCACGGGCTTTCAGATCGATACCTCACACGGAGGGGATTCGAAAAAGATTGCGTGGAGCTACGGCAAGGCGACCGAGAGCTACGAGGAGTTTTACGAGCGATACAAAGGACTTACGCACGCCCTGCTCGATAACCCCCTGATGATGGGCTTCTGCTATACACAGCTCACCGACGTTGAGCAGGAGAAGAACGGACTTTTCCTCTACGAGACCCGTGAAGCGAAGTTCGATATGAAGATCATTGCAGAGATCAATCGAAAGAAAGCGGCGATTGAGGACTAAAGATCCGCACGCCGACATAGAATTTCCCCGAGGAAAGCGAAATGCTCCTCGGGGAATTTTTTAAAATGCGCGTAGAGCTACAAGACGGCAGATTCGGTTGGACGAGCCCCGTTGGGGTAGAGAAGGAGTTTTTGTAATAAGGCTACTACGATGGCCGGAGTTCGAAAAACCTCGCGCCATGGCGCGAGGCGGCAAGCCTCGATGAGGCAGAGGGAAGGCTCTTGTATGCGGGAGGCTTGCACGGTTCTGCATCAAT
>JAZNOQ010000041.1:0-6066 GCA_045589215.1 Eubacteriales bacterium
CAATGCTCGCCGTAAAGCGATAGTCAATGATATCGGGGAAACGCTCCTTCATAATGCGCGTAGTGACCTCTCCAAGCGGGGTCGGGACGAGACTCTTGCCTTCCTTCTTGACGTATCCGCGCGACGTGATCGTTCCGATGATCTGCGCGTAGGTACTCGGTCTACCGATGCCCTCGGTCTCAAGGAATTTGACGAGAGACGCCTCGGTATAGCGCGCGGGCGGCTCGGTAAAGTGGCGAAGCGGCAGGATTTCCTTCGAAGAAAGGCGCTCGCCCTCCGAAAGATTAGGGATCCTGATGTCGCGCTCCTCTTCGGGATCGTCCGCACTTCGGTTATCGTCGCTTTCGCTTTCCTCGTAGAGTGCCATATAGCCCTGGAAAGCCACGGTGTATCCGCTCGTACGGAAGATATAGCCGCTGTTTTCAAAGTCAACGGTCAAGGTGTTCAGCGCGGCAGATTCCATCTGGCTCGCGACGAAACGCTCCCAAATGAGCTTATACAGCTTATACTGATCGGGCGTAAGACTCTTACGGATCATCGACGGCTCAAGCTCTACGCGCGTCGGGCGGATCGCTTCGTGTGCATCCTGTGCATCCGAGCGCGAGCGGTAAACACGCGGCTGTGCGGGATAGTACTGTTCCCCGTAGCGGGAAACGATCATTCCTTTTGCCGCCTCCTGCGCCTCCGCGGAAATTCGGAGCGAGTCGGTACGCATATAGGTGATCAGACCTTGTGCGCCGCCAAGCTCTGTGCCGACGTTCACGCCCTCGTAAAGCTCCTGTGCCACACGCATCGTGCGGGAGGTCTGGAAATTAAGCTTTCGGAATGCCTCCTGCTGAAGGGAGGAGGTGATAAAGGGCGGTGCGGGCGTTTTATGACGAACTGCGCGCTTTACGGACGAGACCGAAAAGGGCTTGCCGTCGATCGAAGAAAGCACCTGATTTGTCTCCGCTTCGCTCGTGAGGCGCAGTCTTCCTTTTTTGTTACCGTAAAAATGAGCCGAGACCGTCTTCTTCTGTTCGGTCAAAAGTGTCGCATCGATCGTCCAATATTCTTCGGGAGTAAATGCACGGATCTCCTCCTCGCGGTCAACAATGATACGCGCCGCGACCGACTGAACGCGTCCTGCCGACAGTCCGCTCTTCACAGTCTTCCAGAGGAAGGGAGACAGCTTATAGCCAACGATACGGTCAAGAATACGTCTTGCCTGCTGAGAATTGACCAGATTCATATCGATCGTGCGAGGGTTTTTCACCGCCGCCTTGACCGCAGTCTTCGTGATCTCGTTAAACGCGATACGGCGGGTCTCTTCTACGGGAATTCCGAGTACGGTCGCAAGATGCCACGAGATCGCCTCACCCTCGCGGTCAGGGTCGGTCGCGAGGTAGATCTTCGATGCCTTCTTCGCTTCCTTTCGGATGTCCTTAATGAGGTCGCCTCTGCCGCGGATATTGATATAATGTGCCGCAAAGTCGTTTTCGATATCGACACCAAGCGTGCTCTTCGGCAGATCTCTGACGTGTCCCTGCGACGCGATGACCTTATAGTTCGAGCCGAGATACTTCTTGATCGAAACGATCTTCGAGGGAGACTCCACGATCACGAGATTTTTTCCGGATTCGCTCCGTGCGGTCGTTGCCGCCTTTGCTTCGGTTGTTGCTTTTGCCATATTACAGAAACCTTTCGTTCTTTCGGGAAAATGGTTTATGGGAATACCCTCTCGGCGGTGCGCTTCGCGCCTGCCGAATGCGGGTTACTTTTTCAAATACAGTCCTCCGGGGAGAGAGGTGATGAGACCGCGGATCTCAAGAATGGTCATAGCGGTCATAATATCCCCGATCGAAAAACCGAGCGCCCCGAGACGGTCGATCGAGATCGCACGGTCGAGCGGCATTTCATTAAAGATCTTTCTTTCACGCTCCGAAAGCGACGCGAGAATTTCGGGCGATCCGTCTCCCGACAGCGCCGCGTTCTTCTCTATCACATATTCGTTCTTCGGAACGGATCCCTGCGTTTTCTCTGCAGTGTCATCCGCCGACGAACGCTTTGACGACGGGTGGCGTGCGGAGGTCGAACGCTTCTCGGGTGCGGTCTCAGGTTCAGCTCTTTCTTCTGACGCCTTGTATCGGGCAGGATCGGGATCGCGCGTGTAAACGCCGAGGCGGAACAGAACGCCCTCGTCGGGCTCGGAATGCAGCCGTGCGCGGGTATAGCTCCCTACGTCTATCAGCTCCTTGTCGGTCACCTCAAAGCTTTCGAGAACGTCTCCCGCCTCAAGAACGACCGTCGCACCGTTTCGGATCAATTCGTTCGTGCCCGCGGCACTCGCTTCCCCGACGTTTCCGGGGACAGCGAAGATCTTCCTGCCCTGCTTCACGGCGTGTGCAATCGTCAGCATCGCGCCGCTTTTCGAATCGCCCTCAATGGCAAGCGATCCTTGCGAAAGTCCGCTGATGATACGGTTTCGCACAGGAAAATTTCTCCCAAGAGGAGGTGTGCCGGGCGGGAATTCTGTCATTACGGCACCGTGTGCCTTGATGTGCTCCATCAGCTTAACGTGCTGCTTCGGATAAACGAGATCAATGCCGCATCCAAGAACGGCGACCGTCGTTCCGTCTGCCGCGATCGCACCTGCGGCGGCAACGCCGTCACATCCGAGTGCCATACCGCTGACGACAACGACACCCGCAGAAGCAAGCTCGTAGGATATTTTATACGCCATACGTTTGCCGTATTCACTCATTCGTCGCGTTCCCACCACGCCGATACACAGTTTTCGGTTCAGTGCGGGAAGCTCACCAACGTAATAAAGCAGAAGCGGCGGATTTTGAATGGTGCGAAGGCGCGCAGGATAGGCAATATCGCCGTACGTCAAGAGCGAAACGCCCCACGAAACACAGAAGTCATAGATCCGACGTGCCTCGGTCAGATCCTTGTCAAGAAGACGGCGAACAAGAGACAAATCGCCCCCAAGACGCTCGGAAAGCTCTTTTTCTCCCGCTATGTACGCCTCGTACGGACCGCCGAAGCGCTCAAGGACCTCGGTAAAACCACCCGAACCCGCTCCAAAGCGGAGGGATAGCCAAATCCAATATAAGTGATCTCTGTGCATACCGTTCGTTCCTTTCAAAAATATATCAAGGCAGCCAAGCTTAGCGAGCCTTGCCCGCGGGGGCCTCCCCGCCGCGAAAGCACAGTTGTGGTCTTTATGCATCACGTCATCGGGTGACCAACGAATAACAAGTAGCCAAGCTTAGCGAGCCTTGCCCGCGGGGGCCTCCCCGCCGCGGAGCTCCCAGATGCAGACCGTCGCGGCAATTGCCGCGTTCAGCGACTCGCTTCCCGGAGACATCGGGATGTAAACACTTCCCGTTGCCGCTTCGATCAGCTTGTCACTCAGACCGTGTCCTTCGTTTCCGATCACGAAAACGTCGGTCGGCGAGAGAGAAAAGCTTCCAAGCGGCCGCGCCGTAGCGTCAAGCGCCGTAGCGTAGACCGATCGTCCCATATCGCGAAGTGCGCGTACCGCATCCTCTGCCCTTCCGTCAATACGCAAGGTTGGGAGACGGAAGATCGCCCCCATCGCCGCGCGAAGCGTGCGAGGTGCATACAGATCGGCGCAGTCCTTCGAAAGAAGGACGCAATCGATCCCGAATGCGGCGGCAGTCCTCAAAATCGTACCGACGTTTCCGGGATCTCGCACCTCCGAAAGAAAGAGGAGCTTCGGACTTCTTTTTCCGTCTCCGAGTAACGCCAAATTTTCGGGTATATTATTTATTGTAGTCATTTTGTGGATTTTGTCAAGGGCTTTTGCTACACAGATCACCCCTTCGGGCGATTTTTCTTCAGAAATTTTATCAAAAACCCCATCTGAAAGGATTCTGACCTTGCATTCTTCGGGAAACGCGCGCCCCTTCAGCCGATTTTCGAAGGACTCCAAAAGCCTCCCCTCTACAAAAGAGAGCGCCGATTCGCGCACCGCGATCGAAACGAGCGGCACGTCCGACAGGATCGCCTCCTCAAAAAGCTTGAGCCCATCAAAGCGAAAAAGCCCGAGCTTTTCTCGGTATTTCTTCTCCGAAAGCGCACAAAGCTCCTTCACAAAAGAGTTCTGCCTCGACGTCACGGTTTCTCCGCCCTGCCTCAAAAACGATTTTATATCCATCACGGCATCCTCCTGCCTGAAATTTCGGTGGCTTCTTCCACCATATGAAAAAACCCGGGAACGATAGCCACCGGGTTTTTCTGTCGTGCCTCCACCGTTTCGTATGTAACCGTACGGGAGAACGGCACGTTATATACGCGTGTACCGCGTTTAGAGCTTACAGCGCTGCCTTTGCCTGTGCGCAGAGAGCTGCAAATGCTTCCTTGTCGTTTACTGCGATCTCGGAGAGCATCTTACGGTTGAGGTCGATGCCTGCCTTCTTCAGACCGTGCATCAGCGTGGAGTAGTTCATGCCGTTGACCTTCGCCTGTGCGGAGATACGGGTGATCCAGAGCTGACGGAAGTCTCTCTTCTTCATCTTACGGCCTGCGAATGCATAGTTGCCGCTCTTCATGACGGCCTGCTTAGCCATCTTAAAATGCTTGGACTTAGCGCCCCAATAACCCTTAGCTGCCTTCAGTACAGCCTTTCTTCTTGCGCGCGTGGTAACTGCGCCCTTGATTCTTGCCATTTTATTTTCCTCCTACTAATTTTCTGTAATTACTTCTGGATCAGTTCTCTGACGTTTGCGGTGTATGCCTTGCCCAGAATACCGCCAACACGAAGCTGTCTCTTTCTCTTCGGGGTCTTAAGACCGAGGTTGTGGCGGCGGTGGCTGTGGTTGATCTTAACCTTTCCGCTACCGGTTACAGAAAATCTCTTGGCAGATGCCTTATGCGTTTTGACTTTTCCCATAGTTCAAAACTCCTTTCAACTTTTTAATAACTTTTGTAGTGTCTCATATACAAGTCGCTTGCGGCAGAATCGCCCAAGCGTTCGCTATGACTGTGTGCTACACCGAACCCGATCATGCCTCGGCTTCCGTGTTCTCCTTCTTGTCAGCAGGCTTCTTTGCGTTTGCCGACTTCGCGGGAGCGATCACCGTGCTGAGCGAGCGTCCGTCAAGAACGGGCTTCTTCTCGGGTGCGCCAAGCTCCGCGCAGGACTCAATAAACTTATCCATGATCTCGCGGCCGATTGCCATATGGCTCATTTCACGGCCCTTGAAGCGCATTACGACGCGAACCTTGTTGCCCTTCTGCAGAAATCCCTGCGCGCGGCGTGCCTTGGTCTCGAAGTCGTGCGTATCGATACGGCAGGAAAGCTGAACCTCCTTCAGCTCGACGACCTGCTGCTTCTTGCGTGCTTCCTTCGCCTTCTTCTCTCTGTCGAAGCGGAACTTTCCGTAGTCCATAATACGGCAGACGGGGGGAACGGCATTCGGAGCCATCAGAACGAGGTCGAGGCCCTTTTCGTAAGCGAGGCGCAATGCGGCATCGCTGGACATAATGCCAAGCTGCTCATCCTCAGGTCCGACGAGGCGAACCTCTTTCAGCTGGATGTCTTCATTGATGAGTTTGTTGTCTTTTTCTGCGCTAATGGTGATACACCTCCGATTTCAGCGACAATGAATGCGTATCGCATATCCCGTAAAAACAAAATATGCGGAAGCCAAAGCCCCCGCGCACAAACAGACCTCCCCGAGAAACCCTCGACGAAATCCGAATATCAACCGTGCACGCCTCTGTTGCGGCAGGGTGAGAGCGGGTGCTCTACTTCATTTACCCGAGTATTATACCACGCAGCGAGTGGTTTGTCAAGGGCTTTTTCTATTTTTCTTTAAAAAATTTTATGCACCGCACAGTCATACGTTTCGGGCGACCTGCAAGCAGGCCGCCCGATGGAATTATTTTGTTTTCAAAATACTAAGTTCAAAGAAGAAACGATCATTCCTCGTCCTCTTTTTTCTTAATAGCAACTGCCGCAGGAAGAATCGCCGCAAGCACTACGATTGCCGCCGTTCCGCTGACGACCGATCCGCAGCCCGAACCCTCTTCGCCGTCTGCGCCGTTGCCCGCGCC
>JAZNOQ010000042.1:0-14329 GCA_045589215.1 Eubacteriales bacterium
ACCTTATTCGATATCGCTCACGTTTTGGATGTTCCCGTATATAAATTTCTTATGTTTGACGAAACGTAAAAATCGTACTCAGAAAATCCTTGAATTATATATTATTTCTATGATATTAACCTGTGGCTACGGTCACAGGTATTTTTTATTTTTGGAGGATTTTATGAAAGAAAACATTTGCGCCATCTGCAACCGACCGTTTGCAGAACACGAACTGACCGAATTTGACGACCATTTGTTTTGTAAGAGTTGTCTCGCAGAACAGACCGTCCTTTGTCACGAATGCGGTGATCGAATCTACCGTAGTCAGAATGAAGGAACAAGCGACATCCCTCTTTGTCAGGACTGCCATGACGATCATTACACTTATTGCGAGCGTTGCGGTAGAATGATTCACAACGATGCCGCACACTACATCGACGACAGCGACTATCCCTATTGTCGCTCGTGTTATGAGATCGAATGCGACCGCAACATCAAAGAATACAACTACAAGCCCGATCCCATTTTCTATGGCGAAGGAAACAGATTTTTCGGCGTTGAATTGGAGATCGACGAAGGCGGTGAGGACGATTCATCTGCCGAGGACGTGATGTACGTCGGCAACCGCTCAGACGAGCATATTTACTGTAAGCACGACGGTTCTCTCCACGATGGATTTGAGATCGTCACCCATCCTATGACATTGGATTATCATTTGAATACCATGCCGTGGAAGGATATTACCGACAAGGTGCGTAAGCTCGGTTACACGTCACATCAAGCCGAGACGTGTGGCTTACATATCCACGTCAACCGTTCGAGCTTCGGAGAAGATGCGGAAGCACAGGACGCGGCGATCGGGCGCATCTTGTATTTTGTGGAGCGCAATTGGAACGAGTTGCTTATCTTCTCCCGCAGAACGCAGGAGCAGCTTAACAGTTGGGCTCGTCGCTACGGGTACAAGGATCAGCCCAAGGAAATGCTTGAACACGCGAAGAAAGGTTATGACGGCAGATATACCTGTGTCAACCTTACAAACTATGCCACTATCGAATTTCGCATCTTTAGAGGCACATTAAAGCTCAATACGATACTTGCCACCTTGCAGTTGGTCAACCACATCTGCGAGGTGGCTGTTTCTTTGTCAGACGATGAAGTGCGTCACCTCTCTTGGAGTCGCTTTGTCGATCTGATCACAGAGCCGGAGCTGATACAGTATCTCAAAGAACGCCGCATTTATATCAACGAATCAATAGAAACGGAGGAAGAAATATAATGTGCTGTCTGTTTGGAATCTTGGATTACGGAAACACCTTGACCGTCCGACAGCGGACGAAGGTATTGTCCGTCCTTGCCGCATCCTGCGAGGTCAGAGGTACGGATGCAACAGGAATCGCCTATAATACCGATTCTCACTTGACCATCTACAAACGCCCGAAAGCCGCTCACAAGATGTGGTTTCGTCTGCCTATGGATGCCAACGTCATTATGGGACATACCCGTATGACTACACAGGGCAACGAGAAATTCAATCAGAATAATCACCCCTTTTACGGAAAGGTTGGTAATACCCCTTTTGCACTTGCGCATAACGGAATGCTGATGAATGACGACGAACTACAAAAGAAATACCATCTGCCTAAGACCAACATTGAAACCGATTCCTACGTGACGGTTCAGCTATTGGAAAAGCAAACGGATCTGTCATTTGAAAGTATGGCAAAGGTTGCGGAGGAATTGGAAGGCTCGTTCACCTTGTCAATGCTCGACAACGCAAACAACGTCTATTTCGTCAAGGGCAACAATCCGCTCTGCCTTTATTATTGGCGTGAACGGAATTTGTATATCTATGCTTCGACCGAAGAAATCTTGAAATCCGCGCTTGCTCGCATTCCTTATAATTTTGGCATTGCGGAAAGCATTGAGATCAACGAGGGCGATATGATGAAGATATCCCCAAGCGGAGCACGGGAGGTGTCGCAGTTCTCTTTACAGAATCTTTACGCCTACGGATATTATGGATATCCGTATAGGTGCTACCTTGACGAATGGGATGATATTGAGCCAAAGGAAACAGGGCGCTCATACAAGGACATTCTGAAATCTATGGCGCACACCTTCGGATACACAGCTGAGGACGTGGATACTCTGCTTGCGGAAGGATTCACATTGCAGGACATTGAGGACTTTTTCTATGAGGGAGTCTACTGTTAGGGTACACCCTATTGGGAGAATCACAAAGTATGCCAATAGAGTCGGTTTTACCATTTTGGAATATGCCATTTGTAAGACCAACCCTATTGAGAATTTGAATTTTTGAGCGTTGCAGTCGTTGGATGATTTTGCTTTCCGCCGAGGCGTAATATTTCTGTTCACGCGCCGTGTGAACAGAAATTGCGGAAAGCGAAATCAGACGACGATCTGCAATAGCGAAAAAATCATTATGAAAGGAAAGGATTATGAAAATCGGATATATACGAATCAGCACCACGGATCAAAATACCGCTCGGCAGGAGGTACTGATGAAAGAGCTTGGCGTGGAACAGGTCTATATTGACCGTATGAGCGGCAAGAACACCGACCGCCCAGAATTAAAGCGGATGATGAATTTTGTGCGCGAGGGTGACGAGGTAATTGTGGAATCCATAAGCCGCTTTGCAAGGAATACCCGTGACCTTTTGGATCTCGTTGAGCAGCTTACGGCAAAAGGCGTTGAGTTCATATCTAAAAAGGAAGCTATTGACACGACAACGCCCTCTGGCAAATTTATGCTTACCGTCTTTGGCGCGGTTGCCGAACTTGAACGTGAATACACGTTGCAGAGGCAAAAGGAAGGTATTGCGATCGCAAAGGAAAACGGCATTTACAAGGGACGAAAGCCAATTGAGCGTGATAACTTCGCTTCAGTCGTTTCTCTTTGGAAACAAGAAAAAATCACGGCTGTGGAGGCAATGAAGCGGCTGAATATGAAACCGAGTACATTTTACAGAAAGGTAAAATCATTATGAGAGTAATTATTGTTGAACCATACAAAGAGCCATACGAAAAAGAAATCAACGGAAAGCTGAAAACCTTGCAAGGCTTCGTGGGCGGCTTGATACAAGTGCTATATCCATTTGAGGACGAGCATATTGCCCTCATTTGCAACGAAGAAGGAAAGCTGCTCGGATTACCGCTTAACCGCGCTCTGCGTAATAAGCGCGGCGAGATATATGACATTGTAAGCGGTACGTTTCTGATCTGCTCCGCACCGCCTACAAGTTCAAGCTTTGAAAGTCTGTCGGAAGAACAGATACAGAAATACATTAAGAAATTTAAAAACATAGAAATTTATATTCGGAGGAAATGATTATGCATTGGACATTACTTGGATTTGTAGTCACCTTGGCAGTACTCTGTGTGATGGAATTCTGCGGCTCACGCCGCAGAAAGAAAGGGTGCTGCTGTTGAGAGACTACCGCACCAATACCGCCTCGTGTTTTGGCGACCACAAAAACGGGAAAGCGTGACCGCTTTCCCGTTAGATAAACAAAAAATAAAATTTAATTTTTGAAAGGAGACAAAACTATGCCTATTATTTTCGCAGTTGTCGGAACACCTCTCGCATCCTTTGCCGAGGGCGCGATCCTCGCCGCCTCCGTGTACCTTGTAAGCAGAGGCGCGAAAAATCCGTTGAAGAATAAGAAGAAGTAAACTTCTGTTCCGATGTTCCTGTTCCTTACAATAAACCTCTTTTATTCTATGCGAAAATGTGATATAATATAGATACTAAAAAATAAGTAACATAAAAGTTTAGTTCTTGGAACGGGAACGTTGGAACGGAGAGAATATATGGATTTTATACAGCAATTCGATCAATTAAAGGAAAACATATATACCGATGCGTACAAATTATCTGCATTTGAAATTAGTCAAAAAGAGTTAGACACATTGGTTAGCGAATTGGTAGCGTATTTATTGGTATTGAGTTATTCTAAATGCCATACAACAAATATAAATCGATATGATATTGAATATAGTATGCATATTGAAACAGATCCTTTTTTTTCAAGCCAAGAAAACATCGAGTCCTTTGACGACTCTGGACTCAGAGATCGTATGCGAACAGCAGAAAAATTTTTAAGGGAGGGTCAAGAATACAACTATAAAATTCTTCGTGATCAAGGAATACGAACCCCCTCACCCCAACAAATACAACACATCAGGCAAGGACGTTTTTATGACAAAGCAAATCTGCTAATGATAGATCATGTCTTCCTACACCCGCTGTGTAAAACAAAAGAAAAAGGAGTTGCCATCACAAAACAATCATATTCATTGTTTGAACTTTTTATGCATAAAAAGCTTAAAGAATCAAAAAAGGTTTCGGTGCGAAAAATAATCAGCGCATATAATGATTATGATTTATTATATGAAAAAGCACAATCAATTACCGATTATAAAACATATATCGATTATTGGATACTTCTATACCGCACAGAAGTAAGAATGCATTATACCCTAATCAATCAAATTGCTGATTATATGATTCAGCACAACTTAACAGAAATCCCCAAAGCAACTGATATAGCTGATCTTCTATGGAATCCTATAGCATTAGGAGGCTTTTTTACTGAATCATATTCTGTTTTAAGATACGATGAATATATACCAATTCTTTTCGATCCATCCAAATACAACGATGCCTATTATTATTCACAAGAAACACGATTTTATAAACATAGTATCTTTTGCAACTACTTAGAATTCTGCGAAAAGTTATTTAAACCAATCTTTTCCTCCAATTCTAAAGAAGCAAAAGAAGCATATCGAGCAATATATAAATTTTGTCATGATGAATATCCAATAATTGAATCACATATTCCAATAAACATAAAAAACAATTCTATACAAGGTAATCTCCACAAAAAAATAAAACTAATAAGGAAAATTGTTCCTATTGTTTTGCCAATTGAGGAATACCAAAAAATATATCAAGGCAAATAAATACATCTGTTTGTCAATGAACAAAATAGCCAAAAAGAAAAGGTTCTTTTTGGCTATTATTTTTGTTTTATCCCTTCGTTTATCCCATAATACGCGAGACGGAGTGCCCTTTTTTTGTGTTATAATATCCCCACAATAAAAAGGAGGTAGAAAAATGCCAAATGAAAAAAAGTTAATAGACCCTTTCATTCTTCAACGCTCTAATCCAATTTTATCAACATCCGAAAAAACTGTTTACGAGGACGATGAGAGGAAGTGGATACAGGAAGAAAATCCAGAAAATTTAAAGGTTGCTATGGATTTCTTTGACCCAGAATCAGACAAGTACTCTTTTATGCGAAATTATTCCGCCGCACAAATTTTAGGTACAAGTGTTGAAAGTAAATTCCGACTTTATGAACAACATTATCACAATTTTGTTCCAAAAAGCGATACCCATTCGCCAAAAATCAAAGGACTCAAAGCTACAGTAAGCTTACCTTCTTCTGAAAAAATCGATGAATTGTTGAAATCCTCGGACCAAACCGATGATAGTGTATCAGTTTCTCAATCAAGTATATCAACTTCTCACTCTGTTGATAAAATGACTGAGGATATCATCCTTTCCTTTCATGAAGCAAAAAAAGAAGAAAAGCGAAATCCTCGCAAAAGCGGAATCCCCACACCTTACGGGTGTATGCGAATATTAGAGGATTTTGAAACATTGGTATGTTTTGAACATTCTCTATATCTGCTTCGTAATGGAAGATTTGAGTTTTTAAACTATGATGATGCAGTCTCATTTCTAATGACATTTTTTGAGTATATGATGCCTGACTTGGGTACTACAGACTTTCTAAAAAAAATTTATGAGTGTCTGCTAAGACATGAAAAAATACGACGTTCTCGCCAAGAAATTAATCCATGGCTTATAGGGTTCAACAATGGCTTTTGGGACATCAAACAGAAACATTTTTATAGTTCAGAATCACAACTCTTTACACCCTTTCAACTCAATGCAAACATTGTGTTTGAACCATTATCATGTCCTATATTTGATGCTTTTTTAGAAGAAACCTCATGTGGCGATCCTTTGTGGATAGAAACAGTGTGGGAGATTTTGGGCTATTGTCTTTCCCCAGACAATTCCGCGAAATCAATTTTTGTGTTTCAAGGCAAGATGCATACTGGAAAGTCTTTGATATCACAGCTTTTGGAAAACTTTTTTCCGGAAAACATTCGTAGTTCGATGGGAGTTGAAGAATTAGATCAGCCGTTTGGAGCATGTAATTTATTGGGAAAAACAATTTGCATTTCTCCGGATTTGCGATACGAATCCTTTAGAGGAAGTGCGGTGAGTTGGTTAAAACGCATTTCGGGTGGGGATACTATCACGACCGCTGTTAAATACAGACCCGATATGATTTCCTTCAAACCGCAAACACGCTTTCTACTTTCAACCAATCATCCAATCCATTTAACATATCCAGACAAGGCTTTTATGAATCGTTTGGTTGTTGTTCCGTTTTTTAAAACAATTCCTCCCGAACGACAAGATAAGGAGTTAATCGACAAAATTTTGTTAGAAAAAAGCGCAATTTTGCAAAAAGCATTGTGGTATGCAGAAAGATTGCGAAAGCGCAATTATGGTTTTGCAAAACGGTTTCCGATTAACATCAAAGAGTGCCTTGACACCAATGATGATTTTGAATTACCATACAACGAGAGTACTGTCTCTAACGAAACTTTAGCAACCCTTATGCAAAAGTTTTTACTAAACAATGTTTGCGAAGTCACCGAGAGTTTTCTCCCTTTGAATACGATATACTCTGCATTCATCGAGAAAGGCATCAATATCACAGTTCAACACTTTTCACAGCTTTGTTCTTCCCTCGTATCAGAACTGTTTCCCTCTTCTCAAAAAACAAAGCGCAGAGTCCCCGACGCACCTAATCCTGTAAATGGATTTTTAGGATTGAAATTAAAAAATAATAATTTGGAGGTATAATTATGAACAAAAACTCTATCCCCCGTATGATGACGATCCCCGAGATTGCCAAAACAGGTCTGCTGCCCGAACATGCTTTACGCGTAATGGTCAAGAACGGTGACATTCCCGCTGTATATTCGGGGGCAAAAGCTTTCATTAATTTTGACAATCTCTGTCAGAAACTCTCTCAAATGGGTGCAGTTGAACCATCGAAAAAGGCAATAAATATCATTGAAACGCGTAGCCCCGACTTTGAAAAGCATAGGTTTGGCGGCTACCGCTACAACGCTATGGGAGGTAATTAATTTGGCAACCGCAACGAGAAAGGTTGCGACAGGAATCCGCAAACGCGGTGAAACTTATGAGTTCACCGTGTCTGCGGGATTCGATGGGAGCGGTAAGCATATTCGCAACTATACCACCTTTATCGCTCCCGAGGGCGTTTCAGAGACAAAGGCTGACAAGCTAGCAATCGAGGCTTATATGGAATTTGCAAAGAAAGCCAAGGGCAACAAGGCGTTTGGTGAAAATATGAAATTCAATCATTTATGTGACATCTATTTCACCGAATACGCTCCTAACAAGCTAAAGCCTGTCACCGCCGAACATTACAAATCTAACGTAAAAAATCATATTGCACCTTTGTTTGGAAACAAGAAATTGAAGGACATTACAACATCCGACGTTTCAGCTTTCCTTACAAGTCTTACTTGCAAACCGCTCACGGCAAAGAAAATCAAGATCGTTTTTCACAGCATTATGAAGTACGCCGTCAGCCAAAAGTATATTGCTTCAAACCCTTGCGGTGGTGCAATATGGAAAGAGGTCACAGAACAAGAATTTGGCGAGATCGAGAACGTGCTGACTTTGCAACAGGCGCAGAAGCTACTCAAAATGCTTGAGGAGTATTCCCCCTTCAACACCATTGTCAAGCTCTTGATGTTTACGGGTATGCGCTCGGGTGAATGCCTCGGCTTACGTTGGGATTCCATTGACTTTGACAGAAAGACGATCTTCATTGACAAAACGCTCTCCTACGCCAACAACACTTGGTTCTTAACATCACCGAAAACACCACGTAGTACACGAACAATCTGCATTGACGATACTGCAATTTCAATCCTGTTAAAGCATAAGGAGGAACAGGACAAACAGAAGGAGATCGTCGGGGATGCGTGGCAACATCCTGAGCTTGTCTTTACAAGCTGTACGGGGCATTGGTATGACCGTAGCCTTTTGAACACACAGTTTAGACGATACATAGACAGGCACAAGGACGAGCTTGGTCTGACACATAATCTCACCATTCACGGATTACGGCATACCAATGCCGCGCTACTCTTATACGCAGGCGAGGACATTGAGAACATATCCGCTCACCTCGGTCACGCGAGCGCGGATATTACGTCGAGAGTGTACGCCCATATGTATGCCGAGGTCAAGGTCAGAATGGCAAAGACCGTTTCCAACGCCCTGTTTGGAAACACTTAAAACACTATTTGCGGCAATTTTGCGGCAGACAGATAGAAAAAACCCCCGAAAACCCAGTGTTTTCGGGGGTATTTTGAGAAAATAATTATCTCTTGGAGAACTGAGGTGCGCGGCGAGCTGCCTTGAGTCCGTACTTCTTTCTTTCCTTCATACGAGGATCACGGGTCAGGAAGCCTGCTGCCTTCAGAGCTGCACGGTAGCTGTCGTCAGCCTTGAGGAGCGCACGGGAGAGGCCATGGCGGATCGCGCCTGCCTGGCCGGAGATACCGCCGCCCGATACGAGAGCGATGATATCAAACTTACCCTCGGTGCCGGTAACGCTGAAGGGCTGGTTTACGATCAGCTTCAGGGTCTCAAGACCGAAGTAATCGTCGATGTCACGGCCGTTGATGGTGATAACACCGGTGCCGGGAACAATACGAACACGGGCGGTAGAATGCTTACGTCTGCCGGTTCCGTAGAAATAAGGCTTTAAGCTAGTATACATATTCGAAGTCCTCCCTTTTAGATTTCAACAGCGGTGGGCTGCTGTGCTGCCTGGTTGTGCTCTGCGCCTGCATAGACCTTCAGACGGGTGAAGGACTTTGCGCCGATGCTGTTGTGGGGAAGCATTCCCTTAACAGCGTACTCCATTGCGAGCTCGGGCTTCTTTGCCATAAGCTCCTTGTACTGAACCGACTTCAGACCGCCGATCCAACCGGAGTGATGATAGTGGTACTTCTGCTCCATCTTCTTGCCGGACAGGGTTGCCTGTGCAGCGTTGATGATGATGACGAATTCACCGCAGTCAACGTGGGGGGTGAACTCGGGGCGGTGCTTACCGCGAAGAATGTTAGCGGCAGCTGCAGCAACACGGCCGAGGGGCTTGCCCGCCGCGTCGATGACATACCATTTACGCGAAATGGTCTCTACCTTTGCCATATAAGTGGACATTTTCGATTCCTCCAAATTAGAATTCTCCGTTCCGCACAGCGGAACATCTTATTTTTGACTGTAATATTATAACACACCCCCCCGTGTTTGTCAATACCTTTTTTCAAAATTTTTCGATTATTTTAATTTTGATATAGGTATGCTCTCGTTTTCTCGTTTTTCCTCGTTTTTTCTCCGTTTTTCAGATATGCGATTTATTATTTTTTTGTTCTGTTCATCGAAAAACGCGCATAGAATCTACCGTAGATCACAAAAAAAGCAAGGAGAACGAAGGAATGATACGACAGTTTCCCTTCAGCGAATTCCCGTATGAAAGGACCGACCCCGGTTGTACATACAAAACCCCATATCTGCCCGAGGGCAGTCTCGCTTCCGACCCAAGAAATCTTGAATACAGGACCTCTCTCGCAGGACTCGAAAAGGCACAGCGCGAGGGTCGTATCATAGAAGCCCCCGTCACACTCTGCGATCACAGATTTCGGCTGCACGTCGAGCTGTTCCCCGGGGCTGACGGTGTCATCGAGCGCGAGGAATGCCTCCATACCCGCGAGGGCGAATCGGTCAAGGACATTGCCATCCTCACCCGCGTCGGGAAATCCGCCGCCTGCAAGGTGCTTTCGATCGATAAGCGCGAGGACGGCGGCGTGACCGTTCACCTTTCACGCAGAAAGGCGCAGGAGGACTGCGCCGCGCACTACCTTTCGGGACTTAGGCCGGGTGATCTGATCCCCGCCAAGGTCACCCATCTCGAGCCCTTCGGTGCCTTTTGCGACATCGGATGCGGTGTGGTCGCCCTTCTCTCGGTCGACTCGATCTCGGTGTCACGGATCTCGCATCCGCGCGACCGCCTCACCCCGGGAGACCGCATCACGGTGGCGGTCAAATCGATCGACCGCGAGCAAAACCGTATCTTTCTCACGATGAAGGAGCTACTCGGAACGTGGGAGGAGAACGCCGCGCTTTTCGAAGCGGGAGAGACCGTCGCGGGCATCGTGCGCTCGATCGAGCCGTACGGCGTATTCGTCGAGCTTGCGCCGAACCTTGCGGGCCTCGCGGAGCACGGCGCATCCGATACCTCTGAATTCCCCTCGATCGGCACACCCGTCGCAGTCTATATCAAAAGCATTCTGCCCGAGCGCATGAAGATCAAGCTCGTTCTGATCGATCCCATCGAGACCGAGCTTCCGCGCCCCTCGGCAAAAAAATCGCTCCGCTACTTTGTAGATCCGCGCGTCACGCCGCATCTGAGCGTTTTCCGTTATTCCCCCGCCTCCTCTCCGCGTGTGATCGAAACGCGGTTCGACTGATCAAAAAAAGGGCTGATTCACTGAATAAGTGAATCAGCCCCTATCTGTTTTTATTCCCCATCCTTTGGCATATGGTGGCAGAAGATAAGCATCATAGGCAGCGACACGATCGCCGCCGTCAGATATGCAAGCGGCTGCGAGATCTCGATGCCGAGAATATCAAGAAACTGCGGAAGTATGAGGCACAGCGGAATAAAGACAAGTCCGCTTTGAATGCAGGAAAGGATGAGCGCAGGCACACTCTTTCCGATGCTTTGGAAGAGCATCGTCGCAACGACCGAGATCGGCAGAACGGGCAAGATCGCACACTGAATGCGAAGCGCTACGCTTCCGATCGCCACGACCTCCACATCGTTCCCGAAGAGCGCGATGATCTGCGGCGCAAAGAGGAAGCAGCAAGCGGCAATGAGCCCGATGAACGCAGCCCCGAACCAAAGCGTAAAGAAGGTTCCCTTCTTCACACGCGAATACCTTTTCGCACCGTAATTGAAGGCGGCGACGGGCTGAAAGCCCTGACCGATCCCAAGTCCGACGCTGAAAATGAGGCTCGACGTTCTGCCGACGTATCCCATCGCGGCGATCGCGGCATCTCCGAACGCCTTCGCCTGAAGGTTCAGCACCATCGTCGAAACGCTGTTGAGTCCCTGCCGTGCAAGGCTCGGAAGTCCCATCACAATGATATTCAGAAGGGTTCTGAGGTGCGGTACAAGGAAACAGCCGAGCGAGATCCTGCTTTCGGTCTTGCGAAGCAGGAATACCGACAAAAGGAGCGCGAAGGAGACGTACTGCGACAGCGCAGTCGCGAGTCCCGCGCCTGCGATATTCATACCAAGCTTGAATATAAAGATCGGGTCGAGCGCGATGTTCAGAATACCGCCCGTCGTGAGCCCGATCATCGCGAGAAGTGCCTTACCCTCGTATCGCAGGATGTTATTCAGCACACAGCTCGCCGTCATCGCGGGGGCTGCGAGGAAGATGTAGAATGCATAATCCATCGCGTGCGGCAGAATGGTCTCGGTACTGCCGAGGAGTCGCATCAGGGGCTCGAGGAAGATGAGTCCGAGTGCCATAATGACGGTACCGCAGGCGAGGGCGTAGAAAAACCCAACCGATGCGTATTCGCTTGCCTTTTTCGTTTGCCGTTCCCCAAGCAGACGGCTGATATAGCTCCCCGCCCCGTGTCCGAACATAAATCCGAACGCCTGTAAGATCGCCATCACACCGAACACGATGCTCGTCGCACCGCCCGCACTGCGTGAGATCTGGCTGACGAAATACGAGTCCGCCATATTGTAAACATTTGTGATCAGCATATTGACCGTCGTCGGAAGCCCGAGCATCAAAACGAGCTTCGCCACGGGCGTTTCGGTCATTTTGCGGTATTGCGCTTCACTGCTTACGCCGCTATGTCCTGCCATACCGTCCTCCGTTATTTTCTAGGATCCAATGTATTGATTATAGCACATTCCGCCCCATATTTCTCGCGTTTTTTGTGAACAATTCTTTTTTTCGCAAATTTTCCGCAAATCCCGCAAAAAAGCGGGCGGCTCACAGCACCGTGAGCCGCCCGAAAGCGACAATTGTTCTCAAGATCTCGGCTTATTTCCCGAAAAATCTCGTATTGTAATATTCGGATTCCTTCTTCAGCTCGTGATCAAGGAATTCGTAGCCGTACAGCTCGGTCAGCGTTTTTTCGCTCGAGAAGAGATTCGTGCCGAGTGCAAGGCGGTCTCCCTCGATCTCAACGCCCATCGCCGCAAGCGTGGTCGGAAGCATATCGAAGGCACCGAACTGTCTGTTCTTTTCGTTTACGGGCTCGACCGCCGCATTGATGATGCAGTTGTAGGTCGTTCTGACGTAGTCCTCGTCGATCCCCTTCAAAAACTCGGGATCCATCGTGAGGTGGTCGCCCGAAAGCACGATCGTCGTGTTCTCATAGAAGGGCTGTTCCTGTACCCACGCGATGAAATCGTAGACCTGCTTTGACGAGCAGGCAACGACGTTTGCGTACTGACTGTCATGTGTGTCGGGACAAGCGTTACAGTCATATCCGTCGGGGAAATGCGTATCCGCCGTGAGGAGCGTAAGACTGAAGGGCTCTTCCCCACTGCCGAGGTGAGCAAGCTCCTCCTTCGCGAATTCAAACATCTTCGCGTCTTCAAAGCCCCACCACTCAAGGTAGTCCTCAGGCAGACGACCCGCCGCCTTCAAAGCGTTGATGTCGAGAATGTTATAGTTTCCGTGATCGGTGAAATATTCGTACCGACAAGCGAATTCGGCATCCGATCCCATAATGATCGTCTGACGGTAGCCCGCGTCTTCAAGAATATCGCCAAGCGTGACAGCCCCCGGCATATACGAGCCGTTTTCACCGTACTCGTTGCCCGTAAGCGGGACCTTGACGGTCACGCCCGCCGTCTGCGTCACCATAGACGCCGCCGTCCACATCGTTCCCGAATACGGGAGTGCCCCGCCCTTTCCCGACGTGTGCGAGAAGTTGACGTTCTCTTTCGCGAGAAGCGAAAGCTCGGGGCTGAAATCGGTCTTGATCGGACCACCCGCCGCAGTATCCCCGTAGGTGGTCTCCATCGACTCGAGGAAAATGTAGATCAGGTTGCGCTTCTTTTCGGGGAAGGTAAGCCCTGTGCTCGAGGGATCCTTATAATGCTCCTCAATGAAATCCGAGTCTACGTTCGTGGTATATACGTACCCGATCACGTCGAGACGGATCATAAAAAAGGCGGTCGCAGAGACGAAAAGAGCAAGCGAAAGCGGCAAAACGCGCTTCTGGAAGAACCTACAAACCCTTTTCGAGGAATACGAAACGTACCACTTAAAACGGTCAAAGATCCGCTTCAGATTTCCCGACAGGAAAAGGTAGAGAAGGATCGTAACGGTTGCCGAAAGCAGTCCCCAAAGACCGTAAACGACCGCGCTCCAGGAAAGCCCCTTCGGTGTGCCCGCAGCAGAGGTCGAGATCTGATAGAGGATCTGATCGAAATAAACACGATCGTACTTCTGAAGCAGCCACAGCGTCAGAAAGAATATGACATTTGCAAGCAGGAGAAGGACGACACCCACACCCGCCTTGATATGCTTTTTTCGCGCTTCACTCATCATAAGCTCTTCCTCCTTAAATCATAATCCGATATATTATACCACGAACTCGTAAACAAATCTTGAATTTTTTTTGCATTACGTATTAAAAAAAGAGAAGGGACGAAGGCGGATGCAATCATGCACGCGCTCCAAAGTCCCGTTCTCTTTTTCAGTTAACCCTCAAGCTGACGGCCAAGAAACCCCGCCGCCGTCTGGATCAGCTTCGTCTCAACGTCGCTCTCAAGCGCCGTCCGTTCGCCGTCCCTCGGAAGCACCGAAATGACGCATCCGACGATGTCGCCCTCGCTGAGGATCGGCATCGCAACGCTGACCGAATGGCTCGATCCGTCTCCCGTCACGGGGATCTCATCATCCCCTTCCTTGTAGACGAAAAGGCTGCGCTTTTCGATGATCGCCTCAAGCTCGGGGGAAAGCCGCTTGTCGCCGTATTCCTTCCGCGAAACGCCCGCCGTCGCGACGATGGCGTCTCGGTCGGAGATCAGCACGGCAAGGCCGCAGGTTCTGTGGAGGGTCTCCGCATACTGCGCGGCAAAGGAGGACA
>JAZNOQ010000043.1:0-6048 GCA_045589215.1 Eubacteriales bacterium
GCGAAGCGGGTGAGAGGGTAGAGATAGCGGGAGGGGATTGCCCCTCCCGCTTGTTGTCGCTTTGTGTCAAAAAGAATTCCCGCAAAAAATCGGAAATCCCCCTTGACAAAAACGGCGGACGGGGGTATAATAGGGAGCGTAAAACGCAGGTATAGCCCAGTGGTAAGGCAGCAGCTTCCCAAGCTGCGGAGGCGGGTTCGATTCCCGTTACCTGCTTCCGGTCGGGGGAATGTCCCCGATCCACCTCTGTGGTGTTGGTTAGCGGTTTGCTTGGTCGGCGGTCGCTAACCTTTTTTATTTCTTCGGAAAGCAAAAGATTTTCTTACCGAGCCCTTGCTTTTTTTGCGCGTTCGGTGTATAATACTGTATCGGACTGTGTCCGCATCCCCAAATACAGGAAAACGAAAGGAGACCGCAAAATGTCTGTAAAGATCAAGGTCTGCACCTTTAATCTCCGCACCCCCGTGGAAAAGGACGGTGTCAATTATTTCCCGAACCGCAAGGGGCGCATCCTCGACGTGATACGGCGCGAGAGCCCCGACCTCATCGGCTTTCAGGAGGTCGCAGACGTGACGCGGAAATGGCTCCGCGAGGCACTCGACGGCTACGTCGTCGTCGGCTGCGGCAGAAAGAAGGACCTCTCGGGCGAAGCGATGATCGTCGCATATAAGAGAGATACCTTTGATATGGTCTCGATGGACACCTTCTGGCTCTCGACCGCACCGTCGGTTGCGGGAAGCTGCTACGGGGTTGATCAGAGTAACTGTCCGCGATGCACGACAGCCGTGGTCCTGAAGCACGACGGCGCACAGCAGCCCTTTCTGTTCCTGAATACCCACCTCGACCATAAGGGCGCGACGGCACGCCTGCTCGGTGCGGTCCAGATCCTTCAGTACATCTCGGAGAAGGGGCTCCCCTTCGTCCTGACGGGCGATATGAACGCAAGTCCCGATTCGCTCGAAATGCAGGCGATCGTCGGCTGTAAGAGCCACACGGTCGTCGACATCACCGCAGGCATCGCGGGCACCTTCCACGGCTTCGGCAAATACGCGGTAAGCGAGATGCCGAAGATCGATTACATCTTCACCGATATGGAGAGCGATCCCGCGGAGTCCTACGCGGTCGAGGATATCCCCGAAAACGGTGTTTATATCTCCGACCATAACCCCGTCATCGGATTTGTGACGGTCGAATAAAAGACCTTGCAGTACGTTTATCCGAGCTATTATCCGAGCTTTGCCTGCATCAAGGGCGCGTGCCGCCATAGCTGCTGCATCGGCTGGGAGATCGACGTCGACGGCGACGCACTCGCCCGCTACGACGCGGAAACAGGAGACGTCGGTGAGCGTCTCCGCGCCGCAATCGAAAGGGACGGCACACCGCATTTTATCCTCACAAAGGACGAGCGCTGTCCTTTTCTGAACAGAGAGGGGCTGTGCGACCTCATCCTCGCACGCGGCGAAGGCGCACTGTGCGATATCTGTCGCGAGCATCCGCGCTTTCATAACGAGCTGCCCGGGCGGCTCGAGAGCGGTCTCGGACTTTCGTGTGAGGCGGCGGCAGAGCTGATCCTCGGTACGGAGGAGCGCGTGACGCTTGTGGGACTTGACGGCACCCCGAATGATGACGAGATCCTTCGCCTCCGCGACGAGGCGATCGAAGCTCTGCAGGAGCGCGACCGACCGATCGACCTGCGCCTTTCGGCGCTTCTTTCGCGCTATGGCGCGTCCGTTCCGACCTATGACTGCGCCGCGTGGACCGAGCTTCTTCTCTCCCTCGAATGCCTCGACCCCGCGTGGACCGATCTGATCCGCCGCCTCAAGGAACGCGGCGACGCACTCGATTTTTCTGCGTTTGACGCGCACGTGAAGGAGCATGAGACCGAGTACGAGCAGCTCCTCGTCTATCTCGTCTACCGCTATACGGCGAATGCGTTTGACGAAGCGGAGGCTGTGGAGACCCTGCGCTTTGCCGCCTTTTCGTACCGTCTCCTCCATGCACTCGGCGCCCTGCTTTTCACAGAACAGGGCAGATCCGATTTCACGGACCGCGTCGAGCTCGTGCGGCTCTTTTCCTCCGAGATCGAATACTGCGAGGAAAACGTCGAACGGATCACCGACTTTTTACGCATATAACGCGAAAGCGATCATAGCCCCTTTTCAAAGGTTTTTGAAGATTCCTAAGAAACTTTTTGCAAAAAGTTTCTTAGGCGGGGCGTGGGGCAGAGCCCCGCAACACATTACAAGAAAAAGAGGAATTACAGCGTGAGTGAACTGTTAGAAGAAATCAATAAGCGCCGCACGTTTGCGATCATATCACACCCCGACGCGGGTAAAACGACACTGACCGAGAAGCTCCTTCTGTACGGAGGCGCGATCCAATCGGCAGGCTCGGTCAAGGGCAAGGCGAGCGACCGCCACGCGGTCTCCGACTGGATGGAGATCGAAAAGCAGAGAGGTATCTCGATCACGTCGTCGGTGATGCAGTTCCGCTACGATGGCTACTGCATCAATATTCTCGATACCCCCGGACACCAGGACTTCTCCGAGGACACCTACCGCACGCTTATGGCGGCGGACAGCGCGGTGATGGTCATTGACGCCGCGAAGGGCATCGAGCCGCAGACGAGAAAGCTCTTCCACGTCTGCTCGATGCGCGATATCCCGATCTTCACCTTCATCAATAAGCTCGACCGCGAGGCGCAGGATCCCTTCGACCTTCTCGACGAGCTTGAGAGGGAATTCGGCATCGGCACCTATCCGATGAATTGGCCGATCGGATGCGGCGTGAATTTCCGCGGCGTGTACGACCGAGAGAAGCGGAGCATTCTCGCGTTCGATGACTTCCACGCAGGCAGACGCCGCCTTGAAGCGATCAAGTGCGACATCAGCGACACCGAGCAGCTTGACCGCCTGATCGGGGAAAGCGCAAGGGAGCAGCTCGTCGACGAGATCGAGCTTCTCGACGGCGCAAGCTACGACTTCGACCTCCAGAAGGTACGCCATGGCAAGCTTTCGCCCGTGTTCTTCGGCTCGGCACTCAATAACTTCGGCGTTGAGCCCTTCCTCGAGAGCTTCCTCAAAATGACCACCGCCCCGCTTGCACGCGAGACCGAGGAGGGAACGGTCGATCCCGTCCGTGACGGCTTCTCGGCGTTCGTCTTTAAGATCCAGGCGAATATGAACAAGGCACACCGCGACAGAATTGCCTTTCTGCGCATCTGCTCGGGCAAATTTGAGCGCGGCACCGAATATTACCACGTGCAGGGTGGGAAAAAGCTCCGTCTCTCACAGCCTCAGCAGATGATGGCGCAGGAGAGAGAGGTCATCGACGAGGCGTATGCAGGGGATATCATCGGCATCTTCGACCCCGGCATCTTTTCGATCGGTGACACGGTCTGCGATCCCTCGATGAAGGTGCGCTTTGCGGGCATCCCGACCTTCGCACCCGAGCATTTTGCCGTGATCGAGCAGGTCGATTCGATGAAGCGTAAGCAGTTCGCGAAGGGTATGATGCAGATCGCACAGGAGGGCGCGATCCAGATCTTCACGCTCCCCGGCGCGGGTATGGAGCGCGTGGTCGTCGGCGTTGTCGGAGTCCTGCAGTTCGAGGTGCTTGAGCATCGTATGAAGACCGAGTACGGCGTGGATTATATCAAGCGCGATCTGCCGCACGAGGAGATCAAGCGTGTGAGAGCCTCCGAGACACCGCTCGAGCGTCTCACCCTGACCACCGATACGATGTGGGTGAAGGACTTCCGCGATCGCGATCTTTTGATCTTCCCGGGAACGTGGGCGATCAATTGGGCGTACGATAAGAATCCCGGGCTTGAGCTTGGCGGCTTCGACGCAGACTAAAGCGTTTCACGTCCCCGCCCTACGAGGTTTTTCGGTTTCATTGTAGGGAGGTTCCTCCGCAGAGCGATTTCATGTATATATATCCCCCAAAAACCGCGCGAAGCGCGTTCCCGTTCCCGCAATCCTCTGCGGGGACGGGGTTTCTATATATTGCTTCTCTCTGCTTCGCTTCGCTCTGCTTTGCTTTGCTAAGTGGGGGAGGTACCCCCCGGAGGTACTGCTTTTTCTTATATGCTACGCTTTTCCTACACCTTTATTATACATAAACGGCTGTCTCATACCGTCTCACCCTGTCTCACATTGTCTCAATTTCGGAAGAGTTTTTTCGGGATTTGTTCCTCCCGAAAAGCGGACAGTCCGGGAGGCCTGTCCCTACAGGGTGGTCGGAATTTCTTCGTAGGGGAGGAGAAACGCCTCCCTCGGGTCGCCGAGGACGCGCGACGCTTGCCCTCTCACCCGCTTTGCGGGAGCTCTCCCAAAGGGAGAGCCTCGTGAAAGCCTCCCCCATCGGGGGAGGTGCCGAGGAACGAGGCGGAGAGGGTTTCGGTTTCCTTTGTAGGGGCGAACTGCGTTCGCCCGCAGGTGAGACCCACGACAGCCCGCATATTCCGTCCCCCCTTGACAACTGCGGGAATATATGGTAAAATAGAACCGTAGAGAGAAGGCTCCGCCCGAACGAGTGGTTCCGCGCCCGACTTTCGACTGTCAAGTAACGTCAAAATTTGAGTAGTGCACGGACCCTTTTGTCAGGGGATCCGTGCGCTTTTTGCATTCAGAACCGCTTTCAGAACCGCCTTTCGAAAGGAGAAACGCTTATGATGCTTATGAGAAGATTACTGATCCTGACCCTCGCGCTTTTGCTCGCGCTTTCGCTCGCCGCCTGCAGTACAGGGGAGAACGGCGACGAGACGACGGGGGGATCGGGTGGCGCGGAGACGACCGATCCGTCGACAGGGGAGACCACGGAGGATCCGAATGCGGGCGGCGGCACTGCGGGCGGCGCAGACACCGAACGCGAGTGGAAGAATTACAGCGGCGTCTCGGTCAAGTCGGGAGACTGCTCGATCAGCCCCTTCAGCGGATTTTTGTCCTCCTATACCGAATACATAGAGAACGGCGAGAGTATGGTCGTGCAGGGCTGCGGAGAAGGCGCATACAGCATTCTGCGTGATCCGATCGAGACCTTCCCGACCTTGATACGAAGCGGGGACGTGACGGTGAATTTGCCGCAAAACGGGACTTTGGAGCGCGTTGACCTCGTCGATATGAAGGATCCCGAGCGTGTGCGGACCGAAACCACGCTGAAAGCACTGTCGGGGCTTCGCGCAGGGGAGTACTGTGTTGTGCTTTTGATCCATACCGAAACCGAGGATAAGGTCTCACAGGAAAAAAACAGCACGGACTGTGAGGACGTTTTCCGCCTTGTTGTGGAAGAGGAGAGTTATACAGAAACAAAGGTCGATGTAGGTGCTTTTACGGATGAGCGCGACGGCGTGTCCTTCCGCGTTGACTTTTTTACGGTTCCGCGCCCGTGGTACGGCGAGCGGATCGAGGGAACGCTGACCTACACGAACAATACGGTAACGGAGCTTTCGCGTTACGTACACGCCTTTGTTGATGCGGGATTCCGTCTCGATCAGGGAGAGCTGTCGTACGAAAGCGCGCCCCGGAACGAAATGAGCGAGAGCTACGGGACCGTTATGGAGGATGCTCCGCTTCTTGTGACGATCGCCCCGGGGGAGACGGTCACGGTGAACTTTTCGGTCGAGGTCCCGTCGGATATATTCGAAAACGATCTCGTATATTTCCTCACCTTCGCGCTGGCGGACAGCGATACCTACAGAGGGAGTAACGTGATCTGCGATTTCTATTTCCGCGTGCATTAAGCGCGGAGTACAAAACAAAAATGGTGTCTCAACTTGAGACACCATTTTTTATGAAAGGCTCCCTCCGGGAGGACGCTTAGCGGCGCGAGCGCAATGAATGACACCACGGTGTGGTGTCAGAACGCGAGCGAGCCCGAGCCCGCGCGATGTTTGCCTTAGGGCAAACTCAACGGTTGGCTTTGCCAACCTGCAGGCGAGACGCTGGCGCCGCAGGCGACTGAGGGAGAGCGCGTTACAATGAAGAAGAATATGAAAGATCAAAAACACGCAGGCTCCTTCCACCACTTCGTGGTCCCCCCTCCCGG
>JAZNOQ010000044.1:0-24963 GCA_045589215.1 Eubacteriales bacterium
AGAACGACATGGCTACGATCCGACTGGGGAAGGGAGACGACTCCACGACGGGGGGATCGACGGAGGAGATCGAGCCGCTCGATCTTTCGTCGATGGATCTCTCGCCCTATATCTCGCTCGGACAGTATAAGAACGTGCCCGTAGAGGTGAAGGAGGTCGAATATCTCGTCGCCCTTCGCGAGATCATGAAAGAGGACAACGCGTATTTCTCGTTTGTCACCGACGGAAGCTTCACGCCGAGCGGCAGTAACGACACCGAGATCGTCGTGGACGAAACGAGAACGGTAAACGAGGGCGACATCATCAACGTCGACTACAAGGGCGTGCTTGACGGCGTTGCCTTTGAGGGAGGAACTGCCAAGGAGCAGGACATCACGGTCTTTGAAAACGGGACCTACATCGACGGCTTTGCGATAGGCTTTGTCGGTACGGCAGTCGGACAGACCTCTGCGTTTCAGGTCACCTTCCCCGAGAATTACGGCGCGCCGAATCTCGCGGGCAAGGAGGTCACATTTGAATTTACCGTTAACTATATCTACGAGTTTGATGAATTGACAGAGGAGATCGTCACCGATCTTTCGGGCGGGGAATACACCTCGGTCGACGAATACGAGAGCCATCTGCGCTCGGATATCGTGAAGGGATATCTGTGGCAGACCGTTTTGGATAACGCGACGCTCATCGACTACCCCGAGCAGCAGGTTCGGTACTGCTATCAGCAGAACAAGAAGTTCTACGAGTATTACGCGACCTACTACTCGATGGAGTATGACGAGCTGCTCGAGCGTATGGGACTTACCGACGCCGATCTTTATGAGGCGGCAGAGGAGCTCGTTCTCGAGGATCTCGTTTACTATGCGATCGTGGATGCCGAAAATCTCGTTGTGACGGAAGCGGAGAAGAGCGCAAAGCTTGACGCTTACGTCGACCGCTACGTCAACGAGCTTGGCTACAAGGAGGACGAGGTACGAGAGAATTATCTCGAGTCGATCTACGATGAAATGCTCTACGATAAGATGCAGGAAACGCTCGTTTCCTTTGCCGTTATAACGTGGCAATAAGCTCCCGATGCGGGACACGAAAAACGGGAGGCGACTACCGCGCATCCCGTTTTCGGCTATTTTCGCGTTTTTTCAAAGATTTACCAAAATTTTCTTGTGTTCGTCACATTTCGGGTGTATCATAAAAGCCTGATATAACAGAGAGAGAGGAGGGAGACTGTGTTCGGATACGTTCGGATCGATAAGCCTGAGCTGAAGGTGCGTGAGTACGAGACCTACAGGGCGGCGTACTGCGGGCTTTGCCGTTCGATGGGCAAATGCACGGGCTGCAGCTCCCGTATGACGCTCAGCTACGATTTTGCGTTCCTCCTCATATTCCGCACCGTGCTTGCGGGAGAGAAGCTCCGCACGGTCACGTCAAGGTGTCCCGTGCATCCCCTCCGTAAGAAGCCGATGCTCGAAACGAGTACGGAAAGCAGATACGTTTCGTGTGCGGCGGCACTCCTGCTGTATTATAAGTGCAAGGACGATCTCAGAGACGAGAGGGGCGGCAGGCGGCTCCGTGCCCGCGCGCTGTTCGGTACGGCGAAGCGGATGCGGAAAAAGGCACTTCGCGCGCTTCCCGCGCTTTCTGTTTTAGATGAACGGATCTCTGCTTCGATGGAGGCGATCGCAGACGCGGAGAATACGTCTGAACCGTCAGTAGACCGATACGCCGCGCTGTCGGGGGAGCTGCTTTCGGAGATCTTCGCGTTCGGGCTTCCCGACGTTCAGGCGCGGATCGCGAAAACGGTCGGGTATCACGTCGGAAAATGGATCTACCTCCTCGACGCGTACGATGACCTCGCGGAGGACCGCGAAAGAGACCGCTTCAATCCCTATCTTCTGTTGTGGGGAAGGGATGAGGGCATGGAGAAAAGCCCCGAACACAGAGAGAACGTCCGTGTGGCACTCCTATCAGAGCTTGCCGAAGCCGAGAAGGCGATCGACCTCGTTGATTTTTACGGCTACGCCGATTTTTACGGCGTGCTTCGGAATATTCTGTACGGCGGGATGCCGAAAACGGCGGAGGCGATCCTATCGGGAGAGAAAAGAGAAAAGCCCGAACGGACAGAAGGAAAGAAAGGAAACAGTTGATATGGCACAAAGAGACCCCTATCAGGTGCTGGGCGTTTCACCGAATGCCTCGGACGAGGAGATCAAAAAAGCATACCGCGAGCTGGTGCGGAAATATCATCCCGATAAATATCAGGACAGCGACCTTAAGGACCTTGCATCCGAGAAGATGAAGGAGGTTAACGCGGCGTACGAGGAGATCGAAAAGATGCGTGCGGGCGGACAAAGCGGCGCGGGTGGGCAGAACGGCTATAACGCTTATAACGGCGGTCAGCAGTATTCGTCCTATTCAACAAACCCGCGGTACGCCGAGATCAGACGGCTCCTCAATGCGGGCAATATCGTACTCGCAGAGGAAAAGCTGAACGCAGTCGACGCGGGCGACCGCGGTGCCGAGTGGCACTTTCTTATGGGCTGGGTAGCACTTCGCAAGGGTGGATACGTGGACGCGCAGGAATACTTCGACCGCGCGTGTGCGATGGATCCCCGCAACGCCGAATACCGTAATGCGCGTGATCAGCTTCGTGCGCGGGCGAACGGTTACGGCGCGGGATACCGCACGACGAACGATTCGGGATGCAGCGGCTGTGACGTTTGTCAGACGCTTCTTTGCGCCGATTGCTGCTGTGAATGTATGGGCGGAGACCTGATCCGCTGCTGCTGAGCAAACTCAAAAATACGGAAAGGGGGGGCGAAAATATGGAAACGAGACGAAAAAAAACGCGGAGGCTCGCGATCTGTGCGATCCTGTCCGCGCTCGGCGTTGTGATCCTTTATCTCGGCGCGCTCGTCGAGGTGCTTGACCTGTCGGTCGCGGCGATCGCATCCCTCCTTTGTGTCCTTGCGGTGCTTGAAATGGGCGGCGCGTGGCCGTGGCTGATCTATTTCGTGGTCGCGATCCTCTCGCTCGTTCTGCTTCCCGTAAAGTCTGCCGCCGTGATCTTTGCCCTGTTCGCGGGCTATTACCCGATACTGAAGGCGTACTACGAGCGGCTTCGACCGATCGTCTCGTGGATCCTGAAGATGGTGAACTTCAACGTGGCGCTTGCCGTGCTTTTATGGCTTTCCTTGCTTTTCACGCCCGAGGCAGTTGCCCCGATCCTGGTTGTTGCAATGGTTTTCCTCGGCAACGCGTTCTTCGTGCTTTACGACATCGCGCTCACGCGGCTGATCTCGATGTATCTTCGGAAGCTTCGCGGACGGCTCGGGATCAAAAAATGGTGACGGTATGAAGAAGCTGTTGAACCGCGCCTACGTCGAGATCGGGAATATCTGCAATCTCGCGTGTGCGTTTTGCCCCGGGACAAATCGTGCGCCGCGGCAGATGAACGAGAGGGAATTCAAAACGGTGTGCGAGGCACTTCGCCCGTACACCGATTATCTTTATTTTCACGTGATGGGAGAGCCGCTTCTCCATCCCCTTCTCGGGGAGCTTCTCGAGATCGCGGGAGAGTACGGCTTTCGTGTGTGTATCACAACGAACGGCACGTTGCTCGCGTCCGAGGAAAATACGCTCTTCAGGCACGCCGACGTGCTTCACAAGGTCAGTATCTCGCTCCACAGTATGGAAGGGAATTCCATAGGAGACGGTGAAAAATACCTCGCGGAGGCGATCGCGTTTTCGCGCCGTGCCGCAGAGCGCGGTATCTATTCGGTCCTGCGTCTCTGGAACCTCGACACCGAGGCGCGGCGGGGGAAAAATGATCGAAACGCTGAAGTCGAAGCGCGACTCCGTGCCGCATTTCCGGGAGAATGGACGAGCCGTGTGAACGGCTACCGCCTCGCGCGGAACATTTTCCTTGAGTATGCGGGGATCTTCACGTGGCCGACCGAGAGCGATGCCGACGACGTTGAGGACGGCTACTGCCACGGGCTTCTTGATCAGATCGCGGTGCTTGCGGACGGAACGGTCGTTCCGTGCTGTCTCGACGCGGAGGGGGAGATCCCACTCGGCAATCTCTTTTCACAGCCGCTTTCGGAGATCCTTTCGTCTCCCCGCGCGGAAAGAATGCGCGAGGGACTTAACTGCGGTAAATTCACGGAGGCTCTGTGCAAAAAATGCACCTATGCGCGGCGGTTTCACAGGTGACGCTATAATGCGGGGATCAGAAGCCTTGCGAATTCGAAATAGATCGCGAGAGACAGCGTGTCGACGATCGTCGTGATGAACGGCGACGCCATCACGGCGGGATCAAATCCGATCCGCTTTGCCGCGATCGGCAGGACGGCACCGATGAGCTTTGCGAAGAAAACCGTGACGGAGAGCGTCAGAGCGACGACTGCGGGTACGAATACCGCCTCCTCGGCGTTTATCGTGCGGAGGAGCAAAAAGTCAATGAAATAGATCTTAAAACAGGAGGCAGCTCCGAGGGCGGCGGCGCACAGCAGTGCGACCGCCGCTTCTTTTTTTATAACGCGAAGAAGGTCGCGCGATCTGACCTCCCCGAGAGAGAGCGCACGGATGACCGTCACCGAGGACTGATTGCCCGAGTTGCCGCCCGTGTCCATCAGCATTGGAATGAAGGCGGTGAGGTACACGCAGGCGCTGAGTGAGGATTCAAACGCGGAAATGATCGCTCCCGTAAGTGTGGCAGAGACCATCAGGAGCATCAGCCACGGAATGCGCGACCGAAAGATATGAAGGACGGGCGTGAGGAGATAGGGCACGTCACACGGAGGAACGCCCTCGGCTTCTCGGAGGGATGCATCGGCAAGCTCGTTTTTCTGTATGATCCCGAGAGAAGCAAGCTCTCTTTCGGAAAAGCCGTCGATCAGGCTTCTCTTTTCGGTAACGCCGATCTCTGCAAAGACCGCGGCGGCAGTTGCATTCGGAAGGAGGCGAAAGAGCGCGAGACGGTCGCCTTCCCGCACGAGAGTTAGGAGGTCTGCTACGTCAACGGGGCGCATTTCAGCAAGAAAACGCCTGAGAGCCGATAACCGCCGCCGCGCGAGCAGATGCTCGGCGGTTTTTGCGTCAAGATGCGTATTCGTTGTGATCACCACCCTTCGTGTCTCGCGGAAAAAACAAAGATCGCACCGCCGAGGAGCGCAAAATGCGTTCTCTCTTCGGCGATGCGAATGCGATGCTCGATGATCTCTCGGGCGGGATATCAGCGCGTGATAAACTCGGAGAGGGTGTCTGCAAGAAGCGAAACGTTGTCGGGCTGACCGTCCTTCGACCACTGCATATACGTCCCGAAAAAGGCACCTGCGATGAGTGATGCGTCTACCGCGTCCCGTGCATTTTTCGGCGGGAAGAAGGACGAGAGGTTTTTTGTGACGTTAAAAAGGAATAGGTCGAGCAGACCTGCCTTCGCGAGACTGTTGCCGAGATTGTAGCCGTAGACCCTTGCGTCCTCGCATAGACGCCTAAAGAGGAGAACTATGTACTCGGCTCTGCTTTTCGGGGCGGGAAGCAGATCATTCATGGGGCGTGCGATCGCCGTACTGATCTCGTCGAGGTAGGAAAGGAGGATATCCTCCTTCGCGGAGTAATTTCTGTAATATGCCATACGCGAAACGCCTGCCGCCGCAGTGATCGCGGTGATATTGATGCTCGAATAGGGCTCGGTCTCCATAAGGGAGACGAACGCACGGAGGAGATACTCTCTCGAAAGCTGATTGGATTTGTTCTTGCGTGCCATTTGGGGGACCTTTCTCTTTGGGGAAAGAGCGAGCGAAAAAAGGCGAGAAAGCACCTTTTCGCATTTGGGAAAAAGACGAATAGACGGCGTCACGGGCTTCCGTTCCGCCTTAGGAATGGAAGTAGTTTACCATATTTTTCCTTGAAAGTCAAGGGAAAAGCCGAAAAAATCTCGGGCTTTCACGGTTTTTTTCGTCGCGAAAGATCGAAAGTAAGCGTCATAGAACGCTTCCGAGCTGCAGTGCGTCATAAAACACGAGATCGTCGATGATGCGGAGGAGATGCTCGCGCACCTCATAAAATTCGCGTGCGTCCCCGTATCGGATCGCCGCTTCAAGCGCACCGAGACGGTCATCGATCCCCTCGACCATACGCATCGTGACCGTGAAGGAGACCTTGCCGCGGTGCTTTTTCCAAAGGCGCGAGAGCTGACCGAAGCGTTCGATGCGGCGTGCTGTGCCACCCTCCTCACTTTCGGGGGAGGGGATCTCAAGAACGGCATCGTGTAGCTCTCGCGAAAGCTCCGACAAGTAGCGGCAATTCCAGAAAATACCGCCGAGCATCAGCGAGAAGAGGAGAAGGGAGGCGATGAAGGATTTCATTGTGACGCTCCTTTCTTTGTCTTTCGCTTCGGCTTTTTCGGGATGACCGTGACCTTCCCGAGATCGTCCACAAGCATGAGCAGCACGTCCTTTGCGCGATAGCTCTCCTTGCGAAGATTTTTTTCGATCAGCGCGCGCCCGTTTGGAATGCTCTTTTCATTGTGACGGTCAATACGGCCGTCTGCGATCAGGATGTGCGTGACACCGCTTTCCTCTGTCTTGACGTGCAGGTCCTCGGCACTCGGCGGCTTTCCCGCCTGCTTTTCGATGACCGAAAGCTGACCGTTCGGCTCAAGGATCGCATAGTCCACGTCTCCGATGTCGGTCACGCCCTTCTGCCTGATCGCACTGATCAGCTCCTCCACCGAGATACGGGCGTTTCGAAGCTCCTTTCGGAGCGGCACGCCGTTCCGCACAAGCACGGTCGGACGGGAGGAGAAGAGGGATTTCAGAAAGGGAAGACGAATGACGAGAAAGGAGGAGAGGATCTCGACAAAAAGAAGCGTAACGATGGGGACGACCGCGTAAAGGATGGGATACTCGCCGTTTTCGATCGGGAGCGTGGCGATCTCCGAGATCAGAAGGGTGGTGACAAGCTCCGAGATCTCAAGCTCGCCGATCTGCCGTTTCCCCATCAGTCGAAGTGACAGCATCAGTATTCCGTATATGATGAGTGTGCGGATGAAAACGGTCAGCATCGAAAGCTCCTTTTCCTCAGATCTTTTTTCGTAGTATCGGAAAAAACCGTGCGTAGAAACCGTGGAAATTTTCGCCGCACTCCGAAAAACGGACAAACGCTCATAGAATGACCGACAGGCGAATAGAATGTACAGAGAAAACGCGGCGCAGAAATGCGCGGACAAGAACAGAGGAGGTTTTTATGTACAAAAAGAAAGAATGCATCGCGATGCTTCTCGCGGGCGGACAAGGGAGCAGGCTGTATGCCTTGACGCAAAAAACGGCGAAGCCCGCCGTCCTGTTCGGCGGAAAATACCGCATCATCGATTTTCCGCTTTCAAACTGTGTTAATTCCGGCATCGACACGGTCGGCGTTCTGACGCAGTATCAGCCCCTCGTCCTGAACGATTACATCGGAAACGGGCTTCCGTGGGATCTCGACCGCAATTCGGGCGGGGTCAAGATCCTGCCGCCCTATCAGCGGGAGTCTAAGGCGGATTGGTATTCGGGAACGGCGAACGCCATCTATCAGAACCTGCCGTTCATCCGCCGTTACGATCCCGATTACGTGCTGATCCTTTCGGGTGATCACATCTATAAAATGGACTACGCGAAAATGCTCGCGTATCATAAGGAAAAGGGCGCATCCTGCACGATCGCGGTCATCGATGTGCCGCTACGGGAGGCAAGCCGCTTTGGGATCATGAAGACGAACGAAGAGGGACGGATCTGTAAATTTACCGAAAAGCCGAAGGAGCCCGACTCGACGAAGGCATCGATGGGCATTTACATCTTTAACCGAAAAACGCTCGAATACTATCTCGATGCCGACGAACGGGACAGTACGTCCGCGAACGACTTCGGTAAAAACGTCATTCCGAATATGCTCCGCTCGGGAGAGAGGCTCTACGCCTATTCCTTCTCGGGATATTGGAAGGACGTCGGGACGATCCGATCCTTGTGGGAGGCGAATATGGATCTCCTCGGTGAATCTCCCGCGCTCTCTCTCCGCGACGAAAAATGGCGCATCTATTCGCGGCACGAGGCGTCCTCTCCGCAGTTTATCGGCAGAGAGGCAGAGGTGCGGAATTCCTCGGTCACCGAGGGGTGCGAGATCTTCGGGACGGTTCGGAATTCGGTGCTAGGAATCGGCGTGCGGGTGGCTATGGGCGCGGTGGTCGAAAACAGCGTGATCCTCAGCGGCGGCAGAGTCGACGCGGGGGCTGTCGTGCGGTATGCCGTCCTTGACGAGGGGGTGACCGTCGGGGAAAACGCCGTTGTCGGAGGAGACAGCGGAGACGGGATCGCCGTTGTCGGCGCGGGGGTCAGAATTCCCGACGGCGGTACGGTAAAGGCTGGCGAGATGATCTCGGAAGAAAGCACAAAAGGAGGAATGGCAGTATGACGGCGGCAGGACTCATCTTTTCAAATATACACGACGATACGCTTCGCGAAATGACCGCGCGGCGCACGATGGCAAGCGTGCCCTTCGGCGGACGCTACCGTCTCATTGATTTTCCGCTTTCCTGTATGGTGAATGCAGGCATCGTAAAGGTTGGTGTGATCGCCCACAACAACTATCAGTCCCTCCTCGGGCACCTCGGCTCGGGGAAGGACTGGGATCTCGCCCGCCGCTCGGGGGGCATCAAGATCCTCCCGCCCCTCATCACCGCGTATGACAATGCGGTCGCGGGCAGGGTATATTCCACGCGGCTCGAAGCCCTTATGGGGGTCAGCGCCTTCATCGAACGCTGTACGGAGGACTTTGTCGTGCTTTCGGACAGCAACGCGATCTTTCAGATGGATCTGAGAAGGGTGATCGATGCACACGAAAGGAGCCGTGCGGACATCACCTTCGTCACGAAGAAAATGCCGCGCGAAAGATGCGTCGCGGGGAAGGACGTCAAGGTGATGACAAAGGACTCGGAGGGACGGCTCACCGATCTGAAGGAATTCGACGCGCTCGACCACGGGTGAGAATATGAGGTCTACACGAACGTGATGGTCGTCACCCGCACGTATCTCCACGCTGTCGTGCGCGATGCGATCGCGAGAGGGTATAGCAGCTTCTTCCGTGACGTGATCGGGCGGCGCATCAGGGAGGACCATTTCGCGGTCTATCCGTACAGCGGCTACTACGATATGATCGTGTCTTTGCGTGGATACTACGCCTGCAGCATGGAGATGCTCGAGGACGAGACGCGAAGGGAGCTGTTCGGAAACGCGTCGCTTCCCGTATATACGAAGGTTCGGAATTCACCGCCTACGCTTTACTGCGAGGGGGCGGCGGTGAAGAATTCCATGATCGCAGACGGCTGCAAGATCGAGGGAACGGTCGAGAATTCGATCCTCTTCCGCGGCGTGCAGATCGGGAAGGGAACGGTCGTTCGGAATTCGATCCTGTTTCAGAATACTTATGTCGGCGCGAACAGCTTTGTAAACTGCGTGACTGCAGACAAGAACGTCGTGATATGCGACGAGCGTATGCTTTCGGGACACGAAACACAGCCCTTCTACATCGAAAAGGGCAAGAAGATCTGAGGCGAGTGCCGTAAGAGAGAAAATAGGAAGGAGTAAAAGTATCTTGATATGAATAAATGCTGTGAGAAATGCGGAAACTCAAAGGGAGAGCGCGGGAAAAACGCGAACGCGAAAAAAATCCTTTTCGTCGGCGCGGAGGTCATGCCCTTCGCTGCGACGGGCGGGCTCGGAGACGTGATGGGCTCGCTCCCCGAGGCACTGAACGAACGCGGAAACGGGGAGGTTGAAGTGCGCGTTGTGATGCCCCTCCACGGGGCTGTCGGAGACAGGTGGAGGCGAGAAATGAAGGACGTGTACCAAAAGACCGTCCACCTCGCCTGGAGACAGCAGTACTGCGGTGTGAAGAGCCTCGAGAAGGACGGTGTCACCTACTACTTCATCGACAACGAGTATTATTATAACCGCCCGTCGCTCTACGGATACCCCGATGACGGAGAGCGCTACGCCTTCTTTTGTATGGCGGCGCTCGATCTCATCAAGGAGACGGGATTTTATCCCGACGTGCTGCACGCACACGATTGGCAGGCGGCGCTCTCGGTGGTCTATCTGAATGCCTTCTTTCGAAAAATCCCCGCATACGCACAGATCCGAACGGTATTCACGATCCATAATATCGCGTATCAGGGAATCTATGACGCGGGCATCTTGTGGGACGTGTTCGCCCTTCCCGAGGAAATGCGGCAGGTGATGGAGCATGGCGGTGCGATCGATCTGATGAAGGGAGCGATCGAGCTTTGTGACAGGCTTTCGACCGTCAGTCCACGCTACGCCGAGGAGATCCGAACGGGAGAATATTCCCACGGACTGCACGAGGTGCTTCGGAGAAACGCCCATAAAACGTGCGGCATTCTGAACGGCATCGACTACCGTTATTACGATCCCGCGCGCGACCGCTCGATCGCCGTCTCCTATACCTCGGAGGACCTGCGGGGAAAGACCTTCTGTAAGGAGGCTCTGCAGCGCGAGTGCGGACTTGAAGTCAGAGCGGATGCGCCCCTCGTCGCGATCGTGTCGCGGCTCGTCGCCCATAAGGGGATCGACCTCGTGTCGGAGATCGCGCACCGCCTGCTTTCGTCGACGGATATACAATTCGTCGTGCTTGGAATCGGGGACAAACGGTACGAGGATCTCTTCAGAGAGCTTGAAGCGTCCTTCCCGCACCGCGTTCGTGCGCTCATCGAATACGACCGAGACCGCTCAAAGCGCATCTACGCGGGAGCGGACATCTTTCTGATGCCGTCGAAAAGCGAGCCGTGCGGGCTTGCGCAAATGATCGCGTCCCGCTACGGTGCAGTTCCCGTGACGCGCGAAACGGGCGGGCTTTACGACTCGATCAAGCAGTACGGGGAAAAAGACGGCGTCCTCTTCGGCAACGGCTTCACCTTTCCCGGCTATTCCTCTATGGAGCTCGACGCCGCCGTCCGTGCGGCGCTTGCGCTGTACGAATCTCCCGAAAAATGGACGCGCCTCGTGAAACGGGTGATGGAGACCGATTTTTCGTGGGGAAGGTCCGCAGAGAGGTATCTCGCGATGTACGGAGAGCTGTAAGGAAGAACAGCCTATACAATTTTTATCGGAGGCAAGCGATGAATTTTAATCAAAGTAAAACCGAGGTCAGAGACAACCTTGAAGCAAAGCTTTCGCGCTATTTCGGGTGTAGCCCGAAGGAGGCGAGCGTTGAACAGATGTATAAGGCGGCGGCACTGACCGTGCGCGATATCCTGACCGAAAAGCGGGAGGCGTACAAGCGCCGCGTCAACGAAACGGGTGCGAAGCGCGTTTACTATATGTGCATGGAGTTCCTGCTCGGCAGATCGCTCAGGACGAACCTTTGTAACCTCTCACTTTCGGAGGCATACGGGGAAGCGCTGAAGGAGCTCGGGTTTGCACTTGAGGAGCTTTACGAATGCGAGCCCGATGCGGGGCTCGGAAACGGCGGGCTCGGACGGCTTGCCGCCTGCTTTATGGATTCGCTTTCCTCGATGGAATACCCCGCGACGGGCTTTTCGATCTGCTACGAATACGGGCTTTTCAGACAGATGATCGTCGACGGGATGCAGGTCGAGCTTCCCGACAATTGGCTCCCCGGGGGGGAATGCTGGCTCGTGCCGCGCACCGACCGCATCTATCGCGTGAAATTCGGCGGCAGGGTGCGCGAGGAGTGGCGAGAGGATCACAACAACGTGATCTACGAGGACTATGACGAGATCGAGGCGGTTCCGTACGATATGATGATCTCGGGCTCGGATAGTGAGGCGGTCAGTTTACTCCGCCTTTGGAGGGCGAGAAGCGCGCACAAATTCAATATGGGGCTTTTCTCACAGGGACAGTACGCGAAGGCGGTCGAGGAAAACACCAACGCGGAGACGATCTCAAAGGTGCTGTACCCTTCGGACAATCACACCGAGGGAAAGCTCCTCCGCCTCTCCCAGCAGTATTTTCTCGTGTCGGCATCGGTGCAGAGCATCATCCACGATCATATGTCGGTGTACGGCACGCTCGATAACCTCTCTGATAAGGTCTCGATCCACATCAACGATACCCACCCCGCGCTTTGCATCCCCGAGCTTATGCGCATTCTGATGGACGAATACTTCTATCCGTGGGAGCGCGCCTGGGAGATCGTTGTCGGGACCGTTTCCTATACGAACCACACGGTGCTTCCCGAAGCGCTCGAAAGCTGGAACGAGGATCTGTTCGCTCTGAAGCTTCCGCGGATGCATCAGATCATTCGGGAGATCAACGAGCGCTTCTGCCGCGAGGCTTGGCAGAAAGCCCCGGGGAGCTGGGACCGCATTACGAGAATGTGCGTGATCGCCTACGGAGAGATCCGAATGGGCAATCTTTCGGTCATCGGATCGCATTCGGTGAACGGCGTTTCAAAGCTTCACTCCGACATTCTGAAGCGAAGCACCTTTAAGGAGCTATACCGCCTTTATCCCGATCGGTTTCTTAACGTGACGAACGGGATCGCGCACCGTCGGTGGCTCTGCTACTCGAACCCCCGCCTTGCAGGTCTCATCGATAGCTGCATCGGTCCCGAGTACCGTCACGACCCCGAGCGTCTTTCGGAATTTTCAAAGTTTGCGGATGATAAGAATGTTCTCGGAGAGGTCCGTGCGATCAAGCACGAGAACAAGGTGAAGTTTTCGAATCTGCTCTATAAAAAAACGGGCGTCCTCATCGACACCCACTCGGTCTACGACGTGCACATCAAGCGCCTGCACGAATATAAACGGCAGCTCCTGAACGCGCTGAATATCATTGATCTGTATCTCGCGCTGAAGGACGATCCGAACCTTGACGTTCAGCCCCAGACCTTCCTGTTCGGCGCAAAGGCAGCCCCCGGCTATCAGATGGCGAAGGAGATCATTCGGCTGATCTGCTATATCGGCAGGGACATCGACAACGATCCTGTTCTGCGGGAGAAGATGCGAGTGGTGTTCCTTGAAAATTACTGCGTCAGTATGGCGGAGGTGCTGATCCCGTCCGCAGAGATCTCCGAGCAGATCTCACTTGCGGGGAAGGAGGCATCGGGGACGGGCTGTATGAAGCTGATGCTGAACGGCGCTTTGACGATCGGAACGCTCGACGGCGCGAACGTCGAAATGCTGAAGGAGGCAGGGGCAGAGAATATGTTCATCTTCGGGCTTACGAGCAAGGAGGTCGAGGAGCTGTGGCTCGGCGGCTACCACTCGGGTAGCTTTTACGCAAGCAACGAACGCCTCAGGCGCATCGTGAACTATCTGAACGTTGGCTTCAGCGGGCAGTCCTTCGCGAATATCGCGAACTATCTGCTTTCGGGAAACGGCGTGGCTGACCCCTACATGTGCCTTGCGGACTTCGAGTCCTATCGGAGGACACACGAGGAGATGATACACGCGTACAAGGACAAGGAGCGCTGGAACCGAATGTCTCTTCTGAATATTGCGGCGGCTGGGTATTTCGCGGCAGACCGCAGCATTCGGGAATACGCGGAGAAGATCTGGAATATTCAGCCGGTGAAATAGAGGTAAGATCTCATTAGGCTCTCCCTTTGGGAGAGCTCCCGCGAAGCGGGTGAGAGGGTGTTTCTTGTGTATTTAACCCTCTCCGTCGGCAGATTTGCGAGCAAATCGCCGCCACCTCTCCCGAAGGGAGAGGCTGATAAAACAAATACCGAACAGAAAAGGCTGTCGCCGTTGGCGACAGCCTTGTTTTCGATTGTTTAGGGAAATTACTTTCCGGTAGCCTCGGTCGTTGTAGAGGCTTCCGCATCTACAGCGTCTTTCGAGTAGTTCGAGTTTGCGCTCATGTAGTATTCACCTTCGGTTCCGCCATTCGGCGTAAACTTTACCTTGTACCAATTGCCGTCGGGGCTGACACCGATGACGGTCACGACCGTACCCTTGCCGACCGCGCCGACGATCTCACTGATGTCGTTGTCGCTCGAGGGGATCTTACGCACGTTCAGCGTATTTGCCGTGATCTGTACCTTCTTGTCTACTGCGGTGAAATCCGAGCCGACGAGGCGGTCGGAGACACTGTCTGCACTTGCGTAAAGAACCTTTTCGTCATAACTGATCTTGTACCACTTGCCGTCGGTGCTGAGTCCGATCGCAACGAGTTCCGCATCCTTCTCAACAACTGCGTGAATGGTTCCGAGAGCGGATTCCGTGCTGGGATACGTGCGGAGATTGAGCCTCGAGGTCGTAACGTAGACCGTTTTATCAACTGCGTTGAATTCAACGGGGAGCTTCGTCGGGTCGGTCGTCGAAACGCAGTCGGAGGAAACGTAAAGCTCCTCCTCACCGACGAGGATCACGCTCCAATTTTCGCTGTACTTGATCCGCTTAAAGGAGTTGCCGTAGTAGCCGGTGGTAACGTAGGTGCTTTCGATCGCCTTCGGCTCGGAGCGCAGATTGACCTGCTCGACCGTCACGTAGACCGTTTCGTCGACCTCAACGTATTCGTTGGGATCCGCCGTAGTTTCGCCGGAGGAGCTTGCCGTGGGATCTGAAGTGCCTGCGGGATCTGCGGTGGTGTCGTAGATCGAGGGATTCGTGGTGGTTTCGTCGTCACCGCTACCGCCCTTGTCACAGCTGACGAGACCGGTGAATGCTACGGAAAACGCAAGGGAAAGACCTGCGACGGCGATAACGGGCTTCAAATTCTTGTTCATTCTATGTACGCTCCTTATTTTTTAACGACTTTATTGTGCTTTGCGCCTCCGTTTTTATAGAAAAACGGAGGCGGAATACTCATATAGGTATTATATCATAGAAAAATATATAATGTCAATACGAAAATCACATTTTCCCCATAAAATTTTTTGGGAAATCTGCCCATTTGGGGGCACTCCTCACGCCCTCCGACGGCGGAGCCAATAAACGAGTCCTCCAATGAGGATCGAAAGCGGGATCACCGCACAGAAAAGGAGCGAAAATACCGTGAGCGTATCCTCTGTGATGATGAGCCTCGGCTCTTCAAGGGAGATCGAGGGGATCGCCACGGATGCCTCCTTCTCCGTGAGCCAATTGCAGGCGGAGACCGCGAAGGCGTAATTGCCGCCACTGACAAGCTGATCGACCGTGTCGTCAAGCGCGCCCATCGATGCGAACCACACGACGCGCGTGTCGCCGCTTTCCGACGCTGCGCCGACCGTGAATGGACCGTCCTGCGATTCCTCGGTGCGGTCGCTCGCGTTCTCTGCATCCTTCTTTACGGTGTATGCCGACGAGGAGGTGCTGAAAAGCGTTGTCAGCGTTACGCCGGGGACCGACCTGTCAAGCGTGATGCCGTGGGCATCGTAGAACATCATTGCGTTGCCCGATGCACCCGAAATGATTGGATGCGCGGTGTTCCTTGACGGGAGCAGGATCCTCGGATAATCGGCGTAGGACATCGAGGAATCCTTTTCCACGATGACGTCATTCTGCGCGGAAAGTCCGTATTTCTGAAGCACCGAAAGGAGATTCGGGAAGTCGGACGGGACGGCTTTTGCGTTTCCGTCAGCGTCCTTTTCTTCGTATGGTACGTAATTTTTACCTGCCGCCGTTGTGAGGAGGAGGCGACCGCCCGTATTGAGATAGTCCGAGATCCACTCGGCTTCACGAACGGAAAGATCCGACGTCGGCGTGTTGATGAGGAGAAGGTCGCAGTCCTCGGGGACCTTTCCGAGGGAGAAGAGGGAAGCATCCGATACAAGGTCATAGGAGCTTTCTCCGAGCGCGCTCTTAAGTGTCGATGGGAGCGCGGTCTCGCCGTGGTTTGAAAGCGCATAGATTTTCGGGATCCTGTCGGCAGTCACGTAGGTGATCGCGTTCGTGACTTTTGCTTCGCCGTTAAAATGCTGTACGGTTTCGGAGTAGGAAAGGATATAAGAGCCGTAGGAATCCGAGAGATACGCCGAATATTTTTCGGCGTTCATGATGCCCAGCACCTCGTTTTCCCAAAGGTAGAGATCGTAGTAGTCAAGGACGGTCGAACGCTTGTCGCTCGCGACGATCACGCTGTAATTGTTCAGCGGCTCTTTGGTGTAACGCGAAACGAAGCTCGGGTTTTTCGTCGGATCGATCGTCTTGACCGTGATATTTCCGTTCAGTCCGCTGTACCGGTCGAGGAAGGTGCGGATCCGCACGTCCTCCGCGCCGTCGTCGCAAAGAAAATAGACCGTGACCGTTTCGTCGACCGTTTTGATATAAGACTCGGTGGTGCTTGACAGGGTATAAAGCCCGTTGTGGGTCGAGTCGAGAAGCGTGTACTGCTTCGGGAGAAGTGCGACGAGGATATTTACCCCGACGAGGACTACGAGAAGCGCGAGCGTCAGGAGGGATGCGCGGGCTCCGAAGCCCGTATTGCGATTTTTCAGCATATGTTTCATCAGCCGCACCCCCTTAAGAATACCGCTTCTTTTCCATTGACTGCACGGTCAGGAAAACGAAGAAAACGGCGACCGAAAGATAGAAAACGATCGCGGTGACGTCAAAGATCCCCCCGACGAGATTTTCAAAGCGGCTGAAGAGCGCGAGGGAGACGAGAAGCTTTTGGATGAGCCCCGCGAAAAGCGAGGAGCTTGCGATATAAACGATGACCGTGGGAAGAACGAGAAGCGCACCGCCGCCGATCGAAAGAACGAGGCTTTTCGACACGGCGTAAAGGATGAACGCGATCAAAATTTCAAGCACCAGAAGGGCGACGAGGGATGCCGACGCCGCCGTCGGGAGCATCGACGACAGGGTGGGGAGCAGATAGAGGAGAAGCACCGTTCCAAATCCGATCACGGCGGCAATGACCTGCGACTCGCAGAGCGAGGAGAAGAACATACACAGCGCGAGCAGTGCAGCACCGAGCAAAAAGAAGCCGAGGAGCGCCGCATACGAGGGGAGAAAGGGCACCGATCCGAACATCGAGAGGATGAGGGGATAGAGCGACACCACGGCGGTCGGAATGAGAAAGACCGTCAGCATCGCGAGGTACTTCGCAAGCACGATCTTGTACATCGGGAGGGGGAGGGAGTAGAGGAGCTGATCGGTGCGGTTCTTCTTTTCCTCCGCGATGACGCGCATCGAGAGCATCGGAACGGTCAGCATCAGGACGAGCTGCAGGCTTCCGATCGCATAGGTCAGCGTGGCGTAAGCGTAAAGCAGATTGTACGCCGTTACGAAAATGCCTGTCATAAAGAGCAAAAAGGCAACGAAAACAAAGCCCGTCATATTCACAAAATAGGACTGCAGCTCTCTTTTGTAGATCGCAAGCATTACAGCATCTCCTCCTTTCCGTCGGCTTCTGCATCAGCTTCGGGCGTATCCGCCCCTATATCGGGCGCATCACCTGTGAGGCGCAGGAAGATGTCCTCAAGCCGCAGCTCTGTGACGTCCATTTTCAGAAGGGGCATCCTCTTTTCCGCGCACGCGTTGAAGATCGCCTCGCGCGGATCGGTTCCCTTGGCGGCTTCGGCGCGCACCGCAACGGTGTTCGGGCATTTGCCTGCCGTTGCCGTGAAGGAACGCAACTCGGGGATCGACGCAAGAAGTGCCTTGACGTCATCCTGCGAGCCCTTGATTTCAAGGGTGATCGAGGCGTCGCGGTTGCCCTCGCTTTCGAGATTCTCAATCGTATCGTTTGCAACGATCCTTCCGTGGGAAATGATCAAAATATGATCGCACACCGCGCGGATCTCCGACAAGATATGGCTTGACAGAATGACGGTCTTGACTTCACCGAGCCGACGGATGAGATCGCGGATCTCGACCTGCTGCTTCGGGTCAAGCCCGACGGTCGGCTCGTCGAGGATGATCACGTCGGGATTGCCGAGCATCGCCTGCGCGATGCCGACGCGCTGACGGTAGCCCTTCGAGAGGTTACGGATGAGGCGATCCTCGTTTTCCGTGAGCCCCGTGAGCTTCATCGCTTCTATTGCCTGCCGCTCGGCGCGTTCTTTCCGTACCCCCTTCGCCTCTGCGACGAACAGAAGGTACTCGTACGGTGTCATATCGGTGTAAAGTGGCGGGATCTCGGGCAGATACCCGATGCATCGCTTCGCCTTTTCGGGGGACTTCAGAATGTCGTGACCGTTTACCGTCACAGATCCCGAGGTCATAGAGAGACATCCCGTGATCATATTCATCGTGGTGGATTTTCCCGCGCCGTTCGGACCGAGCAAACCGTAGATCTTGCCCGTTTCGATCGTAAACGAAAGGTCGTCGACCGCGGTGAGATCCCCGTATTTTTTCGTCAGATGTTTGACTTCTATCAAAAGCGTTTCCTCCTTCGCTCGTTACGGATCCCAGAGCTTTTACGTGGTTTTCTCTATTATACCATAAATCTGTGTCCCGTGGTTGTAGTCTTTTTGAAATTTTTATGATATTTCGGGAGAAAATTCCGCAGCCTACTTGAAAAGATGCCCACGGTATGGTATAATACAGACACAGTATAGAGTGAATGACAGACCCGACAACAATGCGCCGAAAGAAAATTGTTGCCGAGTCGGTCTCCCGAAAGGCAGAACCGCACGGGAGAGCAGACCTTCGAAAACACGATCAGCGCACAGAGACGTCGGGATTTTACCCGCTCGGTCTTTGTGCGCTTTTTTGATTCCGAAATAAGAGGCTTCTGCCGCGCAAAAATCGCTATATCCACCAAAGGAGGTAAACTGAAATGAAAAGGCTGATATCGTGTATATCGCTATTTGTTATTTGTATTCTGATTCCTTTTTCGTCTTGCTCCCAACCCGTTTCAAACGCTATCGACTCGTCACAGCCGAGCGAATCTCCCGGGGATTTTGTCATTTCCGACGAAATCATCGACGACGTGGTGACCACCGAGGTGGAGGAAGAGACAGCGGCAGAAACAACTCGATACGATCTTTTCTTCGACCGAAAACAGTCGCATAAGCCAACCTACGAAGAGGCTAAGCAGATTACTTTTGGGATGTCCTGCGCCGAGGTGATCGCACGACTCGGAAAGCCACACCGCGGAGGAGAATTTAATTCCACCCCTTCCTTTCGATGGTATCTGGAGGATGATTTGACTCTCCTGATCGTTTTGAAATATGACGAAGACGTCGAAAATTGGTTCGATCCGGAAACGGTCATCCGATTTGGCGTTGTTTACACCTTTATCATTGAAGAGCAGTGATACATTTATAATACCACCGAAGCTTCCGATTCATCGAATACGACCGCAGAGCCACTCCCCGATCCGAAGGATAAAAGGCATAACGGCTAAAAGATCACTGACTTGGGGCTCTCTAACAAACTTTGCATATAATTCTTAACAAACACGACGCAGGAGGAAACGTAATGAAGATAGCGCGTTTTACAGCCATACTATTAGCCGCCCTGTTTTGTCTTTCCTCCTGTGCGACCCTTGTGGGTGAGGGAAGCGAAATCACCACAGGCGGCGGCACACCGGCATCCCCCGAAAGCAGCGCGACAGACGATATCACCACAGAAGAAGATCCACCTGTGACCGAGATGTTTTCCACTATGCCGAATGCAAGTTTGGAAACACTGAAATACTTTGACCCGACCTTGTCACATAAGCCGACAGAATACGACCTTCTGAGCTTTCTTTTAGACAAGCGTCTGGTGGGTTTAACGGGAGAAAATATTCTTGAAAGGGAGATTCCCATTTCCGAACTTGTTGCACGGCTTGGGAAGCCTCATAGTCGTGGCCTTCCCGTCTCCTACAGTCCTTGGTTGGTTTGGTACACAGAGAACGGATTGTATATAGCCGCCCATTATTTCCCGGCGGACGATGTTCCAGAAGACGTTAAAGGACTTCAGCGAACGTTCGAATATAGTCTCGTTTGGGAAATATGGTTTTGCAAACAAGAAAACTCCCCGCAGCCTATCCCTTCGTATTTGTTCGACAAAAAAAGTTCCACCGAGAGCGAAAGCCAAGCCGATGAAACAACGATCAACTTAGATTTTGATGCAGAAGCTGCAACCGCGATCGCGAACGAGGAATTCGCAAAAAGGCAAGCGGACGGATATTTTCAAACAATCGTGTTCTATGACATTTATTACGTCCCAGAGGACAATACTTGGGTCGCATGGTACGGCGTAGAACCCCGTATTCCCGGAACCACTTTCTACGTCGCGGTGTCCAAAACGACGGGAGAGATTGTGCGAACGTGGACATCTGACTGACCTCCCATAAAACAATATAACTTTCACCCTTCCTCTTGCTTTTTCTTTCGGGATGTGTTAAAATAGACCTCGTAAGAAAAAAGAGAGGGAGGGTGAACCCATATGGCACAGGAAAACGAGACGAACGGCTACGGCGCTCTCGCGTGGGTCTATGACAGGCTGAACGCCGAGATCGACTACGGGCGGTGGGCGGATTTCGTCGAGGAATGCTTCCGCCGTTACGGCAAGGAAAAGCCATCGCTCGTCCTCGACCTCGCCTGCGGAACGGGGCGAATGACCGTAGAGCTGTCGCGCCGCGGCTACGATATGATCGGTGTCGATGGGAGCGAGGATATGCTGTCGGAGGCGTACGTGCGCTCCGAGGGAAGGGGCATCCTCTACCTTTGTCAGGATATGCGCACCTTTGAATTGTACGGAACGGTCGGTGGCGTTACCTGCTGTCTCGACTCGCTGAATTACCTCACAGGTGACGGCGACCTTGTGAAAGCCATCCGCAACGTCAGGCTTTATCTCGAGCCGGGCGGGCTCTTCCTCTTTGACGTGAATACGCCGTATAAATTCGAGCATATTTACGGGGACGAGTCCTATATCCTCGAAGAAGAGCTACCACCCGATGAGGATGGCGGTGACAGCGTGCCGATCTACTGCGGCTGGCAGAACCACTACGACAAAAAGACGCGGCTGTGCGACTTCTGGCTTTCGATCTTCCTCGAATGGGAGACAGGAAGCTACCGCCGCTACGACGAGCATCAGATCGAGCGGTGCTATACGCTTGAGGAGATCCGCACGGCACTTGAAGAAAACGGCTTCGAGCTTGTCGACGTATTCGGCGGCTACGATTTCGAGAAGCCCGAGGAAACGACACCGCGATGGTATTTCGTCGCTCGTGCCGTCCCCGGGAACACCGATCAGCAGGTGATCGAGAATGAAGTATAACGAAAACAGGGAAACAGATATGAGTAACGAAAAAAATCAGCAAAGCTCCACCATTCTCCGCGCGATGAGCCGTGACGGCTCGGTGCGTGTGCACGTCATCGAATCGACCGCGATCGTGAACCGCGCGATCGAGATCCACCGCACCGCTCCGACCGCGACCGCGGCACTCGGACGTCTCCTTACCGCAACCTCCGTGATGGGCTGTATGCTCGGAGAAAAGAACGACGCCATCACCGTGACGGTCGACGGCGACGGCGCGCTCGGAAAAATGATCGCGTCGGCAGATTACATCGGCAACGTGCGCGGATACGTGCAGGAGCCCTCGGTGGATCTGCCGCTGAAGCCGAACGGTAAGCTCGACGTCGGTGCGGCGGTCGGGCAGGGAGAGCTTCGTGTTCTGCGCGATACGGGCGGCGACGAGCCCTATATCGGAACGGTCAGGCTCCGCAGCGGCGAGATCGCGGAGGATATCGCCGCGTATTACGCCGAAAGCGAGCAGATCCCGACGGTGTGCGCCCTCGGCGTGCTTGTTGATACCGACTGCACCTGCCGTGCGGCGGGCGGGATCCTCATTCAGCTTCTGCCCTTTGCCGACGAGGAGGTCATCAGCCTGCTCGAACGCAACGCGCCCTCCCTCGCGAGCCTTTCACAGCTCATTGCAGAGGGGAAATCGAAGGAGGAGATCCTCGACATCGCGATGCGGGATATCCCATACGATCTCTTCGACGAGCTTGACGTCGAGTACCGTTGTACCTGCTCAGAGGAGCGAATGCTGACAGCGATCCGCTCGATGGGCGAAAAGACGGTCAGAGAGCTGCTCGACGAGCAGGAGTCCGAGGGAAAGCCGCGCGAGCTTGAGGTCTGCTGCCGCTTCTGCGGAAAGAAGCACGTGTTCGCGGAAGCCGAGCTCACGAAGAAGCGCTGATGCGTGGGGATTTCATAATTACAGCGCAATTCGCATAAAGTAAACCGAGCGGTCTCTGTCTGCTCGGTTTTCTTTTCGGAGGTGCGGTATGGAATTTTCGAAGGACTGTACACAGCGGCGATACTGTGCGGAGGGGGAGGAGCTGCTGCGCGCGGTCGTATCCATCCCGTCCGTCCCGCAAGACGAGCCCTTTCGGGTGCTTGCGGATTTTTGTCGCGAGATAAACGACCGAAGCCTCCTTTTTGCGGAGAAAACACTCTTTCCGTCGATCAGGGCGGAATATGAAATGCTCTCGCCGCACGACAGGAAATTCGCGATCCCAAGACGCGTTTATCGCGTGGAGATCACGGCAGAGACCGCGTCGGACGAAACGTATGGGGAAGCCATCCGAATGGTCCTGTCGGTCACGCTTCGGAGAAGAGGAAGGACTGAGTTTCATACCGAGGAGATACGCCTCTGGGCGAAGGACAAGAAGCAGAATGCCTTTTTTATGGTGGACACCGAAAGAAACGGCAAATGTTATCGAAAAACGCAGAAAAATATACACTTTGTTCATAAATAGGTGCTATAATTTCGTTGTATTCAGAGAAAAAGGTCGATATGTGACCGTTTGATTTGCTTTACAGGAGTGTATTATGAAGGAAAAAATCTTAATTGTAAGTGACAGTACCAGCGATTTGAACTCCGAGCTCATCGAGCGATACGGGATCAGAATTTTGCCGCTTGGCGTAGCGCTCGGGCAGAAGCAGTATACGGATGGGGTCGACGTCGATCCCGATATGATATATGAGCATTATGAGAAAACGGGCGAGCTTCCGAAGACCTCGGCGGTGAACGTCGCAGCTTTTCAGGACTTTTTCAGCGAGCAGACCGAGGCAGGCTACACGGTTATATGCTTTACGATCAGCTCGGATATGTCCTCGACCTATCAGAACGCCTGCGTCGCGGCGGCGGATTTTGATCGCGTGTTCGTTGTCGATACGAGAAACCTTTCGACGGGCGGCGGACTGCTTCTTTGTAAGGCGGGTGATATGGTGGCAGAGGGAAAGTCCGCAGAGGAGATCGTCGAGATGTGTAACAGCCTCGCTCCGTGCGTGGATGCGTCCTTCGTCATTGATAGCCTCGAATTTCTCTATAAGGGCGGCAGATGCTCGGCGCTGGCGGCGTTCGGTGCAAATCTCCTGCAGCTGAAGCCGTGTATCGTTGTACGGAACGGCAAGATGGGCGTTTCGAAGAAGTATCGCGGGAAATTCGCGGACGTTTTGAAGAAATACGTTGCAGAGCAGGTCGGAGACGGAAGTGACATTGACCTCACCCGAGTGTTCATTACCCACGCGGGATGTGACGAGGAGATCTACAACGCGTGCGCGGAGACGGTGAAGTCGATCGCTCCCTTTGAAGAGGTACAGATCACGCGTGCGGGCTGCACGATCTCGTCTCACTGCGGCAGGAATACGCTCGGCGTGCTTTTCATCCGCAAGAACGCGCTGTAAGCGTGACGGTTTCGCTGAAAGGAAAAAAAGAAGGAGCACGAGGTGTTCCTTCTTTTATACTGCATACTGCGGCACTAGGATGTCGAACATCCGAGACTCGCGGCGAGCCGCTCGCTTACGGGGGCAACGTGCGTATTCTTTCCTGAAATTCTTTTTTTCTTGCACCTTGCATAGGTTTGAGCTACCCGGTACCGAAATGTAAAAATAAAGGAGTGCAAAAGCGGCGTACTCTTAAGGACAATTTTTAGGTTCAATAAAAAATAGTACCTACCGACAAGAAGAGGACAGAGAATGCTTTTACACTCTCTGTCCTCTTTTCTTGACAAGCACTGCATTTGTATCCGCAAATGCTATTTTAATTATAAGGATTTAGCGTATGCCAATGTCATCATATGGGTGAGTGCCTTCGCTTCCTTCATCCCGCAACCGTCAAGGAGATCGCCTGTTAAGAACTGTACAAGTGGTGAGGGGCTATCAGCTCCTACCGCAAGCTCGACCTCAACACCGTCGGTAGCTTTTGTACACTTCACAACGCGGTTTCCGACCATACGGACATAACCATCCTCTCCAAACACTTCAAGAGTAACCGGAGAATAATTCGACACAAAGCCCGTTTCATTTACCGCGATCGCACCATTTTCAAAGCTCATAACGGTAACTGCATTATCCTCTACTCTATCCGAGTTCTTTTCCTTTACCGACTCAATTTCGCAACTCACCGTGAACTCCGAGCTTGCCTTCACGGGCATACCGAGTATCCATTCGGTCAAATACATTCCGTGCGCACCGAGGTCTATCATCGCTCCGCCCCCGCACTCCTTCTCATTATAGAAATGTTTTGGTAACCAATCCTTAGTGCTTCCGGAATGGCAATTGCGAAAGCGCATATAGTTCAGTTTTCCAAGCTCTCCGCTTGATGCGACTTCCTTTACTGCCATACGCGAGCCGCGATATTTTTGAAAAAGAGAGATCACGAAGTTAACACCGCTTTCGTTTACCGCGGTTTCTATTCTATCACAGTCAGCGTCAGTTAACGCAAGCACCTTTTCGGTAAAGATATGCTTACCCGCTTTTGCTATCTTTATGATATCGTCCGCGTGCTCGGATGAAGCAGAACAGACGATAACACCTTCTGCATCACTTTTGAGAAGCTCGTCGGGGGTGCTAAAACGGAGGATGTTGAATTTGCTCGCAAAGCTTTCCGCGAGAGCGTCATTTCTTTCATAAAATCCGACTACTTCTCCAAGCTCCATAGCGGTCTTGGTATAGCCGGGGGCATGGACATGCCATACTCCGAATATAGCTATCTTCATTTGAAATACACCGGCTTTCCCGTCTTAGACGATTCATATATAGCCTCAAGTATCTCGGAAACTACGAGAGCCTGCTCGGGC
>JAZNOQ010000045.1:0-3512 GCA_045589215.1 Eubacteriales bacterium
CGCCCTCCATATGTGGGAGGAGCCGCCGATCAGCGGAACGCGCGGCTCGGGAACGGTCTTTTTCTCGGGCTGTACTCTGCGGTGTATCTACTGCCAGAACCGCGTGATCAGTCACGACTGCGGCGGCAAGGAGATCTCAACAGAGGCACTCGCCTCCCGTATGCTTGAACTACAGGACGCAGGCGCGCATAACTTGAATTTCGTCACAGGCACACACTTCGTGCCCGCGATCCTCTCCTCCCTCCGTGCGATCAAAAATGAGCTTCATATCCCCGTTGTTTGGAACACGAGCGGCTACGAAACGGTCGAAACGGTCGACGCCCTCTCCGAATTCGTCAATATCTGGCTCCCCGACTTCAAATACGCCTCGGGAGATCTCTCTGCCCGTCTGTCGTGCGCACGCGATTACCCGACCGTAGCAGAAAAAGCGATCAAGCGGATGTATGAGCACGCAGGAGCTTTCAGAACCGACGAAAACGGCATCTGTACGTCGGGCGTGATCGTCCGCCACCTCGTCCTGCCGGGGCAACGGAAGGATTCGTGCATGGTCCTCGACCGCCTTGCCTCGAGCCTCCCGCCCGATGAGATCCGCCTCTCCCTCCTGTGGCAGTACACCCCTGATTTTCTTCCCGAGGGTGCAGAATACGATCAGTTGCGCCGCCGCGTCACGAGCTTTGAGTACGAAAGCGTCCGTTCCCACGCCCTTGACCTCGGCTTTTCGGGATTTATGCAGGACAGATCCTCCGCAACGCGGGCATATACCCCCGACTTCGATGTTTGATAACGAAAAGACAGCCGTACGGCTGTCTTTTTATTATTTACCCCTTCTCTCCCTGCGCCGCATCGATCATCTCCCGCAGTGCCCCGAGTGCCTTGTCAAGTCCGCCGATCTCGTCGATCAATCCGATCGAGACCGCCTCCTTCCCGTCGACGATCGACCCAACGTCGGTCGCGATCTGGTCGGGGCGCATCATAAGCTCAAGGATCTTCTCCCGATCGGCACGGGAATGCGCGCAAATAAACGAAACGATCCTGTCCTGCATCTCGCTGAAATAACGGAAGGACTGCGGCACACCGACCACCATTCCGTTCATGCGGACGGGATGGATCGTCATCGTCGCACTCGGCACGATGAACGACCGCTTTCCCGACACCGCAAGCGGTACACCGATCGAATGTCCGCCGCCCAGCACAAGCGTCACCACCGGCTTTTGCATCGACGCGATCATCTCCGCGATCGCAAGCCCCGCCTCAACGTCTCCCCCCATCGTATTCAAAACAACGAGCAGACCGCTGATATCTGTGCTCTCCTCGATCGCCACGAGCAGAGGGATCACGTGCTCGTATTTCGTCGTCTTCTGATCCGATGGAAGTATATAATGCCCCTCGATCTGCCCAATGATCGACAGGCAGTGGATCGAGTCCTCTCCGCCCTTCACCGCGACGATCCCCGTCTTGCAGATCTCCTCAATCTTCTCTGCCGTGATCGCCTCGTCCTTTCCGTTTTCCTTTTTCGTTTCGTCTGCCATTTTCCGTTCCCTTCCTTTGTTTTTTTCGGTAGTGTTCCCATCGGCCCGCCATTTTATCCACAGCGCGATCCGTCCCGCACCTCCCTTCGTCAAAATATTGACAAAAAGTCGCGCAAAATCGCAAAAAGCCCCTTTACAAATTCGTATAAATATGTTATACTGATTACGTATGAGTGCCGATATAACGGCAATTTCCGTATGCAAAAACAAAAATCAAAAAAGAGAGGTACTTTCACAATGAAGGTTCTTGTTGAAACTTCCGCAAGACACATTCACCTGACTGAAGAAGCTGTCGAGGCTCTTTACGGCAAGGGTGCTAAGCTCGAGGTCAAGAAGATGCTCAGTCAGCCCGGTCAGTTTGCCTGTGCAAATGAAAAGCTGACGCTTGTAGGCCCGAAGGGCGAGCTGATGGCAAGCGTTCTCGGTCCGACCCGTCCCCAGAATCAGGTCGAGCTTTCCTTCTCCGATGCGCGCACCCTCGGATTTAAGTCTGTTCCCGTCAGAGAGAGCGGCAAGACCGAAGGCACGCCCGGCATCAAGCTCGTCGGCCCCGCAGGCGAGATCGAGCTTTCGGACGGCGTTATGATCGCAAAGCGTCACATCCATATGACCCCCGCAGATGCCGCTGAAGCAGGCATCGAGAACGGTCAGATCGTTAAGGTCAGACTCGACACCGACCGTCCCCTCGTATTCGACGACGTCGTCGCAAGGGTCAGCCCCTCCTACGCGCTCGCAATGCACATCGACACCGATGAATGCAACGCAGCATGCGCGTTCGGTGAGGTCTACGGAGAGATCATTCTGTAATAATTTTTATCAAAGGAGATACAATCATGAGCAAAGAATTTTCTTGTGAATACGCCATGAGCAGTGAAGTTGCTCACATGGGCTGTGTCACAAAGGGTTGCGACCACGGTCCCGCTCCCATTCCGGAAGAGGGCAAGTGGGTTCAGTCCAAGCAGATCACCGATATTTCGGGCTACACCCACGGCATCGGCTGGTGTGCTCCCCAGCAGGGCGGCTGTAAGCTTTCCCTCAACGTTAAGAACGGTATCATCGAGGAAGCACTCGTCGAGACCATCGGCTGCTCGGGCATGACCCACTCCGCAGCTATGGCGGCTGAGATCCTCCCCGGTAAGACCCTTCTCGAAGCACTGAACACCGACCTCGTCTGCGACGCGATCAATACCGCAATGCGCGAGCTCTTCCTTCAGATCGTTTACGGTCGTACCCAGTCTGCATTCTCCGAGGGCGGTCTCGTCATCGGCGCAGGTATGGAGGACCTCGGTAAGGGCGCACGCTCGATGGTCGGCACGATGTACGGCACCAAGGCAAAGGGTGTTCGTTACCTCGAAATGACCGAGGGCTACTGCACCAGAATGGCACTCGACAAGAACGACGAGGTCATCGGCTACGAATTCGTTTCTCTCGGCAAGATGACCGACCTCATCAAGAAGGGCGTCGAGCCGAACGAGGCATACAAGCAGTCCATGGGCACGTACGGCCGTTTCGCTGATGCGGTCAAGTACATCGACCCGAGACACGAATGATCAAGGAGGAAAACGTAATGGCACAGTTTGAAGGTTATGAAAGACGCGAGGCGAAGATCCTCGCCGCTCTTAAGGAATACGGCATTTCCTCCATCGACGAATGCAAGGAAATCTGCGCTTCGAAGGGCATCGATCCCTACAAGATCGTAGAGGAGACCCAGCCGATCGCGTTCGAGAACGCAAAGTGGGCTTACACCGTCGGCGCAGCGATCGCAATCAAGAAGGGCTGCAAGAAGGCATCCGACGCCGCTGCCGCTATCGGCATCGGTCTGCAGGCATTCTGCATCCCCGGCTCGGTCGCTGAAAACCGCAAGGTCGGTCTCGGCCACGGCAACCTCGGCGCAATGCTCCTCTCTGACGAGACCGAGTGCTTCTGCTTCCTCGCAGGTCACGAGTCCTTCGCAGCAGCAGAGGGCGCAATCAAGATCGCTCT
>JAZNOQ010000046.1:0-4132 GCA_045589215.1 Eubacteriales bacterium
ATGCGAGTGCGTTCTCGTCCTGCCCGAATCCTACAGCGAAACGGGTGAAAAAACGCCCCTCATTCTTTCTGCACACGGCGCGGGCGGACGTGTATCGGAAAGCGAAAATCTGATCGGTGGTGTCTCCTACGCCTCGACCTGCATCGATAAGGGCTACGCGGCGCTTGATATATGCGGCTCGGAGCCGCACGGGTTGACGATGGGATGCCCCGAACATATCTTCGCGCTCTATAAGGCATATCGCTACGCCGTGAAGCACTATAATCTCTCCGAGCGCGTCCTCCTCCTCGGTGCGTCGATGGGCGGACACGTCGCGATGAATTTCGCCCATACCTTCCCGAGCCTCGTTACGGCGATCGGAATGTTTTATCCCCGCCTCAATATGGACGGCGTGACGGTGGACGGGCACTACTGCATCGGTACGTGGGATAAGATCGAACGGAAGCCGGGACATACGATGAATTCGCGTGAGCGTATTACGCAAATATACCACTTTCCGCGCGAGGAATGGTACGAGCCGAATACGATCGGCTTCAATCCCTATCGCACGCGCTCGTTCGTGAATGTGGAGGGAGAGCGCGTGGTGATCCCCCCCTGTCCGATCAAGATCTGGCAGGGAACTGCGGATACGGTCGTTGACCCCGTGATGGTGGAGGAGTTCGTCAGATCGGTTCGCCGATCGGGATCTTACATTGAGTTCCACCTGCTCGAGGGCATCGAGCATAAGACTACGCCTGTGATGAAGGCAGAGCTTCCGATGTGGTTTGATCGGTTTATTTGATGGGAGAAGCAATGAAAAAAAAGGGAATGAAGAGGCGCACCGTGAGAACCTTGCTATCCCTTGTGTTATATGTTGCGCTTAGAATTTTTTATAATCTCATTCCATTCCGCATCGCAATATATGTCGGCATTTTCTTAACCGTTGTTGCCGCGGCGATCATAGCTCTTAACCTTTTCGAGCAATTAGAGGGAATACCTGAGCGAGTGGTTTATATGATATCCTATTTTAACAATGTGGTGCTCATTACAACCTGCTTGTTTTTTGTGAGAGAAATTAAAAGATATCGATACGTATCCTCCGTAGCCACGGTTATGATTTTATCCGTGTTTTTGGGTGTGATTTTCGGTATAGCCAGACTTTTGAAGACGTGGAAACATTCAACGGTGGGAGGACGTATCGGCTGGTTCTTTTCGAATGCTTTAATTGGTTCTATTTTCGTGTTTACGATATTCACGCATATCAACTTTGGGTTTGATTTTGATCCCCCTAAGGAATATGCTGTGACAATCGAGAACGTTGATCTCGATCTGAATGGCAGGAAGAATCCGACCACGTATCAATTCACCGTTACGGTGGAAGGGGCGACCTTCGAGATCGATGTCCCCAAAGGACACTACGAATATTACGAGGTAGGCGACACCTACCGCATCTACCACTATGCGGGCGCATTCGGAAAGCCGTTTTACATTGCAGAGGGCTTTCATTAAAGCTTGTTATTCGGAAAAATGATTAAAATTTCATATAAAATGAGTGAAATGTCATAAAAATAAAAGTATTTTTGTGTTATAATGGTGCTGCAATAGAAAAATGTATCAGGCGACGAGACGGAGCGCGGACGCTTCGAAAAAATACTTTTTAATCCCACAAAAGGAGAAACAAGCTATGTTAGAAGCCTTGAAAAATCAACCACGGTTCTCATTTCTGCTCGGAGGGAAGGATTTTAGAGAGTACTCTCCTTCAGTAAAGGTCGAGACAGATGGAAACACTACCAAAACTACGTATATTTTTGATGGCGGACTGCGGATGATAAACACCTTCCGCGTCTATCCCGAATTCGGCGCCTGCGATTGGGTGAACGAATGGGAAAACACGGGAGACGCTCCCACCGATATCATATCCGAGCTGTGGGACTGTGACGTTGAGCTCCCGTTTCCCGAAAGTGAGCCGAAGACCTCGGGACGCTCCTGGCTGCACAAGGAGGAGAACGTAGTCAAGGTCTACGTGATGGCAGGCGGAGACTCCTCACCCGACGCCTTTTCCTATGGCAATATAGACTTCAACCGCTCGGTCAATTTCCCGAATTGGTTTGCCGAGGGCTCGCGGCGCGTGTACGGCTCGAGAGGCGGACGCTCCTCGGACGGGCTCGCCCCCTTCTTCCATATCAAGCACGGAAAAGAGGACCTCGGTGTCATTGCCGCCGTCGGATGGACGGGGCAGTGGAATACTGCTGTCGAGAGGAAAAAGAGCTCGGTGATCTTCAGGAGTAAGATCGAGGATACGAATTTCAGGATCCTTCCCGGCGAATGCTTCCGCACCTCCTCGGTCACCCTGATGCCGTACTGCGGCTCAATGCAGGACGGACAGAACAAGTGGCGTCGGCTTGTGCGAGACGTTTATTCGCCGATCAAGGATCCCGAGAAGGAGCTTCCGTTCTCGGCGATGCTGTGGGGCGGAACGAGTACCGAGGATTGCCTTGAGGTCATTAAAAAGGTTGAGGCTACGGGGATTCCGTATAATACGTATTGGATGGATGCGGGGTGGTATGGCGCGGGTGTACTTCCGTCTATTGACGAGCACGAGGGTGACTGGTCGCAGCACGTGGGCAATTGGGAGGTCAACCGTGTGCGGCATCCCGACCTGCTTCTTGACGTTGCCTCTGCCATTGAAAAGACCGATAAGAAATACCTTCTTTGGTTTGAGCCCGAGCGCGTTCGCCGAGGCGTTCCGCTCGTAAAGGAGCACCCCGAGTATCTCATTATTCCCGATGACGAACGGAATCAGAATATTCTCTTTGATCTCGGAAACGAGGAGGCGTGGCAGTACTGCTTCAATACGCTTGTGGATATCATTGCGCGCCTGCGGATCTCCGTATACCGTCAGGATTTCAATTTTGCTCCGCTCGGCTATTGGCGCCTTGCGGATACCCCCGAGCGGGTCGGGATCACTGAGATCAAGCACATCAACGGACTTTACCGCCTTTGGGATGCCCTTCTTGAGCGTTTCCCCGGGCTTCTGATCGACAACTGTGCAAGCGGTGGGCGACGGATCGACGTTGAAACTCTGCGCCGCTCGGTCCCGATGTGGAGAAGCGATGCACAGTGTCCCGCAGACCCGACTCCCTATATTACGCAGAACCACGCGATGAATTACGGCAGTTGGTTGCCGTATTCCGGAACGGGAACGGGACGGTGCTGGTTTGATACCTATCGCTTCCGCAGTGCGTACGCTCCCATATTTGCAACGAATTTCTTCTATTCGAGTGAGGGCAAGATCGACAGAGACGAGAAGTCGCTCAAATGGTTACGGGAAATGGTGAAGGAATTTCTTCGCGTTCGTCCCTACCTCTACAAGGATGTCTATCCGCTGACCTCCCCGAACGGTTATACGGATACGTGGTCTGCCGTGCAGTACCACGATCCCGATGAGGATGCGGGCGTTCTTCAGGTGTTCAGGCGCGAGAAGTCGATGTATCCGACCGCCGACCTTAAGCTCTACGGCCTGTCGCAGGACAAGGAATATATCTTTGAGGACGCCGACGGCGGCACCTTCACGGTCGACGGCAACACGCTCCTCGAAAAGGGCTTGTCTTTGACGATCAAGGAAAAACGAACCGCGAAGGTATATTTCTACAAGGCAAAATAATCATAATAAACAAAAAGAACCCCGACGAGGAGCGATCCTCGTCGGGGATGTTTCTTTATTTAGCTGTGTTTCCTAAATTACTTCAGTGCTGCCTGAGCTGCTGCGAGGCGAGCGATCGGCACACGGAAGGAAGAATCCGACCACGTATCAATTCAGCGTTACGGTAGAAGGGAAAACCTTTGAGATCGACGTTCCGAGAAGCCACTACGATTATTACGAGGTAGGCGACACCTATTATATTTACCGCTATGACGGCGCACTTGGACAGCCGTTTTATCTCTCTTACGCCTACGTGGATTGAGTGCTTCATACGGAAACCCCCGCTCCGGATCAGAGCGGGGGTTTTTAAAAATTCCGTTTTTCATATTGACAAAACGCTTGGAGTGTGATAAAATAATAAGTGATATATAACAAATGAAATTTAAAGGAGGCGGCATATGCCACCCAAGGTAAAGGTTACGAAGGAGGAGATCGTCAAAAAGGCGATCG
>JAZNOQ010000047.1:0-14792 GCA_045589215.1 Eubacteriales bacterium
CAATATAGGGCTGACCGAAGAGCCCGAATAGATTGTAGATAAAATGCGCGAGGATCGCCCCCCACACCGAACGGCAGAGGAAGGTCGTGACGGACAGGACGAAGCCTGCGAACAGATAAACGGGGATGCCCGCAAGATTAAAATGCACGAGCGTAAAGAGAATCGTGCTGAGAAGCACCGCGATCGACGTGCCGTGTCGCTCGTATTCGGCGCAAAGAATTCCTCGGAATACAAGCTCCTCGGTGATCGCGGGCAAAGCCGCATACGCAAGGACGAGGTAGAGGGTGGGGCCTGAAAAGCCGCCCTCCTTCGTGTGAAAGGTCTCGTAGAGGGTGAAGGTCCCCGCAAGATGCCCGAGCCTTGAAAAAAGCATCGACAGAAGCAGCCCGCCCGAAATGAGAAGCCCTGCCGCCGCAAGCGACAAAAGAATAGACTCGGGACGGCTTGGCTTCAGGCGCAGACGGGAAAGATACCCGTCACCCGACAGACGGATCCAAAGGCTCGCGGGCAGGAGAAAGATCATGATCTGCAAAACGACCACGCCGATATAAAGTCCCGCACCCTCAAGGAGAAGGGGACGGAGGAGGCGCGTGATGAGCAGTAAGACCGCCGATACCAGGATCAAGGCGGCGGGCGTGACTCTCCGCAGGAGTGTGCTTTCGCTCCGACGGGGCGGAGTTTGTTCTTTGTTCATAGGATCACGTACCGCTTTCTGCCATAACTGCACGCTTCAGATCCTCTGCAAATTCCTTGCCGCGGAAGCATTCAACGAGTGCGAGACCGAAGGGAAGAGCAACGCCCATCCCCTTTGCGGTGATGATCTTACCGTCGCGAACGACCGAGGACTTTGACAGAGTCGCTCCGTCAAGTGCATCCTCAAACCCGGGGAAGCAGATCGCCTCCACGCCACGCAGAAGCTGCATCCTTCCGAGGATCGAGGGGGCGGCGCAGATCGCGGCAATAAAAGCACCCGCTTCTGCGGCATCGGTAACGGCACGGCGGACAACGGGAGACGCTTCAAGATTCAGCGTTCCGGGCATTCCACCGGGAAGAATGACCATTTCGGGAGAGTGATCGCATAGCTCGTCCTCCGTGATATCGGCGACGACCGCGATGCCGTGCGAGCCCGTGACTGTTTTACCGCCCACTCCGACCGTGGTGACGGGGAGTTCGGCGCGGCGCAGAAGATCAAGCGGGCAAAGTGCCTCGACCTCCTCAAAGCCGTCTGCCAAAAAGAGATAGATCATAATACTGCCGTCCTTTCGTTCGATTTCTGATTTTCTTATGCTTCGCGTAGGATCATATCAAAAATGTGCAAAATTATTATACCACCGTGAGAGATTTTTGTCAACAAAGGTATTGCACTTTTTTCGGAAAGGGTGTATAATGGACTCGTATCATCGGATACCCGTATTTTTGTTGTCGAGCATCGTACGTCCACACATAATGCGCGCCGAGCGGCACGTCGGATTCAGGAAGGAAAAAACGAATGAACACCGGAATGTCAGGGAAAAAGAAGCCCACACGGAGAAGAAAAACGGAGATGAATATGACCGAGGGCCCCCTCCTCGGTAAGATCGTGCGTTATTCGATCCCGCTCATCCTGACGGGAATTCTCAGCCTTCTTTATAACGCAGCTGACCTCATCGTCGTCGGGAACTTCGCAGGAAGCGAGGCTCTTGCGGCGGTCAGCTCGACGGGCTCGCTGAATACGCTGATCGTCAATGCCCTGATGGGTCTTTCGATCGGCTCCTCGGTCATCGCGGCACAGCATTTCGGAGCGAGAGAGGAGGAGGACGTAAAGCGAGTTCTCCACACCTCGGTGATCACCGCCTTTTTCGGCGGCTTCATCATTATGGCGGTCGGTCTGCTCCTGTCTAGGACCTTCCTTGTTTGGATGGATACCGACGCAGCGGTTCTTGATAACGCGGCACTGTATATGAAGATCATCTTCCTCGGTGCCCCTGCAAATCTCGTTTATAACTATTGCGCGTCGATCCTTCGGGCATCGGGTGACACCAAGCGCCCGCTGATCTTTCTGTCGCTTTCGGGTATTGTGAACGTTCTTCTGAACCTCCTTCTCGTGATCGTCCTTCATATGAGCGTTGCAGGCGTTGCGATCGCGACGATCGTGTCGCAGTATCTGTCGGCACTTCTGATCCTCCTCTTTCTGTCAAGACAAGAGGGTGCTCTCCGCTTCTCCTTTCAGGATCTGCACTTTGACAAAGAGACCTTCAAGCGGATCATCCTCGTCGGTGTTCCGTGCGTGGTACAGGGAAGTCTGTTTTCGATCTCAAACGTTATGATACAGTCCTCGATCAACGGCTTCGGATCGGTCGTCATCGCAGGAAACGGCGCGGGCTCGAATATAGAAGGCTTTGTTTATACCTCGATGCACGCGGTCTATCAGGCGGCGCTCACCTTCACGGGACAGAACGTCGGTGCGAAAAAGCCCGATCGCGTACTGAAAACGCTCGGTGCCTCGCTCCTCGTCGTCGTCCTTGTTTGGGGAATCGTCGGCGGTGCCGCGCTCCTCTTCCGTGAGCCGCTTGTTTCGCTTTACGTCGATGCGGACGATCCGAATTTTTCGGCTGTCGTTGCGAGCGGCGTCGAACGGATGGGTTACGTCTGTACCTTCTATTTTCTATGTGGCATCATGGACGTGCTTGTCGGCTGTCTCAGGGGAATGGGGAAGTCACTCGGTCCTGCGATCGTCTCCCTTCTCGGCGCGTGTGGTCTCCGCATCATCTGGATCTTCACGATCTTCCGTTACTTCTTTGAGTATCGCCCCGGCGAGGCGATCGGCATTCTCTATCTGTCCTATCCCGTTTCGTGGATCATTACGGGGCTCGTACAGCTCGTGATGTGCATTTTCGCTTATAGGCAGTTTAGGAAGCGCGTCGATAGGATGCGGCTCGAAGCCATGTGACAACGTACTGAATTCAATCACCGGTCGGTTTGTGAATTTTTCGGGGAAGCCCTTTACAAACCGACCTTTTTATGTTAAAATGAGAATAACGGTAGGATCGATACGTTGCCGTTATAGAATGGAGTCTTTTATGACAAATCAACAGGAATTTCTTGAAATTTACAAGTCGAAGATCAAGAGAGAGGGTGCGGATAAGCTCCTCGATTTTTTGACCGATCCCGACAAGAGCGACTTTTTCACCGCTCCCGCCTCGACACGCTTCCACGGCAATTACGAGGGAGGACTTCTTGAGCATAGCCTCAACGTTTACGAGTGCCTGTGCGACATTATGCCGCGCCTTGAAAAACGCTACGGCTTTCATTATTCGGATGAGAGCATTGCGATCGCGGCACTTCTTCATGACGTCTGCAAAACGAATTTCTACGTGACCGAAATGCGAAACGCCAAGAAAAACGGCGTTTGGGTGCAGGTTCCGTACTATACGATCAACGATCAGCTTCCGTACGGCCACGGCGAAAAGTCGGTCTACATCATTTCGGGTTATATGAAGCTTACGCGCGACGAGGCGTTTGCCATCCGCTATCATATGGGCTTCTCGGGACCCGAGGACACGAGCCAGGTCGGAAAGGCACTTGAGATGTTCCCGCTCGCCTTCGGACTTTGCTGTGCCGATATGGAGGCATCCTACTATATGGAAGGAACGCCCGAATAAATGAGGGAACTGAAGAAGAGGGCAGAGAAGGCAGCCCCGACCCTCCTCGGGAGCTTCAAAGAGAAGTGGGCAGACCGCAGGCTCCGTCCGCATCTCATTCGGTATCTCCTGCCCATCGTGTTCGCACTTCTGCTTGCCGTGACAGCACTCCTCCCGATCATTTCCTTCCGAACGCCTGCGGGAGAATCGGACGCGCATTCGCTCCTCTATTGGCACACGGCAAACTTCTTCGGCGTGGACGGCGTAAAGGGTGCATACGAGCTTATGCAGCTTTACGGCTCGGGGAATGCGTATTACAGCTTTTACCGTGCGGTCGTCGTTATTTTTATCGTCGATGCGGTCGCCGCGGTGCTTGGCTTTCTCCTGACCGCCGCGCATTCAACAACGGCACTGTATCTCCTCGTGACCGAGGAAAAGAGCGAGCGCAGCCGCTACGTCGGAAAGCTCTTCCGCGTTGTGTGGGGAAACCGATGGACCGCGATGATCCCCTATGCGCTTTCGGTCTTTCCGTTTGCGTTTCCGAAGATCTTTTCGTATGCTTCATCTGCCCTTCGGTCCTTTGACACGTCGGCAGAATTTCTCCTGATCGATCCTCTGTGGATCGCTCTCGCCGTACTTGCATTTGAGCTTCTGCTCCTCTTCCGTACACGCGACGGGGAGAGGGGATCGCGCCGAAACCTCTTTGTTCCGCCCGAGCTTCGCGAAACCGAAAAGCACGAGACTACGGACAGAGAGACCGAGGAATGGGAGGCTGCTGTCCGCAAAGACGCCGAAGCGGCAGAGGAAATTCCCGCAACTTCTTCGGAGAGTGCCTTCCGGAAGGAGCCGAAGGTGAAGGGCGACGAGCGGGAAACAAGTGAGTCGCTTCACGCGCTCTTTGACGACACCGATCAGGACGAAAAATGATCCTGCGGAAAAGACACTGCGGCGTACCGATCTATCCGGATTGTGCGAAAATTTCCCGAAAACTATTGACATTCGAGGAAAATAATGCTAAAATATACCCACAAAATAAAATCAGCGTGAAAAGATCACCTCTCTCTGACCGGAATTCGTCAAAATGACGGCGGGGGGGGGGTGACTTGTCGTCTTTTTGTACATATTGCACAAAAGGCAGCGTTTCCTTTATGACTCGCTCTTTACGCAAATTTGCGTTCAGATATATTCGTCACGAAAACATACAAAGGAGGAACTAAAATGACGAAGAAAAATACAACCAGAAAGGCGCTTCTGAGCTCGGTGCTTGCACTTGTGCTTTGCTTCTCGATGCTTCTCGGAACGACCTTCGCTTGGTTTACGGATTCCGTAACAAGTGCAAACAATATCATCAAATCGGGTGATCTTGAGATCTCGATGGATTGGGCAAAGGGAACCGATGCGCTTGATTCTGCTTCATGGAACGATGCTTCCACATCGGCGATCTTTAATAACTCGCTTTGGGAGCCCGGCTTTGTTGATGCAAAGCACATTAAGATCACGAACAAGGGAACGCTTGCTCTGAAGTATCAGCTTTTCATCGAGCCGAACGGAACGGTTGAGGAGCTTGCTGACGTGATCGACGTTTACGTGATCAAGGACGGTAAGCAGCTTGCAGATCGTGCCGAGCTCGCAGGTCTTACCCCTGTCGGCACGCTTTCCGAGGTGATCGACAGCTTCGAGACGCTCGTTTACGGTCAGATTACCGAAAACGAGGAGTACGATATCTTTACGATCGCACTCAAGATGCGTGAAAGCGCAGGCAACGAGTACGAGAACAAGCAGATCGGCGCATCCTTCGCATTAAAGCTCCTTGCAACGCAGCTTGCATATGAGGGCGACAGCTTTGACGAGAAATATGATGAGGATGCGGTATATCCCGGAAAGTCCGATGCTTCGGCTTTGGGCGACGAGGATATCGTTCTCAGCACCGTAGGCGACAACACAAGTACCATTACGCTTCCCGCACAGCTTGTGAATGCAATTGATGACGGAACTGTCACCGACGTTTCGATCAATTCCTCGCTCCCGTCTGTGCAGACTGATGCTTCCGGCAATGTAAGTGTTGTGTACAACACCTTTGAAATCGTTGACCAAAACGGCAAGGAGATCGATCTTTCGGATAACACCGTAGCGATTTCTGTTAAGCTCTATGTCGGAACTGCTTACGCAGGTAAGTACGCAACCGTTGCTCACGATGGAGTTATGCTTGCTAATGCCATTGTTGATGCAAACGGCTACGTTTCCTATAATACCACACATTTCTGTGAGATTTCCGTCGCGCTTTCTGATAATGCGCCCGAATCGGGAATGGAGGACGTAAAGAACGAAGAGGCAGAGGATCTCACGAAGCTCGTTCAGGTTCTTGTGGGCAAACACTACTACACGGTTTCTCAGGGTATGGCAAACAGCTGGAAGACGCTGTCGAATGCCGAGCAGATCGTTGCGGACATCTACGTTCCCGAGGACCTGATCGCATATGCGATGATGTATAACAATGGTGATATCACTGCAAACACCGGTGTTCACAGTGATCTTACCCTTAAGAACGATCTTGATTTTGCAACGTACAATTGGGTTTCGATCGGACGCTTCTACACCAATATCCACGGTGAAAATAAGACCGTTTCGAATCTGAACGACAGCTTCCTCGGATGTGTATACGATTGTCAAATTGAGAACCTTACCCTCGAAAACGTAACGGTATCCGGCTCTGCTTCCGGCGTGGTTGCGAAGGAGCTTGCAGGTGATATTTTCATCACAAATCTCACCGTCGCAGGTAAGAATACCGTTTCCTATGTTAAGGATAACGCTACCAATTGGCCCGAGGAGGGAACCGGTGTCGGTGCGATCTGCGGCATCAGCCTGATCGGATGCGGTGGACAGGGTAACGTTGAAATCAACGTTACGGGCTCTATCGAGGTCAACTACAACGACGTATTCTTCGGCAATAATACAAATCTTGAAAATCTTGGCGTAACCAAGGAATTTGGTCTGAACGTATTCAAGGCAAATGCAAACGCAACTGTTACGGTTGCTGAGGGTGGCTCCATCACCACAAATGGTCAGGGATATTGGTTTGATGTAGCCGACCTTGAGGATGGATTTGCTGTTGATAAGCTCTCCGGCAACTACTACGTTTTCTCCGCTGCAGGTCTCTCGGCATTTGCGGCAGAGGTAAACGACGGAAACAATTTTAAGGGTAAGACGGTCGTTCTCTATAACGATGTTGACCTTGAGAACAAGAATTGGACTCCGATCGGAAATTCTTCCATCTCCTTCCAGGGAACCTTTGACGGTAACGAAAAGACTGTCAAGAATCTTACTGTAAATATGCCCGGTAAGAGCAACGTAGGCCTTTTCGGTATGACCACCAATGGAGCGGTCAAGAATCTTACCGTTGAAAACGCTTCGATCGTCGGACGCCTGAACGTAGGTGTCGTAGCAGGTACCCCCTACACCTCGAAGTATTCGAACATTACCGTGAAGGGACACGTCGAGGTAAGCGGTATGTCTTATGTCGGTGCGGTCGGTGGCAAGAATGCATACGCAAATTGGGATAACATCACGGTTGATGTAGACGAAACGAGCTACGTCAAGGCAAACTCCGTCGAAAACGGAGTTGCATACAGAACCTACGTCGGCGGTGTCATTGGCTTTATGGGTGAGGGCGGTCACAAGGTTTCGAATGTAACCTCGAACATTGATGTCATCGGTTCCACCTGTGACGTCGGCGGTATCGTTGGTATCGCACACTACGGAAATACCTTTGAAAATATCCTTTGCACGGGCGACGTAACCATTACGGACGCTGCCGAAGCAGGAGATGCAGAAGAGATGGGCGGCATCGCAGGTGTTTGGATGAACAATACTTCAAACGTAACCTTCAATAACTGCAAGTTCAAGGGTACGCTTACTGCCAACATTACCGAGGGTGTTGATCTTTCCAACAACACCATCACCGGCAAGGGATACGGCTCGACCACCTCTAACAAGCTCATCATTGACGGCAAGGAAGTCGTCGTTCTCGTACTTCCCGAGACCTATGAAGGTGGAGAAGATGCGTTAGACGTGCTTGACGAGCTTTTAAATGGTGAGGAAGAAAACTACGTTTCTCTTGAGAGTGATGTGGAAGGTTCTGCTGATGCAAGCAACGCATATGGTTCAACCGGTATCAACATTAAGAATGGTGATACCATTGACGGTAACGGAAAAACCTTCTCGGTTCAGAATTGCGGAGGAAAGTGGGACTCTGCCATCAATATTACCGGTGGTACGATCAAGAATCTTACCATTGACAGCGGTTTCCGCGGAGTTTTCGTAAACCATAATAGTGAAAACAGCGGAAAAGTGTACCTTGAGAACGTCATTATCGACGGTCCTACCTACACGATCAGCTGTGACCAGGGCACCGGGAACGGACTTGAGGCAACCAATAGTACGTTCAACGGCTGGACCTCGTACGCCGCAACCATCGGTGACGTAAAGTTCGTTGATTGTTCGTTTGGCGAAGGTGCAGGCTACGCATACTGCCGTCCTTACGCTCCTACCGAGTTCGTTGGCTGTGACTTCGCAGAGGGCTTCAGGATCGATGCCCGCGCGAAAGTAACCTTTGAAAATTGCACGATCAACGGTGTTCCGTTGACTGCTGAGAACCTCGCAACGCTCGTAATCTCGAACATTCAGAATGCATCTGTAAAGTAATAAGCTGCGCCATAGGGCGCGGAGCCCCCGAGATCATATGATCTTGGGGGCGTCTTTTTATTGTACTCAAAAAAATCCAATAACGCTATTGACAGCACGGAAAATTATGTTATAATAGAAGCATAAAAAGGTTGCAATTGCAACGGTTTTCGAGGCGCGAAAGGAGATCGTATGCCATCCATATCCCGATACATTTACGTGATCAACCGCTGCGCGGGTATGTACCGTGCAGAGCATCTGCAAGAGAGTGATCTCGGTCAGATCCATCACCGCTATCTCTTCAGCGTGTGCCGCCATCCAGGCATTTCTCAGGAGGAGCTTGCCCGCCACGTTTATATCAGTAAAAGCAACGTGACACGCCATCTCTCCTATCTCGAATCCTGTGGCTACGTCGAGCGTCGGCAAAGCGAAGAGGACAAGCGCGTAATGCTCGTATATCCGACTGAAAAAGCATATGAGGTCCTTCCGTTTCTGCGGACTCTGGTTCACGGTTGGAGCGATGCGATCACCGAGGAGCTTTCCCCCGAGGAGCAGGAGCTGTTTCACGATATCTTGAAGCGCGTCGCCAAAAAAGCAGCGTCTCTCGTTGATAAGAAAGCATTGGAGGGCGAATAGATGAAGCTGATCCTTCGTTACATAAAGCCCGTAATGTGGTTTACCGTCGCGACGCTGCTTGTTAAGCTGATGGCATCCTTGATGGAGCTGACCATCCCGATGATCTTCGATTATCTTCTGAGCTCGGTCGTGCCGCTCCGCTCGCTTCCGCTCATTCTCGTTTGGGGCGGCGTGATGGTCCTTGCGGCGGCGCTCACGATGTTTCTCAACATCTTCGCAAACCGTATGGCATCGGTGGTTTCCCGTGACGTGACCGAAAGCGTCCGCCACGATCTCTTTGCCAAGATCACGTCGCTGTCGGGCAGTGAGGTCGATAAGTTCGGCATCCCGAGCCTCGAAGCACGTTTGACGTCGGATACCTATAACGTTCACACCGTTGTCGGCGTGACGTTACGTCTCGGTGTCCGCGCACCGATCTTTTTTGTTGGCAGTATCATATGCGCTCTCATTCTTGATCCGACCCTCACCCTCGTTATGCTCGCGACCGTTCCGTTTCTCGGTATCGTGATCCTTTATATCACGAAGCGCGGCGTTCCGCTATATACGAAGGTGCAGGAAAACGTAGACGGTGTTACGCGCGTCGTAAGAGAGGACGCGCAGGGCATTCGCGTGATCAAGGCGCTTTCGAGGGGGGACTACGAGCGCCGCCGCTTTGACCGTGCCAATCACGACCTCATCGATGCAGAGTGCCGTGCAGGCACCGCAATGGCACTGTCGAATCCCGCGCTCAACGTCATTATGAATCTCGGAATGGTTGCGGTCATCATCGTTGGTGCGATCCGCGTCGCAAATGGGCAGATGCATCCCGCGACGATCATTGCCTTTACTCAGTATTTTACGCATATGTCGACCGCGATGATGTCGATCTCGCGCGTTTTCACCCGTATCACAAAGGGCGGCGCGTCGGGCGACCGCATCGATGAGGTGCTGAAGACCGAAAACAGTCTTACCCTCAAAGGGGAGGACGAGCATCCGCCCCGCAAGGATCTTCCGTATATCACCTTCGACCGTGTTTCATTCTCCTACAATAAAACGAAAAACAATCTGTCGGACATCAGCTTTTCCCTCGAAAAGGGACAGACGCTCGGCGTGATCGGCGCGACGGGAAGCGGAAAATCGACGCTTCTACACCTCCTGATGCGCTTTTACGATCCCGATGCGGGCGGAATATACATAGAGGGAAGGGATGTCCGCACGATCCCGCAGGGAGAGCTTCACGAGAAATTCGGTATCGTGATGCAGAACGATTTCCTCTTTGCCGAAACGGTCAGAGAAAACATTGACTTCGGCAGAGAGCTTTCCGATGAAGCCATCACGCGCGCGGCGCGCGCCGCACAGGCAGAGTCCTTTATCGAGGCATTCCCCGAAAAATACGGGCATATGCTCACGTCAAAGGGAACGAACGTTTCGGGCGGGCAAAAGCAGAGGCTTCTGATCGCGCGTGCGCTCGCTGGAGACCCTGAGATCCTCATTCTCGACGACAGCTCCTCGGCACTTGACTACAAGACCGATGCCGCTCTTCGCGCCGCAATGCGCGAGCTGCTCACGGATACCACGACGATCGTCGTCGCACAGCGCGTAAGCTCGATCATGCACGCGGATCTCATTCTCGTGCTTGACGAGGGCGAGATCATCGGAAGCGGTACGCACGAGGAGCTTCTCAAGAGCTGTGCGGTCTATCGCGAGATCAGCGATTCGCAGTTGGGGGGTGCTATCCTTGAATAACGGTGGAATACACGGACGGGGCGGACCGATGCGTGTTCGCGAAAATCCCAACGATCTGAAAAGGGGAGAAAGCAACAAGAATTCGCTTCGCATTCCCGTACTGAAACGAATGTTTTCGTACATCCTGAAGCATCCTGCTCTGATGATCTTTGCACTCATCCTGATGCTCTCCTCCAATTTCCTCGCCCTCCTCGGCCCCGATCTTTCGGGAGATGCGATCAACCTTGTCGGTGCGGAATCGGTCTATGAGGAGAACGGCACACTGATGTACGTTTCCGCAACCGACGGAGAAAACTCGGAGGAAGGTAAGCCGAACGCCTTGTCGGATGCCGAGATCGTTCTGACGCTTTACCGAAGCTACACCTCCCTCGGAGTGAACGCAAAGCTCTCGGGCGTCCTTTCTGTTGCGACGCTCCTCGCAGGCGTTTATCTGCTTTCGGGTATCCTTTCGTATCTGCTTGCCGTTTTGATGGTGCATATCGGTCAGAAGATCGTGTATCTGCTTCGTAAGCAGGTCTTCGACCGTCTGACGATCCTGCCCGTCAATTATTTCGATACCCATCAGACGGGCGATATCATCAGCCGTATCTCGTATGACGTCGATACGCTGAATGCCTCGATCACACACGATCTTTTACAGGTCTGCACGAGCGTTGTCACGGTTGTGGGATCCTTGATCTATATGATCCGCATATCCCCCCTTCTTCTTACCGTTTTCCTGCTGACAGTCCCCGCGACGATCGTCGCCGCCAAGGTACGTACGAATAAGGTACGCCCCCTTGTCAGGGAACGCTCACGGAAGCTCGGCGAGTTGAACGGTTACGCCGAGGAAATGCTTTCGGGGCAGAAGACCATCAAGGCATATAACAGAGAACAAGTGATCGGAGCAAGGTTCGACAAGCGTAATAAGGAGTCGGTCGACGCCTATTACCGCGCCGAATACGTTGCAACGATGCTTCCCCCGACCATCCGCTTTATCAGTAATCTCTCCCTCGCCCTTATTGCGGCGCTCGGCGGAATCTTCTATATGCTGTCGGTTTCGGGGCAGGTCGAGGTCGGAACGATCCTTTGGATCGACCTCGGTATGATCGCCGCCTTCATTCTCTATTCCAAGAAGTTCTCGGGACCGATCAACGAGTTTGCCAATATTCTCTCCGACCTGCAGTCGGCGTGTGCCGCAGCGGAGCGCATTTTCGCGCTTCTCGACGAGGAGCCCGAAAGGCTTGACGACGAGGATGCAGTCGAGCTTACAGACGTGCGCGGCGAGATCGTATTCGATCACGTTCGCTTTGGGTACGTGGAAGGGAAGACGATCCTCCACGATCTGTCGCTGAACGTACGCCCCGGTAATCTCATCGCGATCGTCGGACCGACGGGCGCGGGAAAGACCACGATCATCAATCTCCTGATGCGCTTTTATGATGTCAACGGAGGAGAGATCCGAATAGACGGCAAGGAGACACGCAAGATCACGCGAGAGTCCCTTCGGAGGGCTTATACGATGGTCCTCCAGGAGACCTGGCTCTTCAAGGGGACGATCTACGAAAACATCACCTACGGCAAAGAGAACGCGACGCGCGAGGAGGTCGTGAGAGCCGCAAAGGCGGCGAAGGTGCATTCCTTCATCGAAGCACTTCCGAACGGCTACGACACCGTTCTGTCGGATGACGGCTTGAATATCTCAAAGGGACAGAAGCAGCTCATTACGATCGCACGCGCAATGCTTTCGGATTCCGAAATGCTGATCCTTGACGAGGCAACGTCGAACGTCGACTCCCGCACCGAAATGCAGATTCAGGAGGCAATGTACGCCCTGATGAAGGGAAGGACCTGCTTTGTGATCGCGCACCGACTGTCGACCATCCGAAACGCCGATACCATTCTGGTGCTGAAGGACGGAGACGTCATCGAGCAGGGGAACCACGATGCTTTGATGGCACAAAACGGCTTCTATCATTCACTTTATCGTTCACAATTTGATTAAATCCGAAATACGGAGGATCTATGAAGTACGGATATAGCATATGGATGCGGCTCATTGTACTTGTTATACTTTGCATCGCACTTACGGCGTTTTTCTTCTCCTGTGATCTGCCTGACGGAAACGGTGAAGCGTCGGGAGAGGAAAGCACCACAGAGGGGGAAACGAATGCCCCCGACGAGGCGTTTCATATTGCCGTGAGCGGCACTTCGAGATTCACGATGGTAGCCCCCGAATTTCCTACCGATGCAGAAGAGGACGCCTTTATGGAGATCCGCAGTGAGATTGCCGCTATGACGGGTGTTTCACTCGCCTTTACGGACGATTGGCTCAGAAGCGGAGATACGCACGATCCCGATGCGTACGAGATCCTGATCGGGCAGACCAATTACGAAGAGACACAGACGATACTGAACGAGACCTCGTACGGAAGCTATCGGATCGCGGTCGTTGGAAAAAAGATCGTTCTTGCTGCGTGGTCGGAGAAGGCGATCCTGAAGGGCGCCGAGGTGCTCCTGCAGATCCTTCGGGATTCGCTCGACGGGCAGGATATCGTAGTCCCGGTCTCGGCGCTTTCCACTTCGTGGGTCGTCGATCGGACGCTTGACTGTATTCCCGTCGTTCCGAACTTGCGTATGGATCATATCTACGACTCGAACGGTGCGACCGAGGCGATCTACGAAGATGCAACTGCCGAGCATTTCAGCGCGTACGTGAAAAAGCTTGAAAGCGACGGATATACGAAATACGCCCAAAACGAAAGGGGAAAGGTCCTCTCTGCTATCTTCACGGACGAGAGTAAATATACCTTCAACATTTTTTACGAGGGCGGGTATAATCAGCTTTGCGTTATCATCGAGAAATACAGCAAAAACACGCTTCCTCCGAAGGACACTCAGCATACGTATATCTGCGATACGCAGTTCGCTCAGCTTGGGGTTTCGTATAATTACTCGGGATCAAGCACACCGCAGAACGGAATGTGTTACATCTGGCGGCTTGAGGACAGCAAATTCATCATTCTCGACGGCGGCTTCAATTATCGGCTCGGTGCGACAAATCTCTACGAGACGCTGAAAACGATGGCAGCCGATCCCGACAATATCGTGATTGCATCGTGGATCATTTCTCATTTTCACGGAGACCACGTCGGGTCACTCGTGAAGTTTGCGGAAACATATTTGAACGATGCGGATATCGAGTCTTTGATCTTCAATCTTCCGACCGAGGAGCAGGCGGCACTTACCGAAATGAGCTCAAACGCCTGGAATAAAATTAACACGTACGTTACGCGGTATAACCCCCGCGTACGTATCTACAAGGCGCATCCGGGGCAGATCTATCACTTTGGAAACGCAGAGATCGAGATCCTTTACACGCTTGAGATGTACGCTCCCGAGGATCTGACGTATTACAACACCTGCTCGCTTGTCGTAGACGTAAAGTTCGGGGACTTCAATATGATGATGCTCGGAGATTGCTCCGAGGAAGCAAACCGGAATATCTGTAATAACTACGGTGACAGTTTGGAGGCAGAGGTCGTTCAGGTCGCACACCACGGTTACATCGGAGGTACGAATGCACTTTATAAGCTCGTTGATCCGATCTACGTTTTTTGGCCTGCGGGAAATAAACACTATATTACCTGTGCAAACAACGTTGCAAATGGAAACGATGTTGGCAGAAACGCCTATTTCTTTATGGATAACACGCGGATCCGCAAGCTTTACGTCGGAAGAGCGGCGGTGGTGCTTCTGAATGTGGAGGAAGATACGGGTTTTTCGAGCGCTATGATCTACGAGAACGTGACCGCGTTCGTAAACGGAGAGGCAACCGAATCCGAACGGTCTCCATAGCTATAAAAAAGGCTGTCTCACATCAGTGAGACAGCTTTTTTATGTTATCCGTTCAGAATTTACGGAAGGGATCAGATCACAAAGCCCTTCTCGCGGAGGATCGAACGAACCTCTTTCACGTCGACACCCGCGAGGGACGTGCCGTTCCTCTTTGCAACGGTCGCGGCAACGCCTGCCACCTGACCGAGCTCGGCGCAGAAGGGCATAATGCGGTAGGATGCCTGCGCCTCGTGCGTCGAGGAAATGCATCTGCCCGCGACGAGAAGGTTTTCCATCCCCTTCGGAACGAGACAG
>JAZNOQ010000048.1:0-2277 GCA_045589215.1 Eubacteriales bacterium
CGTCCGCCACAAGGCGGCCCTTGTTGACGATGAGAATGCGGTCGCACACTGCCTGCACCTCGCCGAGAATGTGTGTGGAGAGGATAACGGTGTGATCCTTGCCGAGCGTTCGGATGAGGTTTCTGACCTCGATCACCTGCTTCGGGTCAAGACCGACGGTCGGCTCGTCGAAAATGATGACCTCGGGATTTCCGACAAGTGCTTGTGCGATGCCGACACGCTGACGGTATCCCTTCGAAAGATTGCGGATGACGCGCTTTTCCACGTCCTTGATCTTCGTGATCTCGCAGACCTCCTCGAGGTGCTTTTCACGGTTGTACTTGCAGCCCTTGAGGTCATAGATGAATTTTAAGTATTCAAGCACCGTCATGTCGAGATAGAGAGGCGGCTGCTCGGGCAGATAGCCGATCTGCCGTTTTGCTTCAAGCGGCGTGTCAAGGACGTCAAGCCCGTCGATCGAGACGTTTCCCGAGGTGGAGGAGAGGTAGCCTGTCAGAATATTCATCGTCGTGCTTTTTCCCGCACCGTTCGGACCGAGCAGGCCGACGATCTCGCCCTTCCCGATCTCAAAGCTGATATCGTCGACGGCACAGCTCGAGCCGTAATATTTCACCAAATGGTCGACCTTTATCATATTCGTATATCCTTTCCTATCGGATCTATCGGTTTACACAGAGGCTTTTTCGCCGCGGTGTATGGTTTCGCACCATACATTATAACACAAATTTATAAATATATCGTGAACCGAACGGGAAAAGTTGCAGAAAAGCCCGATTTTTTTGTGAACAATCTTTGAATTTTGGGATGAAATGCCCCAAAAATTCCATAAAAAGGAAGAGAAAACAGAAAAAACGCGAAAAAATCATATACCCTCTTGACAAGTGGGATTTTTTTGCGTATAATAATAGGGAAATCATCGAGGATCGGGAGAATGCCGAACGGGAGTCACCCCACAGAGAGCGCCGCAGAGCTGAAAGCGGTGCGCGTGACGGATTCGGAAATGCGCCCGTGAGACGCCGATGCGAAGCCGATGGAGTTTTTCGGGGGAGCGTCGGACGGATGCCCACCGTTAGCGGGGCGGCGGTATGAAACGTACCGTAGAGAGATCGCGCACCCTATATGGGCGGCGTGAAGCAGAGTGGAACCGCGAGCCGACGTGTCGGCATTGCCTCTGCACCGAGCACAGGAGTGCTTTGGTGCGGAGCTTTTTGTTTTTAGATAAGATTTTGGATAAGAACTGAAAAAAATCCCCCTTTTTGAAAGGAGATCTATATGAAGAACCCTCTGAACTATATTTTGAAGTCGATCGACCTCGCCGCAGAACAGACGGCGAAGGGCATCCGCACGGTAGAAAAGACCGCGCGTGCCGTAAAGGATGAGATCAATTCCGACGTAGACGCCGTGATGGATCGCGACCCTGCCGCAACGAACCGCGCCGAGGTCCTCCTCCTTTACAGCGGCGTACACGCGATCTTACTCCACCGCGTTGCACACGAGCTATACAAAAAAGAGCGCCACTTCGGCGCGAGAGCGATCAGCCAGACGGCGCGCTTCCTCACGGGCATCGAGATCCATCCCGGTGCGACGATTGGAAAACGTCTCGTGATCGACCACGGAACGGGCGTCGTCATCGGTGAGACTGCCGAGATCGGCGACGATTGCACGATCTATCAGGGTGTCACGCTGGGCGGAACCGGTAAGGACGTTGGGAAACGACATCCGACGCTGGGCAACAACGTGATGGTGGGCGCGGGAGCCAAGGTGCTTGGACCGGTTTATGTCGCGTCCAATTCCAAGATCGCGTCCAATGCGGTGGTGCTGCACCCCGTCCCCGAGAACAGCACCGCGGTGGGAATCCCTGCCAAGGTCGTCAAGCGAGACGGAAAACGTGTGGTACAGGATCTCGACCAGATTCACATTCCCGACCCCATTACGCAGGAGCTGAATCGCCTGGAGAAGGCTTTGCGTGAGCTGGGAGACCGCTTAGAGACACAGAATGGGACCGAAGCGAAAGGAAATGATTGATCATGCAAAACAGAAATGAAAATACTCCCTCGCGCGGACGGTTTATTGTTTTTGAGGGGATCGACGGTGCGGGAAAGACGACGCAGATCGATCTTCTGACCAAGAGACTCCAAGCCGAGGGCAGAAGAGTCTACCGCACGACGGAACCAACCGAGTCGGTCAGCGGAGGACTGTTGCGGGACGCGCTTTCGGGGGTCTCCAAGAGGTCCTCGTGCGAGATGGCTGCACTGTTCGTGCTGGACCGCATTTTCC
>JAZNOQ010000049.1:0-5536 GCA_045589215.1 Eubacteriales bacterium
GTGACTGCAAAGATCGCGGTCGGTATGGCACTCGAGGAGATCCCCGTTGCCGGCGGAACCGCCGCAATGGAGCCGAAGCTCGATTATATCGTCGCCAAATTCCCGCGCTTCCCGTTCGATAAGTTCACCAGCGCCGCAAACGTGCTCGGTACGCAGATGAAGGCGACGGGTGAGGTCATGGGCATCGGCGCGACTCTCGACGAGTGCCTTCTCAAATCGGTCCGCTCGCTTGAGATCGGCGTTTGCCACTTCCATCTCCCGAAGTTCGACTCTTGGTCGGACGATGAACTCGTCGACTACCTCACGAAGGCATTCCACGACGACGGCGTTTACGCGGTCTGTGAGCTTTTGCGCCGCGGTATGTCGATCGAACGGCTCCACGAGATCACGAAGATCACCGAGCTCTTCCTTGAGTCCTTTAGCCGCATCGTCAATATGGAAAAGGTCCTGAAGGAAAAGAAGGGCGACGAAGAGACGCTGAAGGCTGCGAAGGTCATGGGCTTCTCGGACAAGTTCATTGCAAGACTCTGGGGCGTAAACGAGCTTGACGTTTACAATAAGCGCCGCGAAATGAAGCTTTTCCCCGTATTCCCGATGGTCGATACGCTCCATACGGGCAAATATATCGCATACCTCTATTCGTCTTATACAGGAAAGAACGAGTCAAGACTCACCGATAAGAAGAAGATCGTTGTGCTCGGTGCAGGTCCGATCCGTATCGGTCAGGGTGTCGAGTTCGACTACTCCACCGTTCACGCCGTGCAGACCATCAAGCGTGCAGGATACGAGGCGATCATCGTCAACAATAACCCCGAAACGGTCTCGACCGACTATACGACGGCGGATAAGCTCTACTTCGAGCCCCTTACGCCCGAGGACGTTATGAATATCATCGAGTTTGAGCAGCCCGAGGGCGTTATCGCATCTCTCGGCGGTCAGACTGCGATCAACCTTGCAGAGCCCCTCCGCGCACGCGGCGTGAAGATCATCGGTACCGACTGCGACGCGATCGAGCGCGCAGAGAACCGCGATAGCTTCGAGCATATTCTGAATGAGCTGAACATTCCTCAGCCGAAGGGACACGCCGTTACGAAGATCGAGGACGGTCTTAAGGCGGCTGCCGAGATCGGCTATCCCGTACTCGTGCGCCCGAGCTTCGTGCTGGGCGGCAGAGCGATGCAGATCGTTGCAAACGAGGAGCAGCTCCGCCATTATCTGAAGACCGCCGTTGAGATCGACGAGGACAAGCCCGTTCTGGTCGACAAGTATATCCAGGGTAAAGAGGTCGAGGTCGATGCGATCTGCGACGGCAGAAACGTTTTCGTTCCCGGTATCATGGAGCTCGTCGAGCGTACGGGTGTCCACTCGGGTGACTCGATCAGCGTATACCCGACCTTCTCGATCTCCGATAAGGTAAAGGGCACGATCCTGCAGTACGCGAAGAAGCTCGGTCTCGGAATCGGCATCGTCGGTCTTTACAACATTCAGTTCATCGTTGATAAGGACGAGAACGTATTCATCATTGAGGTCAACCCGCGTTCCTCCCGTACCGTACCCTTCCTTTCGAAGGCGACGGGATATAGCCTTGCGGATATTGCGACCGAGGTCATCCTCGGCAAGTCTCTGAAGGAGCAGGGCATCTTCGATATTTATCCCGAGGAAAAGAAGCGTTGGTACGTTAAGGTTCCCGTGTTCTCCTGGAGCAAGCTCCGCGGACTTGACGCATATCTCTCTCCCGAAATGAAGTCGACGGGCGAGGCGATCGGCTATGACGATAAGCTCAACCGCGCACTGTATAAGGCACTTCAGGCGGGCGGAACCCACCTTCAGAATTACGGAACGGTACTTGTTACCATCGCAGATAAGGATAAGGACGAGGCACTTCCGCTCATCCGCCGCTTCTACGATCTCGGCTTCAACATCGAGGCAACCGAGGGAACGGCGAAGTTCCTGTAGGCGAATGGCATCCGCACGCACATTCTGAAGAAGCTCAGCGAGGGAAGCTCCGAGATCATCGATTCGATCCGTCAGGGACACATCGCGTACGTCATCAACACCCGCGACATCGGCGCGCAGGGACAGGAGTCGGACGGCGCGGAGATCCGCCTTACGGCAACCGAAAACAACGTTACGATCTTCACCTCGCTCGACACCGTCAAGGTCCTGCTTGATGTTCTCGATGAGACCACGCTTCGCATCTCGACGATCGACGCGTAACGAAAAATAACCGAAGCGGGGGCTTGCCTCCGCTTTCGGTGCAATATGGAAATGACAAAAACGACGGTAAAGGAGACAACGCGTGAAACAAAGTCTTTTTGAAATCATTGAAAATACCCCCCTGACCGACAACGTGCTTCGGATGCGCCTGAAGGGTGATACCTCCGATATCACGGCTTCGGGACAGTTCGTTAACATTCTGCTCGACGGGTTCTATCTTCGCAGACCGATCTCGGTAAACGACGTCGAGGGAGATGTTCTCACGATCATTTATAAGGTCGTCGGCAAGGGAACCGAGAAGATGCGTACGATGCAGAGCGGTACGCTCGACATCCTCACGGGCCTCGGCAACGGCTACGATCTTTCTCCTGCGGGCGACCGTCCGCTTCTCGTTGGCGGTGGCGTCGGTGTTCCGCCCCTTTATATGCTTGCGAAAAAGCTCCTCAAGGCGGGCAAGACGGTCTCGGTCATCCTCGGCTTCAATACGAGGAGTGAGGTGTTTTACGAAAACGAGTTTAAAGCCCTCGGCTGCGACGTCACCGTTGCAACGGTCGACGGCTCTTACGGTGTGAAGGGATTTGTGACCGATGCCTTGGCGGCACTCGAAAAGGAAGGAAAGACCTATACGTATTTCTATACCTGCGGCCCCGAGCCGATGCTGAAAGCGCTCTATAACGCAACCGTGACGGGCGGTCAGTTCAGCTTCGAAGAACGTATGGGCTGCGGATTTGGTGCTTGCATGGGATGCTCCTGCAAGACGCTGTACGGCAATAAGCGCATCTGTAAGGACGGTCCCGTCCTCGTAAAGGAGGAGATCATATGGGAAAAATGAACGTAAAGCTTTGCGGGATCGAGCTTGATAATCCGATCATTCCCGCAAGCGGAACCTTCGGCTACGGATATGAATTCGCAGAGCTGTATGACATCAATCTGCTCGGAACCTTTTCCTTTAAGGGAACGACGAAGGATCCTCGCTTCGGAAACCCCACTCCCCGTATCGCGGAATGCTACGCGGGGATGATCAATGCCGTTGGGCTTCAGAACCCAGGTGTCGAAAAGGTCATTTCCGAGGAGCTTCCGAAGCTCAAGAGATGCTTCTCAAAGCCCGTGATGGCGAACGTCAGCGGTTTTTCGGTCGAGGACTACGCATATACTGCACAAAGGCTCGACGCTTGCCCCGAGGTCGGTTGGATCGAGGTCAATGTCAGCTGCCCGAACGTCCACGGCGGAGGAATGAGCTTTGGTACGTCGCCCGAGGCGGCGGCAGAGGTCACAAGGGCGGTCAAGGCAGTCACGACGAAGCCGATCCTTGTGAAGCTTTCTCCGAACGTTACCGACATCGTGTCGATTGCCAAGGCGTGTGAGGAAGCGGGAGCGGACGGCATCAGCCTGATCAACACCCTGCTCGGAATGCGTATCGACCTTGCGAGACGGAAGCCCGTGATCGCCAATAAAATGGGAGGCTTCTCGGGAAGTGCGATCTTCCCCGTGGCGGTACGGATGGTCTATCAGGTATCGCACGCCGTGAAGATCCCCGTCGTCGGTATGGGCGGCGTATCGTGCGCCGAGGATGTCATCGAAATGATGATGGCGGGCGCAACTGCGGTCGAGGTCGGTGCCGCAAATCTTGTAAATCCTTATGCATGCAGAGATATCATTAACGATCTGCCCGCAGTGATGGAAAAATATCGTATCGAATCGCTCGAGAGTATCATCGGAGCGGTCAACTGAAAGGACGGATAGAAAAAATGGGAAAAGACGTAATCATCGCCTGCGATTTTGACAGCGCAGAAAAGACCTTTGCATTCCTTGACAAGTTCACGGGAAGAAAACCCTTCGTAAAGATCGGTATGGAGCTCTTCTACGCGGAGGGTCCCTCGATCGTAAGAGAGATCAAGAAGAGAGGACACAAGATCTTCCTCGACCTCAAGCTCCACGATATCCCCAACACGGTAAAAAAGAGCATGGCAGTGCTTTCGGGACTTGACGTAGATATGACCAACCTTCACGCATCGGGCACGAAGCGTATGATGGAGGCGGCACTCGAAGGGCTCACCCGTCCCGACGGAACGAGACCGATCCTCATCGCCGTGACTCAGCTCACCTCGACCGACGAGGAAAGCATGAAGCAGGATCTGCTCATCAACGAGCCGATCGATAAGGTCGTTATGCATTACGCAAAGAACGCGAAGGATTCGGGCCTCGACGGTGTCGTTTGCTCGCCTCTTGAGGCAGGCAAGGTACACGATACCTGCGGCAAGGACTTCGTGACCGTGACGCCCGGTGTTCGCTTTGCGGACGGGGACAAGGGCGACCAGAAGCGCGTTATGACGCCCGAGGAGGCAAAGAAGATCGGATCTGACTACATCGTTGTCGGCAGACCGATCACCGCGGCAGAGGATCCGGTTGCGGCGTATGAAAGATGCATCCGCGAATTCGTCGGCTGATCGTTTTATAGAAAGAAAGGAAGGTAATCTGAAATGGAAGCTTATAAGAGAGAATTTATTCAGTTTTTGCAGAACGCAGGCGTTCTGAAGTTTGGTGATTTTACCGCAAAAAGCGGCAGAAAGATCCCTTACTTCATCAACGCAGGTATGATCAAGACGGGCAATGATATTGCAACGCTCGGAGAGTTTTACGCGAAGGCATATTTTGAAAAGCTCGGAGCCAAGAAGGCAGTCCTTTACGGTCCCGCATATAAGGGCATTTCGCTCTCTGTTTCTGCAGCAGTTGCGCTGTCGAAGAAGGATCTGAACGTACCGTTCTTCTTCAACCGTAAGGAGGTTAAGGATCACGGCGAGGGCGGCGTTTTCGTCGGCTACGTTCCCACTGCGGGCGAGGAGATCGTCATTATTGAGGACGTGATCACCGCAGGCACGGCAATTCGTGAATCCATGGAGATCCTCTCTCACCTGGAAGGCACCAAGGTAGCCGCTACCTTTATTATGGTTGACCGTAAGGAAAAAGGACAGGGTGAAAAGGGAGCAATGCAGGAGATCGAGGAGCAGTTCGGCTTCCCGGTATATTCCATCGTTGATGTTTATGATATCATCGAATACCTCGAGGAGGATCCCGCAAACGAGGAAAACGTCACCCGCATCAAGAATTATCTTGCGGTAAACGGAGCGAAGGTATGAGAAGCCTCATCGATATTCCGGAGCTTTCGATCGAGGAGATCGACGAATTGATTGCGACGGCGAACGATATCATCGCACACCCCGTAAAGTATGAGGATAAGTGTAAGGGAAAGAAGCTCGCGACGTTGTTTAAGTCGGAGGCCAAGCGGTCTTAGGAAGACAATTTTCATTTTCAACTCCTT
>JAZNOQ010000050.1:0-5588 GCA_045589215.1 Eubacteriales bacterium
TCACTTGTAGACGACAAGTTTGATAGGTCGGAGGTGTAAGTGCAGTAATGTACTCAGCTGACCGATACTAATAGACCGAGGGCTTGCTTCCTTCTTTTGAAGGTTCAAGTCATTTAAACATTTCTTGAGTTTCGTTTCTTACGATTCAGTATCTTTGTTCGGTTTTCAGTGAATTTATCCCTCTTTTTTTTTTGTGGAAAAATGCAGTCCCTTGTGGAGCTTACGCTCGCTTTCGGGACTGCTTTTCTCTATACCTTTTCCCAAAATTTAAAAAAACATTGCGAAAAACCGAAATGACTCTTGACAAACGTTCGGTTTTGTGGTATAATATCCATAGAGACCGAGGGTCTCAAAAAAACGCGTCGGTCGCATGGGCACCGCGAGCGCGCGTTATCGTGCAGAAAAGCGCAGATCATTCCCGACTCCCCCCCATTTTCCACCGCGTGGGGTTCGGGCGTTTTTTGCGCTTTTTTCATTTCAAGAAATTTTACTTGCGCCGCTCTTCGGCGGCGGAATGGAGTTATTATGATTTTTTACGTTATTATCAGGAAGCGCGTTGCCGAGGTGCTCTCAAGCGGTGGCAGGCTTCCACTTCTCGTGTGTGGCAACCACGACAACCGCATCGCCTTTACCTTTGACGACGAGTGGTCGCTTGGTGCGGAAAAGACCGCGCGTTTCGTCTACCGCGAAAACATGGGGAAGGGCAGGCTCGTTTACCGTGACGTGCAGTTCACGGGAAACGTCGTCGCCGTTCCCGTGCTCGAAAACGTTTCGGAGCTTTGGGTCGGTGTCATGTCGAGTGACGGGATCACTACGTCGGCAGCACGCTTCGCCTGCCTGCCCTCGATCGGAGGCTTTTCCGCTGTGGAAAGCGGAAGCGGCAGCAACAGTGGCGGTGAAAGTGACGGAGATAGTGACACCGGTAGCGGCAACACGATCACCACGGAGGAGGTTGAGGTCATGCTGAAGCTTGCGGATGGTGATCAGATCGTAACGACCGCATCGGGCAACCCGATGAGCTCTGTTACCATTATAAAGCCCACTACGCTCACCCCCGAAAACATTCGCGCGGGCGTTATGATTGCGGGAGTGACAGGCACTTACGCACCGTCCGAAACGACCGAGAGTGCGGCCCTCACCGCGCCGACGATCTCGCTCGACGGAGACGATCTGACCGTCAGCTACGACGAAAACACGAAGAATCTCCTTTTGCATTTTAACGGCGAGGAAGCCGGGGCTTTTTACGCACCGGACGGAAGCGGTACCTGTGTCTTGCAGCTCGACGGGTGGCTTGCGGGCTATGAGGCAGGTACGTACACAGTTACGGTTAAGGCTTATGGCGAGAATACGGCTGTGTCCTCCTCCGAGAGTAATGCCGTCACGTACGTTTACAGCGGCGCTTCCGAAATTGAAGGCACCCGTGCCGTAGGTATCGGCGTGATCGGCGGAGGCGAAGCGGAGTTTGCGTATAAGCTCGGACGGAGCGATCTTTCTTCTCTCGTCGAGGTGTGGGATACGGTTGAACCGGACGGAACGTTTACTACGGGCTTTACCATTTCAAGCCTGTATGACGATAGCTGTGTGTTGATCTATCTTCCCGAGGGCGCGTCAGTTAAAAGCTATGCGCGTTGTGAGCTCAAGACCTACGACGACTCACGCTTCGTCCAGCTTTGCAATTTTGAAGAGGAGGGAGTTATCGTATGCAATTTCAACGCTCCGATCGTGATGCCGGCGGTCTCGCTTGACGGCACGACGCTCGTGATCGAGCAGAGCGGCAGGTTGCCTACGCAGTATCTCGTGGCGCGCGGGGACGCATCGGTGGGTGCTTTTGACCGTTGCGTAGAGATCACACCGACGGAAAGCACAACGCGCGTGGATATTTCACCGTATCTTAAGGTCGGGGTGAACTACTTCAAGGTATACGTGTACGACGGAGAAGATATGGTCGATTGGTCGGATTGCGTCGAATATACGATGCTTTCCGGAATAACCGCGCCGTCTCTGTCGCTTGACGGAAGCATTCTGACGATCACCCCCGGTGAGGGCGTCGCGACCTCGTATGAGATCCTTTCTTCGGAGGACGGTGTCACCTATTCGACAGCAACGACGGTAGATGCGAACGGAGACGAGGCGGTCACCGTTGATATCACGGAATACGCCGTTTATGAAGAAACGTATTTCAAGGTCAGAGCGGTGAACACAGACACGGGAGAACGCGCCGAGACTAAGACGGCGGTGACGTATGCTCCGAATTATAACGGCGTTTATACGCTTTCGGTGATCGGCGGCGGCACAGGGTATGAGAATCAGTTTTATTACGCCGTCAATATGAGTACGGATGATTTTGGAAGCGGAAAGTATGACGGTATGATAAACGGAACAGGCGTGATCGAAGATCTCTCATACGGAGACATTGTGTTCATCAGACCGTATTCGTGGTCTGCTACGATCGAGGTCCTCGATGCCGACGACACCTTCACTTATACGATCGAATACAACGATTTCCTTGTTGTTGCCACGAATATCAAGGGCGACGGCTCGATCACGCTGAAGAATATCCTTGCGTAACATAGGTGCGGATTTTCCGAATTCTTTCCCGACTGTTGACAAGCGGGACCGAAAGGTGTATAATGGAAAGGAATGAACGTGAAATGCACGGAGGAATTCTCTTTGTCATTTTTACAGATGGTCCAACAATACGCCCTTCAGCTCGCGGTCACGGTCGGACTGATCGTTTTGATCGGAGCTGTGATCTCGGTGTCGAAGCGGCTTTTTCTCAAATGCTGCAAGGGGGGCGCGTATCGCGTCGAGCTTGTTACGGGGCTCGTCGGTACGCCGATCCACGAGCTCAGTCACGCCTTTTTCTGCCTCGTGTTCGGGCATAAGATCACGAGGATCTGCCTGTGGACACCCACACCGCAGAACGGCAATATCGGGTACGTGACGCATTCCTATAAAAAACGCAATCTGTGGCATCAGATCGGGAATTTTTTCATCGGTGTCGCGCCGATCATCGGCGGAAGCGCCGTTCTCTATCTCCTATTATGGCTTCTTTTGCCCGAGACGGCGGAGGCACTTCTCGGGGGAGCGATCACGCTTCCGCAGGATCTAAGGGAGATCCCGAAGGGATTTTTCGACACGGCGCGGAGCGTGATCCTTCGTCTGTTTGCTCCTGCAAATTTTCTGCGCTTTCATTGGTACCTTTATTTCTTTTTCGCGCTTCCGATCGTACTGCATATGGAGATCAGCCGTTCGGACCTTCGGTCGGGGCTATGGGGATTTTCCTTCCTCGCGCTGCTGTGGTTTTTTTCGGATCTCGCCTTATTTTTCTTCTATCCCGAGGGACTTCTTTCTGTGACCTCGGTTATGGTAAGCGTCGGCGCATTCCTTTCGGTATTCCTTTGCTTATCGGCTCTTTTGTCGGTGCTTTTACTGCTCATTTCTGCCGTTGCCGCTCTCTTTGGGAGACGCTGACTGTTTTTTGTGTTTTCAATATAATTTTCAATATAACTGTAAAGGAAGGTTTTTGATCTTATGGTTGCAGTCGTTCTTCTTGCCCTCGTCTACGCTGTTCTCGCGATCTGTGTTCTTTGTACCGTCTTTGGCGGGAAAAAGCTCGGTCTCTATGGCGTGCTTCTGCGTGTCGGTGTCGTGACGGTGTCCTGCATTTTGTCTTTCGTGACGGTAAAGCTGCTCTCTCCCGTCCTGCTTGATACCGAGATCTCGCTTCTTTCGTCGCTTCACCTTCTTCCGAATGATCTGATGTCGGTACTGTCTCACGGGGAGGGCGGCCGCGCACTCGTAGGTGTCTTTACGGGGGGCATTCTTTTGCCCGTGATCTTTATGTTGCTTTCTCTGCTCCTAACCGTGATCGGTACGGTCATCGTCCACTTTACGGCGAAGAAGCTCCCGAAGGGAAGCGTGGGCGGCGGAATGGGCATCGGTATTTTGCACGGGCTCTTGCTTGCGATCGTGATCCTGTTTCCGATCCTTTCCTTCGAGGGAATCTACAATACTGCCGCCAAGAACAGCCCCGCGCTGAAAGCAAGCCTTGAGAAGTCGCTCGGCACGGAAACGGTCGAAGGTCTTGACACCGCGACCTCTGCGAACGTTGTCGAGCTTCTGCTTGGCGACAACGTGGTGAAGTGGACGGTGAAGGGAATGACTGCTACAAGCTTTGAGGGCGGTCGGACAGACCTTTACAGCGCAGTTACCGACGTTTGCGAGGTCATCGAGGTGACACAAAATATGTCGGGAAGCGGGATGCCTGATCTTCTGTCGATGTCGCCTGAGGAGAGTGAGGATATCACAAAGCTGCTTCTGGCGATCGATCACTCACCCCTCCTCTCCAGCGCGCTATCGGATCTCGTTGCCGTCTGGGCAGAGGCATGGGCAGAGGGAAGGACCTTTATGGGAATGGCATCGCCCGCAGAGGGAGCAGATCCCGCATTCGCGCCCGTATTTGAGGAGATGTTCCATTCGCTTGCGGCATCCGATCGGGAGAACGTGACCGACAACCTCGGTGTGACGCTCAACGTGATGTCGGCGTGGTCGGGCGCCGGGGAGGACGGAAAGCTCGAGGCGGTAAAGGATATCCTCGACACGCTCGGAGAGAGCGAGGAGATGGCGGCGGTCGCGACCGAGATCAAACTGACGGGTATGCGAACCTTCATGCAGGAGGAGATCCCCGCACTCAAGGACGAGGAAAAGTACGATGAGGCGATCTCAAGCGTGCTCGGGCTTGTGGAGGATCACGAGCCGACGGTCGAGGAGGTCTCCTCGGAGCTTGGCGATATCCTTTTGGAATACGATTATGAGCTGTCCGACGAGAAGCGTGACAGTGCCGCCGCGGAGCTTGTGGAAAAGAGAAACGAGCTCGGACGACCGCTCACTGAGGAGGAGCTTGCGGATCTGTACTTTGAAAAGATCGGTCAGAAGGAGTGACCGTGAACAAATTGTAAATTTTTCGATGGGTGCTTGACAAGTATCGTGAGATATGGTACAATATTCTCTCGGTACGGGTAAAACCCGTCTCCTTACCGCGTGCAAAAAAATACGAAAACCGTGCGCGGTCATTTTGTCCATAGGGAGGTTAAAAACATGGAAAAAGCTTTGAATTGTTACGAAACCACGTTCATCGTGGACACTTCGAAGGGTGAGACCGTCGTTGACGCCACCGTTGAGAAGTTCCTGAACCTCGTAGCTGCCAACGCAGAGACCGTTGATGTTGACAAGTGGGGCAAGCGCCGCCTTGCATACGCGATCAACGATCTGACCGAGGGCTACTACGTAGTCGTTTCCTTTAAGTGCGACGGTTCCTTCTGCGCTGAGCTTGAGCGTAACTTCAACATCGACGAGAACATTCTTCGTTCCTTTGTTCTGAAGCTCGAGCACGAGCCCGTCAAGAAGAAGGCTGCTGTTGTCGAGGAGACCGCTACTGAAGCTGTCGAGGCTTCGACCGAAGCAACCGCTGAATAATCGGATTCAGCAAAAGGAGAGGCGTAAATATGTCGAATTTCAACTTTAACAAGGTCATTCTCGGCGGTCGTCTGACTGCCGACCCTGAGCTCAAGCAGACAAGTCGGAGG
>JAZNOQ010000051.1:0-11959 GCA_045589215.1 Eubacteriales bacterium
CTACCGTACATTTACGTTGGTCTGATCTCGCTCGTTGCGATCTTCGTGACGCTTTACGACAAGGCGATCGCGGGATATTCCTACAAGGTCTCCCCGAAGGACGAAAAGGGCAAGAGCAACAAAAAGGGACCGCGTCTCCGCGTTCCCGAGTCGTCGCTTCTTGTGATCTCGGCACTCGGCGGCAGTATCGCAATGCTTTGTACGATGCTGCTCGTTCGTCATAAGACGAAAAAGGCAAAGTTCATGGTCGGCATTCCCGCGATCATCGTTTTGCAGGTTGCCGCCGTCGTCGCATTTCTCTTCTTGTTGTAATATTGTTGTAATAGCCGTAAAATACGTTCATATGCGAGGTGTTCCTTGTGAAAAAACGCATTCTTCGTCTTCTTTCCGTTTCCCTCGTGCTTCTGATGCTCCCCCTCTTCTACGTCCCCGCTTCGGCAGGCTCGTTCGTGAAGGGCACGAACGGCGCGTCCGACTCCTACAAATCGGGGCCTTACTATGATCGCCTTCTCGCAGTTCCGCAAACGGGTGATCAACGCACCGACGTTCTCGCCGTCGCGCTCTCGCAGATCGGCTATCAGGAAGGCGGCTCTACAGGGGAATTCAGCGGAACGGTCTCGGGAAACAAAAACTTTACCGAATACAACCATAATTTTGGCAAGTACAGCGATACCGACGGCTACAGCTATGCCTGGTGCGCATCCTTCGTTTCCTTCTGCCTCCTGCAGGCTCGGTGTCATAATTACACAAAGCTATCCGATTGGTGCAGAAATCACAAGGGTGACAGCAATTACATCTGGAAGGAGCTCGGCTGCCCGAATTGGGCACAGCAGCTCCGCACCTGCGGCTACTTTGAGGATTCCGTGAATTTCGGTGGAAGCTATATTCCTCTTCCCGGAGACCTCATTTTCTTCACATCAAACGGAACGGTAGAGTCACACATCGGGCTTGTCCTCTACGTCAGCGGCTCGACCGTATATACAGTTGAGGGAAACACCTCCTCCGCGTCGGGGCTTGAAACGAACGGCGGCGGCGTTTACGTGAAATCCTACTCCCTCTCAAGCTCTTACATACGCGGCTACGGCACCCTGCCGTACACATCAAACGCGAGCGTGCGAGAGATCGACTATTCGGGCTCGAATATTTCCGCAGGCCTCTACGTAGCCACAACGAACAAATACGTCTACACCACCGAAGATGCACCGAGCCACGATTGGCTCCTGCCGCGCTACTCGATGTTTGAGGTGACGGAGATCGCGGGCAACGGACGTGTCAAGGCGATCTGCGAGATCAACGGCGAGACCGTCACGGGTTATATCAAGAATAACACCGACCGTATCATTCAGCTTTCTGCATCAGCTGCGTTCAAGCCCTATCAAAATGCAACCGCACTGTGGAATCACAAGGCATCCATCATCGACGGTGTCCGCTTAAATGACGGCGCGCTTCAGTCAAGTCCCGATCTCTCTGCGCTCACCGTTGGCGACAAGATCGCACTCCGCGGCTGGATCGGCTACAATTCCCGAAGCGTATCCTCGGTCGGGTACTGCTTTGACGGCAACACGTCTTCGATCCGTTGGGACAATAAGTGGCTCGTCACTCCCGAGAATGCCGTCATAACGGCAGGTGGGGAAACCGCGATGCGCTATGAGATCAAAGCCGATACTGCGCTCGCGTCAAGCGGAGCACACTCGATCACCTATTTCATAAAGCTCGACGACGGCTCGATCGGAAAACTGAAAACGGTTTCGTACAGCGCGAAGAATGCGGTGAACAAGCCAAGCGCGCCCACCGTCTCGTCGGTCACGACCGACACGGTCACACTGACACAAAAGGCGGGTTATGAATATCGCGTAAACGGCAGTGCTTGGCAGACGAGCAACGTATTCTCGGGGCTTTCCGAAGGGACGGAGTATTCCTTCACCTGCCGCGTCGCTGAAACCGCGGCCTCTTACCAAAGCCCCGAAAGTTCCGCTACTGTTGTAACGACCGAGGTCACGCCCGTCGAGATCACAACGATGCCTCCCGAAACAACGGTCAAAGAGCCCGAGACGACGATCAGAGAACCTGGGACGACGATCCCCTCTCCCGAAACGACGGTAAGAGAGCCCGAAACAACAGTTCCCGCGCCTGAGACAACGGTTCCGACACCCGAAACGACGTTAGCAAAGCCTGAAACGACAATTCCTGCCCTCGAGACAACGGACACAGAGCCTTCGACCGAGCCTCCGAGCACCTCGACGGTTGAACCGTCAGCGGGCGAGAGCGAAACCAATCCCGAGACAACGGACGGAGCTTCGAACACCGAGATCGTTGCCGACGTGCCGACAGAGCCTTCCCTTAATGAAAGCATCACAGAGGCAGAGCCAACCGAAACAAGCGAGCCCGACAACGGCGGCGCGACCGATCCTGTGACAGACGGCCCCGCCGTGGATGATCCCTTGACGGATACTCCGACAACGGACGGTGTCGCCGGTTGCAACGCAACGGTTACACTCCCTGTACTCCTTCCCTGTTGCATTCCCGTATTCGCCCTTCTCAGGAAGCGCGATGAAGAAGCATAATTTTTAAGAACCCCTCGAAAATCGAGGGGTTCTTTGCTTTTTCCTGATAATGGCTCTCCTCCCCGAAATTGGAAGGGGTGATCTCTCACCTCAATATTGACAACGCCGCCGTATTTTGGTATAATGGGTACGGTAAGGAAAAGCACCCACTCTCTGCTCGACGCGGAAATCTTCGGCTGTTCTTCCCAAATTACGGCATTCCGCAAACGCAACACGAAACGAGGAGCATTGCTATGGATTCGGTCAACAAGGTAAAAAAGCAGGACGAGCGCACCACCTATCTGCTCGGAATGAGCGGCGTCGCGCGGCTGTACCGTTCACACGTTGCCGTATTTGGGATCGGCGGCGTGGGGAGCTATGCCGTTGAAGCACTTGCGCGCGCGGGGATCGGTCATCTCACCCTTGTGGATCACGATACGGTCAGCGAGACCAATCTGAACCGTCAGCTCGTCGCGCTCCGTAGCACGATCGGTGAATTTAAAACCGACGTTGCACGTGACCGCATCCGCGACATTGATCCCGACTGCCGTGTGACCGTTCGTCACGAGTTTTTCCTGCCCGAAAACGCGGACAGCTTTGATTTTTCTTCCTTTGATTATATTATCGATGCAGTCGACACCGTGTCGGCAAAGATCGAGCTCGCCGTGCGTGCACACGCGGCGGGTGTTCCGATCATAAGCTGTATGGGCGCGGGCAACAAGCTTGATCCGACGCGCTTCGTTGTGACCGACATTTACAAGACCGCAGGCGATCCCCTCGCCCGCGTAATGCGCGCAAGGCTCCGCAAATGCAGCATTCCCTCACTGAAGGTCGTTTGCTCCGAGGAGCCTCCCGCGCCTCTCCATCCCGAAGTCTCCACAGACAAGGTCGATCTGAAGGGCGGCGGACGCGCCCCCGGAAGTCTTTCCTTCGTTCCGTCGGTCGCAGGCTTGATCGCTGCGGGCGAAGTGATCAAGGAGATCAGCGGGCGAAAATGAATCATTCAAAAAGCCTCTCCCTGTGGGAGAGCCCTTATTCAAAACAATCACACCCGAAAAGGCAGGCATACTATGCACAGAAAAAAACCTACCTCTCCTTTCAGATACGTCTCCGCAGTGCTTCTTTCGGCACTGCTTTTGTTTCCCATCCTTTCGCTCGCGGCACACGCGTTGTCGCCGTACAGCTACAATATGTCCTCGGACTATAAAAACAGCATCTACTACGAAAACCTGAGATCCATCACCCTCACGGGCAACGGTGCCGCCGATCTGCTCGCCGTCGCAATGTCACAGCTCGGCTATCACGAGGGCAACAGCAACTCGGATTTCGCGGGCGCGAACACATCGGGCAGTAAAAATTTCGTAGAGTACAACCGACTCTACGGCAAGCTCGACAACAACGAGGGCAACGGTTACAGCTACGGCTACGCGTGGTGCGCCTCGTTCGTAAACTTTTGTCTGCGTCAAGCGGACATTCCCGAGATCGTTGCGGGGGGCGAGGTCAGCTGTACACGGTGGATCCGCGACTTTTTGAAGCCGAGCGGTCGATGGAAAAATTCTCTTTCGTGCGGCGGCACTTACACCCCGAAGGCGGGAGATCTGATCTTCTTTAAAAGGTCGGACAGCTCGGCTCTTTCGACCCACGTCGGGATCGTGCGGTACACCGACGGTACATACGTTCACACCGTTGAGGGAAACACCGCGATCGGTGCGGTCGCGCTCGACGCGTATCTCCTCGACAGCAGCTATATCATCGGATACGGCACGCCCAAATATCAAACGGGCGAAACCGAGGTCTGTGACTACGGAAGAAGCGGTGAGATCGCGGGGCTTTATATCGTAACGGCGGATTCCTTGAACATCCGCGCGGCGGCAAGCGCGAGTGCCTCGCGCATCGGCACGCTCAAAAAGTCCGAGATCGTCACGGTCAAGGACTTTGACGAGGGATTCGCAAAAATCGTGACCGCCGACGGCAAAGAGGGCTACGCGTCGCGCTATTACCTTGAGCTTGTGACCGTTCCCCCGCCGAACCGATATACTGTAACCTTCCTTGACGACGACCTTAAGACCGTCCTCGCGGAGCTTTCGCTAAAGGAAGGGGAGATCCCCATAGCTCCGACCGTCCCCGACGTCATTCGCGATGACGTGCGCTACACCCTAGTCGGGTGGTCGGAGGAGCTGTCTCCCGTCACCGCAGACACCACCTATATTGCACTCTATGCACCGCTTGAAGCCCCCGAGGAGGGCGGCGGAGCAGCTCCTACGGAAACGGGCAACATCCCAGGCAACACCGAGACCTCCGAAAGTGAAGAGGAGCGCGGCTGCAACGCGACCGTTGCTTTTCCCGTCTTCCTGATCTCCCTCCTGCCCGCGGTCACGTTATGCAAAAAGCAACGTGATCCGTAGCGTTATGAGGAAGGGATCTATGACAGATTTATAAGAGATTTATAAGAAACATACGGCGCAGAGCGAAAATTCACTCTGCGCCCTCTTATACAGCCCCGCGATATACACAAAAAACGCCGAACTGCTTCAAGCAAAATGCACAAATTTTTCCGTTGCCCTTGACAGATGCTTCTAAATCTGCTATACTGTTTCTATGGGTCGGAGCCGTCTACGCTCCACCACGCAAATCCGAAAGAAAGAAGGTATCCCAATTTATGCGCAGAATTACTTCTCTTCTGCTCACCGCTTTGATGATCCTCTCAATGTTCGCGGTCGGTGCATTCACCACCACGGCTTCCGCCGCTACCGCGACCTCCAACACCACCATAGGATCTGTTGAAAGCGGCTATACCCCTACGGGTACTCCGATCACCTCCGAAGAGGAATTCCTCGCGATGGAGGAGAACGGCAACTACTATCTCGCAAACGACATTACCCTCACGAAGACCTATGGACTTGTCTACAACAAGGGCGACCTGATGCTCGACGGATCCCGCAATCCGTACGTCGAGATGGACTTTACCGGAACCTTTGACGGAAACGGCAAATCCGTGACCGTGTCGGCACCGATGTTCGCTTATCTTGACGGTGCGACCGTCAAAAATCTGACCGTCAAGGGCGAGATCAACTTCCGCTCCGACAACGGAAAGAACCTTCCCGTACACTGCGGCGGCGTCGCAATGGAGGGCAACGATCTGACGTTTGAAAACGTTGCGAACAACGCTAAGATCAAGGGCTACGAGACCGGTAAGCAGTCTCGTATCCAGAATCCCAACGGAACCGAAACGGTTCTCTACGAATCGGTATACGTAGGCGGTCTGCTCGGCTCGGTCTACGGCGACCTCTCGATGAAGGACTGCGTAAACTGGGGCGACATCACCGCTCTCTGCGCCAGCGGTCTCGTCGGATCCGCGATCAAGCATAAAGACAACCGTGAAAATACGGACGAAACCCTGAACGCTCTCGTTACCAACCTTTCCTTCGAAAACTGCAGCAACAACGGTACGATCTCCGACCGTGACTGTAAGGACCTTAAGGTCGAGGAAGGAAACGCGCTCGTTCTGAAGATCCACGGTCTCTGTGCAGGCGTTCTTGCCTGGGGCAATGCTACGAAGATCTCCTTCCTGAATTGTGTCAACTCGGGCGACGTTCTTCTCGAAGCCTCGGAGAGCGAGATCAGCTTTGGCGGTAACGTCGGCGGCATTTCGGGCGACCTCAGACGTTCTGATAACCTCGGAAACAACATGCTCGTCACGTACGAAAACTGCATCAACGACGGTACCGTCATCGGCGCACGCCGTTGCGGCGGTATCGGTGGCTACTCCTTCGGTAGTGTAACTGCAGTCAACTGCGTCAACAACGGCGACGTAACCTCCCGTACCAACTACTGTGCAGGCATCGTCGGCAGAGGCGGATGCGGCTCTTACCCGAACTTCGTCTGCGACCTTATTTTCGAGCACTGCATCAACAACGGAACCGTAACCTCTCACCGTCAGTATGCGGGCGGTATGACCGGTTATTCGCAGGACCGTATCAAGGTCAACTACTGCCTCAACACCGGTGATATCAGAGCTGAGGGCATTTCCAAAACGAGCGACAACGCATCCCACCGCCATCGCATTAATGCCGGAGGTATGCTTGCTCGATCCACACAGTCCATTGAGATTTACTACTGCGTTAACACCGGTAACATCATCTCGAACTTCGGAGCCGCAGGTATCGCAGGCAGAATCGGTAGCGGTTCCATAAACGGCGTTTCCTTTACCGGTGGTCACAACACCTTCTTCGGTTGCCTCTCTGCGGGCGACGTCATTGCCTACAACGAGCTGCACCTCTACGACGTCACACAGGACGACAACGGAGACAGCTACTGCGACGACTGGACATATATCACCTGCTCTACCGACACCTATCTTGCCGACGGCGTTACCAAGGGTAAGGACGGCATCTGCGACGTCGCCTACTGTAAGGGTAAGATCGGCGAAGATTATCATAAGACTTATTACTCGGACGGCATCGGTGCCGCAGGCATCGTCAGCTTCTCCTACGGCTCGGGCAATAAGCAGTCTCCCCGTGTCTTCGGTTGCGGTGTCACTGCAAACATCACGTCGTCTCATGGCGGTACCGCGTGTGCATTCATCGGCTACGCAAACACCGAGTATTGTTTGATCGAGGGCAACTACTTCACCGGTACGCTAAACGGTCCTGCAGACTGCATCATGTCTCCTCACAGCGTAACGCTTCGTGATGACTACTGCCTCGAATACGCAAGCGTATGGATCAACAGCTGTGACTCTCAGAAGTATATTAAAGAAAACTACTATCTTGAGACCATCAAGACCTCCGGTGCAAAGCGTATCATGAACAACGGCGCTGAAATTGACTGGGCAGGCTACGATTGCTTCATCACCCGTGACGATATCCGCTCCGGTAAGCTCTGCTACCTTGTAAACGAAGCGGCTTACGACTTCATCGGCGTATATCCCTTCCTCCAGAAGCTCGGCACTGATCTGTTCCCGACCAGCCCCTACTATTACTTAACCTATACCGGAACCGCTGACAGCGTTTCGATCGACACGATCGGCGATAACATCGAGATCGACTACACCTACTGGGTCGACGAGGACGGAAACGGCGGCTACAAGAACGTAGTTCACATTCCTTCGGAAACCACCAAGGAGCCTACGCAGATCACCGACCCCGAGACCGATACCATCGAGGATTCTCAGCCCCAGACCTCGCCCGACACCCAGCCCGACACCCAGCCTGACACCGGCAACAACTCCGGCGGAAACGCAGGCGGCGATGACAAGGACAGCGGTGGTTGTGGCTCTGTCGTTGGCGCTTCGATCGCACTTGCTATGATCGCTCTCGCTGCTCCTGCAGTCATCGTACTGAAGAAGCGTGAGGACGAAGAATAATTAAGCCTTACGGATCTTCCGTAAAGAATACAAAAACCCCGACTCGTTTGAGTCGGGGTTTTTGTTATAACAGATATTAGATCAGCAATCCGAGGAGTGCCATCACAAGGGACGGGAAGGCGATCGCCGCACCGTAGCGGACGAAATCGATAAAGGAAAGCCGAACGCCGTATTTCTTCAGCATTGCACTCCACATAATGCCCGCAAGCGCGCCGATCGGCGTAAAGAACGCACCGAGGTTCGAGCCGATCACAGTCGCATACAGCGCGGTCGTGCGCGTTGCCGCATCCGTAATGCCGCCCACAATGGGACTGAAAAGAACGCTCATCGGGATATTGTTGAGAATGTTCGCCGAAAGGAAGGACGCAAAGCCGTAGCGGAACGCCGTTCCCCCGCCCGAAAGGAATTCCCTTATCATATCCGTCACCCCATACTTATCAAGTGCAAGCACGAGAATGAACATCGACAAAACAAACGGAACGATGTCGTACGGCAACCGTCCGAAGGACCTGAGCAGGATGCGCGAGGGCTTTCGCGTAAGTATTTGATAAAACGACACCGAAACGAGGAGGCTGACGGCAAAGATCAGCGTGAGTAACCACATCGGGATCGGCAGATAAGAGGAAACCGCAAGCGAAACGATACAAAGCCCGAGATGCACAAGTCCAATCACGAGGAAGCCTCTGTCAAGTGTCGTTCCCTCTTCTCCCACTGCCGATATCTCATTCGTCATCGGGAGCGAAAGGCGCTTATGGAAGAGTAAGAGCAGCATCAAGAGAACCGTTATGCCCGCAAGGAGGGTTGGAAGCCACATCTTAGCGAGATACGATCCGAAATCCACCCCCGCAGATGCGGAAAGGTAGATGTTTGTCGGGTTACCGATCATCAGCGCCATACTGAAGGTATTCGCCGCCGCGAATTCACAGATGAAGTACGGTAGCGGATCGATCTTTGCACGCTTTGAGAAGTAACAAAGAAACGGCGTAAAGGTCAGAACGATGATGTCATTCGACGTAAAGATCGTAAGCACCGAGACAGTCAAAAAGAGATAGAGGAAAAACCGAAACTGATTTCGCCCCGCCCGTTTGAGGATCGCAGTTGCGAGATAGCCGAAGAAGTTCGCCTCGTCGAGAAAAACCGAAAGGAAGGTCATCGACAGAAAAAGTGTCAGGATCTTGAGGGGGTTCACATCTCCCGATGCGGTCAATCCCGCAAGGACCTCCGACGGAGCGAGAAGTCCTCCCGCGAGGATCGCACACACGCCAATCAGAGGCGGAAGCCAATAGATACTGACCGTTACGCCGATCAAGGGAAGCCGCGCAGAGGGCTTCACAAGCACGGTAACGATCAACCCGATCGCGGCAAAGGCAAGGATACATAAAACTGCCGTCATCGCCTCACCGCCTCGCCCGCCCGAAGCCCCTCAGAGGTAAGGAGAGCGCCCGTTCTGCAATCTAAAGAGACGAGCCCCGCTCGGATGCGGGCTTTCGAAGTCAAGTTCTTCATAAAAAAGACCTCACAAAAACGCATTATGATAGAATATTATAGCGCGTTTACGTGAAATTGTCAAGAAATCCCGCATATTTCATCAAAAAAAGGAGCTGTCTCACCTTCGTGAAACAGCTTTCTTTTCTTATCTCTCGATGATATTGATGTTAACAGGTTCAATACCCGCCTGCTCATAAACGATCTCGTTGATCTGCGAGATCTGGCTCGGGACGAGTCCACCCTCCGTGCACTTCACAACAACACTTGCGCTACCGTCGTTGATCACCGCAACGCACGCCTCAAAGCCCTTTGAAAGCACGAGGGTTTCGATGTTCGACTCCTGCTCCATCTCGCTTGCAAGCTGCGAGATCTGTGCGAGCGCCTCGCTCTTTGCCGCCTCGTCTGCGTTCTGGTTCTCAACTACACTTTGAAGCACCTCAAGCGCCTCGTCTCTTGCGCGCTGACGGCTGACCTGTACGGACGAGAAGTACCCGTCCTCCTTCCCTGCGTTCGTTGCGCCGTCTCCCTCTGCATCAAGGTTGCCCGATGCCTCGGTCTCCTCATCGTCATAATCGAATCCGTTCGCAGGAGATCCGCCGAACAGGATGAAGTTCAGACAGATCGCACCACCGATCAAAAGCACCGCGCCAATGATGATCCAATTTCGCCGCCCGATCTTTCTGCCGAATGCGGCAAGCTTCTCCAGAAACTTGTTTTCTTTCATAATGTTTCCTCCGATTTCTCGTAAATTAGGATTGTTTGTTACGCCTTTTCGCTGTACACCGTATCTATATGTTTCTGCCGCGCCGATTATGACCGCTCGCGAAAAATTTACGGTGCGCGAATGTGTTATCTATCCTCTCGCGCCTTCGGTAACATAGATCTTATTGCTCGGCACTCCGAACGCCGCCGAAACAAGCTCGATCAGCTCCATTTTGACAGACGGATCGCTCCCTCCCTTGCACACGATCCCGATCCCGCCGACCGTCGGGGGCTTTTCGGACAGATAGACCGCCGCTTCGGACGAACCGCTTCCGACCGTGAGGTAATGATACGAGCCCGTTGTCCCCTCTCCGTTTGCATCAAGCTCTGCGTCCTTCGCATAAACGTACTCGTACCCCGATGCAAGCGTGACCGCCACCCGCACCTGAGAGACACCGCTCACGCTTTCGCATAAAGCGGCGATCTTGTTTTCAAGCATCTCTGCGTACCGTTCAAGTACCTCTGCGGAGTTCAGTCGCTCGTCTGCCGTTTCCTCCGCACCGCCGTTTTCCTTTTTCGTGCCCGAAAAGCTCCCGACGAGCAGTAAACAGATCCCGAGCGCCCCCGCGAGCATCAGGATCCATACGCCCGGTGCGCGCAGTCGCTTTTTCAGTTCGCGTTTTTCCATTGTTTCCCCCTTCCGTATTTCCTTCCGCCCTATTCCACCGCCACATCACATGGGCAGGAAAGTAATTGATTGACATATGCCTCGATCTTGTAGGGATCTGTCAGGATCGACACCCCCGACAGGGTGACGAGCGCACGCGACACCGTTCCGTCCTCACAGAGTGCGACCGCTACGCGGCAGGTGCCATCTGAAAGATCAAATTCCCCTTCGAGAAGCTCTCCGAGATACCGTCCGATCTCCTCCTCGGAGTACCGAGACAGCGATCCCTCGAGGATCGCCTCATATTCCTCGCTTTTTTCCTCGGGCGCGAGGAGCGCACCGAGATCGATCTCCCCGGCAAAATCTCCGACCGAAACAAAGACGTCCTTCGCGGGGAGCACAAGCACCGCAAGCACGCACAGCCCCGTTACGAGCTTCATATGAGGTCTTACCGAGCTGTTTTCGGGGAGCAGTTCCTCACAAATACCGCCAAATACCGCAGTCAGTATGACCGCGAGAAAATACGCCTTCATCACATCCCCCCTCATCCGATCGCCGCCGCAGTTCTCGTCAGGATCGTAAGCGCAAAAATAAACATCACAGCGCACATCACGGCAACCGCGAGAATATAGCCGTAAACGCTCACAAGCTCTGTGAGGAGTTTGGCTTCGCCGTCACACCCAAGCAGCTCGGCAGCACTTCCTGCGAGAATGAGACAAAAGCGCGTAACAAGCACGTTCACGAGTACGGGAACGAGGAGAAGGACAACGAGCAAGATCCCCGCAACGCCGACTGTCGTTCGGAGATATTCGACGCTCGCCCCGACCGTCCGTAAGCTATCCGCGATCGATCCGCCGACCACGGGAATGACCGATGATGCAACATATTTTACCGTTCGCGCACTGACCGAATCCGCCTTGGCGGCAAGCCCCGACCGAAGCGCGAGGAGTGCCGACATCATCATCATCAGAAAACCGAGGCAGAAGGTAAAGGTCCTTTTGATGCAGGAGGAAAGGCTCCGCACATTGAGCCCGGGCGCGAAAACGGGTACACAGGCGAGCGCGAGGCAAGCACCGACCGTCGGAAAAAGAAGCTCTCCTCCCACAAATTCGCTGATCGCGAGGAAGATCGACATCGCGGCACTACCCGTCGCCGCCCCAAGTCGGATCGTAGCCATGTCGTTCTGTGAGCCAA
>JAZNOQ010000052.1:0-2779 GCA_045589215.1 Eubacteriales bacterium
CCGACTTGGGGAGGCGATAACGACGTCGAACTCAAACCAGTTCTCGGTCGTGATCTTCTGAACGAGGTCAACGTCACCTACGTAGTCAGCGCCTGCAGCTCTTGCAGCCTCTGCCTTTTCGCCCTTAGCGAATACGAGGGTTCTTACTACCTTACCGGTACCGTGGGGAAGAACAACAGCACCGCGGACCTGCTGATCCGCGTGACGGCTGTCGACACCGAGTCTGATATGGAGCTCGATGGTTTCATCAAATTTTGCCTTGGAAGTCTTGCAAACGAGATCGATGGCTTCGTTTGCATCATAAAGCTTGGTTCTGTCAACAAGCTTAGCGCTATCCTGATATTTCTTACCTTTAAACATTTCCGTTACTCCTCCTCGAATCAGTCAGTGACAGTTACACCCATGCTGCGGGCGGTGCCGGCAACCATACTCATTGCTGCCTCGATCGAAGCGGCGTTGAGGTCGGGCATCTTGGTCTCTGCGATCTTGCGAAGCTGGTCCTTGGTCAGCTGAGCGACCTTGGTCTTGTTCGGAACAGCAGATGCGGTCTCGATACCGCAGGCCTTCTTGATCAGAACGGCTGCGGGAGGAGTCTTGGTGATGAACGTGAAAGTACGGTCAGCGAAAACAGTGATAACGACGGGGATGATCAGACCGATATCATTCTTGGTTCTTTCATTGAACTCCTTGGTGAAGATCGGAATGGAAACGCCGTACTGACCGAGTGCAGGACCTACAGGCGGCTGGGGAGTTGCCTTGCCGGCGGGAAGCTGCAGTTTGATATAACCCATAATTTTCTTAGCCATAACAATTAAACCTCCAATGTGGTACTTGATACGGGAGAATGAAATATTTTCTCCCTCCCACGAAATATTCACCTAAGCGGTGAAGGGAAGACGGGGCAGTGCCCCTGCCGACTCAGTCGGCCTTTTTGATATCCTTTGCATCGACGATGATCGGGATATCGCGCTTTCCGGTCGATGCCAGAACGGTGATCTGCTTCTCGTCCTCCGAGATATCCTGGATCTTACCGTTGTAGCCCTCAAACATACCGGAAATGATCGAAACGGAATCACCGATCTTGAAGGCGAAGGCCTCTTCACGGCTTTCAACGTGAAGCGACTCGATCTCCGCATCGGTCAGCGGCACGGGCTTGGACCCGGGGCCGACGAAGCCGGTGACACCCGTGATATTACGCACGACGTGCCAGCTCTCATCCGTCATTACCATTTTCACGAACACGTAGCTCGGGAAAACCTTGGTTTTTACTTCTTTTTCGACGCCCTTGTCATTCACCGTGTGAGAGATCTCAACGGGAACCTGAACGTCAAAGATCAGGTGACCGAGGCCGCGGTTCTCCACGATGCGCTCGATACTGCTCTTTACTTTGTCCTCATAACCGGAATACGTGTGTGCAACATACCATCTGGGACCGAGATTCATCTGATCGATATCACTCATGCTCTTGCACCCTCGTTATACCAGTGAGCCAATAAATCTGATTGCCTGGGAAAGGCCCACGTCAAGCAGCACGATTACCACGCTGATGACAACTGCACAGATGATAACCAGAACGGCGTTCTTCCAAACGTCCTTCCAGGGCATCCATACGATCTTCTTGCCTTCGCTTACGCAATCACGAAAGAACTTTGCAATTCCACGGAACATCCGCACGAAGATATTCGGCTTCTTTTCCTTTTTGGTATTCTCTGCCATATGCAACCTCACAATCTTAAAATTTTTGGGGGGAAGAGATTACTTCGTTTCCTTGTGCAGGGTGTGTTTGCGGCAGAAACGGCAATACTTGTTGAACTCAAGTCTGTCGGGGTCGTTCTTTTTGTTCTTTTCGGTATCGTAGTTTCTCTGCTTGCATTCGGTGCAGGCAAGAGTAACCTTGATTCTGTCTTCCTTTTTAGCCATTTGTTCGGCACCTCCTATTAGATTTAGGGGAAAATCCCCTTTTTGTTTCATCGCACGGTGTGCGACAGTACCTCCCTCGTGTCGGGTGTGTGCGGCTCGTCCGTCCCAGAAAGAGAGCACAACAAAAAAACCTCCCAACAGAGGTAAAGGTAGTATACCACACCCAAACCCGTTTGTCAAGAGGTTTTTTACATATAATAATATAATTTTTCGTTTTTTGCCGCTTAATTCGCGCTGCCCTCGTCAAAAAGCGAGCCCTGTGCCCCGCCGCTCGGAGAAAGGCCAAGGTGGCGGTATGCCGCGGCCGTCGCACAGCGCCCACGCGGTGTGCGGGAAAGGAACCCGATCTGGAGAAGATACGGCTCGTAAACGTCCTCGATCGTAATGGCCTCCTCGCCGATCGTTGCCGCCAGCGTTTCAAGCCCGACAGGGCCGCCGCCATAATGCTTGATGATCGACGTGAGCATCCGTCTGTCGGTATTGTCAAGGCCGAGCGCGTCGATCTCGAGCATTGCAAGCGCCGCGCTCGCGATCTCGCCCGTGATGTCCCCGTCCCCGCGCACCAGCGCATAGTCGCGGATACGCTTGAGAAGACGGTTCGCAATACGCGGCGTGCCGCGCGATCGGGACGCGATCTCAAGCGCGCCCTCCTCGGTGATCGAAAGGCCGAGGATCGAGGCCGAGCGGCGCACAATCGCGGCAAGCTCCTCGGTCGTGTAAAGCTCCAGCTTCAAAATCACGCCAAAGCGGTCACGGAGCGGGGTGGACAGCTGACCCGCGCGTGTCGTTGCGCCGATCAGGGTGAACTTCGGCAGCGGAAGACGAATGCTCCGTGCACTCGGACCCTTGCCGATGATGA
>JAZNOQ010000053.1:0-18140 GCA_045589215.1 Eubacteriales bacterium
GATCTTCTCAAGTCTTGCCTCGGTGTAACGGTAAGCAGCCGCGCCGTCTCCGTCCACCGAACCGAAGTTACCGTGTCCCTCTACAAGCGGATAGCGGAGCGAGAAGGGCTGTGCCATACGAACCATCGTGTCATATACGGCAGCGTCGCCGTGCGGATGGTATCTACCGAGCACGTTACCGACCGTCGTCGCAGATTTGTAAAAGGGCTTATCATGCGTGAGGTGATCCTCGTACATTGCAAACAGAATACGCCTCTGACCGGGCTTCATTCCGTCTCTGACGTCAGGGAGCGCACGGGAGATGATGACCGACATCGAATACTCGATGAAGGACTTCTTCACCTCTTTTTCCATTTCTATGTCTACAATCTTCTGATCCGGAAATTCAATATTTTCGTTTTCCGAGTGTTTGTTCTTCATTGATAGTCAACCTTTCTGGGCAGATATAATTTATATATCCAAATTCTCTGCGAAGCGTGCGTTCTGCTCGATAAAGACACGGCGGGGCTCTACCTTGTCTCCCATCAGAAGAGAGAAGGTTTCGTCGCACGCGATGGCGTCCTCCATCGTAACCTTGAGAAGGGTACGGGTCTCGGGATTCATCGTCGTCTCCCAAAGCTGCTCTGCATCCATCTCACCAAGACCCTTGTAGCGGTCTGCCTCGACGCCGTTCGTTCCAAGCTCTTCTATATACTTATCGCGCTCGGCATCCGAGAAGGCGTAACGCTCGGGACCCTTGCCCGTTCTCTTATAGACCTTGTAAAGCGGGGGCTGTGCGAGATATACGTGACCTTCCTCGATGAGCTGTCTCATATGACGGAAGAAGAAGGTAAGAAGCAGGATTCGGATATGCGAGCCGTCGACGTCGGCATCCGCCATCAGAACGATCTTACCGTAACGGAGCTTGTTTATATCGAAATGATCCCCGATCCCACAGCCGAGTGCCTGAATGATCGGCTTCAGAGAGAGGTTGTCATATATCTTGTCCGCACGGGTCTTTTCAACGTTCAGTACCTTACCGCGAAGAGGAAGGATCGCCTGAAAACGCGAATTTCGTCCGGTCTTTGCAGAACCGCCTGCCGAGTCACCCTCGACGAGATAAAGCTCGGTGAGATCGACTCTCTTTTCCTGACAATCGGCAAGCTTACCGGGGAGGCTGTTGCCCTCAAGAACGGTCTTACGCGACAGCTCTCTTGCCTTCTTTGCCGCTTCTCTCGCGCGGTTTGCGGCGAGTGCCTTTTCAATGACGATCTTTCCTGCCGCGGGATGCTCCTCCAGATATTCCGCAAACTTTTCGTAAACAAGATCCTCAACGAACTTACGCATTTCGCTGTTACCGAGCTTCGTCTTGGTCTGTCCCTCGAACTGTGCCTCGGTGAGCTTGACCGATACGATCGCACAAAGTCCCTCGCGGACGTCCTCACCCGAAAGGTTCTTGTCGCTGTCCTTCAGCATACCCGAACGGCGGGCATAATCGTTGATCACGCGTGTCACGGCATTCTTGAAGCCGACCTCGTGTGTACCGCCCTCCTGCGTGTGAATGTTGTTTGCGAAGGTAAGAAGAGTCTCATTGTAGCCGTCGTTATACTGAAAAGCAACCTCTGCTACACTTTCTTCCCGTTCCGCCTTCATGTAAACGATCTCGGGATGAAGCGGCTCTCTGCTTTCATTCAGATGCTCTACGAAGGAAGCAATACCGCCCTCGTATTCGAGATCGTCCTCGCGCGGATTTTCGGGATCTCTCTCGTCGCGAATAACGATGTTGACACCCGCATTCAGGAACGCCTGCTCGCGCAGACGGCGGAGAAGGATCTCGTAATCAAATACGGTCTCCTCAAACACCGTATCGTCGGGAAGGAAGCGCACGTAAAGACCTTTTTTATCAGTCTCTCCCTCGTCTCTGAAGGCACGGGCTACCTTACCGCGTTCGAACCGCTCGGTATATCTGTGACCGTCATAGCAGTTGTCGATCTCGACCCATTCGGAAAGGGCATTTACAACCGATGCACCGACACCGTGCAGACCGCCCGAGAATTTGTATCCGTCACCTCCGAATTTTCCTCCCGCGTGAAGCACCGTATAAACGACCTCCAGGGTGGGAATTCCCATTTTCGGGTGGATACCGCTCGGAATACCGCGTCCGTCATCCTGTACGCTGACGCTGTTGTCCGCATGGAGGGTTACCTCGATGCGGTGACATCTGCCCGCAAGCGCCTCGTCGATTGAGTTGTCCACGATCTCATATACCAGGTGGTGAAGCCCGCGTGCCGACGTCGAGCCGATGTACATACCCGGTCTCTTTCGTACAGCCTCAAGTCCCTCAAGCACCTGTATCTGATTTTCGTCGTAAACCTTTTCGTTCTTATTTTTTTCTTGCTCTTGCATTTACTGTTTCCTTTCGTAGGGTCTTTTTCGGGTTAATCCTTTATATTTCGTAATTCGTTTTCATTCTTCCGACGAGTGCGGACGGTGAAAACTGTGAAAAGCATATTTTATAAAGTCCGTTCTCGGTGTAGAGAACGAAGGACTTCGGAAGCTCTTCTCCTGCCGACTCAAGCATTTTCTTTCTGTCAGCCGAGGACAGAAATTTTTTCGTGACAGCGGATACCGTCGCAGTATCCGCGTCAAATATGCCTATCACGTCTTTCTTTTTGACCGATCTTTTATTTCCGAGAAAGAGGAACATCAGAAATACCTCCCATTCTCTACTCGTACGATCCTTGCTGCTTCATCATTTACCGCTTCGCACGTCGTCATAATGACCTGTCTTTCCTTGATGCAGGAAAGGAGATAAGCGCGCCGACGCGTGTCAAGCTCGGACAAAACGTCGTCAAAGAGAAGGACAGGATATTCGGTCGTCATTTTCTTGCTGATCTCCCCTTCGGAGAGCTTCATCGCAAGTGCGAGCGAGCGCTGTTGCCCCTGCGACGCAAAGATGCGCGCGGGCTTTTCGTTTAAGAGAATCGAAATATCGTCTCTGTGCGTTCCCCAAAGCGTCGTTCCCGCACCGATCTCACGGTCGTGATGAGACATAAGAAGCTGTGCAAAGCTCTTTTCGATCAGATCCTCGTCCTCGTAATCGTCCTCTTCACGGTGCGCCGTTCCGACGTACCGAAAGGACGGTATCTCGTTTCCGCCCGTCATATCCGAAAAATAAGCACGGGCATTTTCGTCAAGCATCCGAACGTAAGAGAGCCTTGTCTTAGCGATAGACGCCGCCTCCCTCGCAAGCTGAAGAGACCAGAATTCGATCGTGTCGCGGAAGGTTCTCATATCTTCCTCCGCTTTTTTTAAAAGCGCGTTTCTTTGCTTTAAGATCTGATTGTAACGCTGGAGAGAACGCAAATACATCGGGCGCAGCTGACAGATCGCAACGTCGAGATAATTTCTCCGAAGTGCGGGACCCTCCTTCACGAGAAGAAGATGCTCGGGACAGAACAGAACTGCGCGGAAGGCTCCGACAAGCTCCGACAGCGTTTCTACACGGCATCCGTTTTCGGTCGCCGTCCGCTGTGCTCCGTCTCTGATCTGCATTGTTATATTTTGCTTCCGAAGCGAATCGGTAAAGTCAAGCGATATCTCACACGCTTTCTCTCCAAAGCGTATCATTTCAGCATTTTTCGCCCCTCGGAAGCTCTTTCCTATGGCTATGTAATAGATCGCCTCAAGAAGATTTGTCTTTCCTTGCGCATTATCGCCGTACAGAATGTTCACTTCGGGAGCGAAGGTGACCTCCGCCCGCTCGACATTGCGAAAATCCCTTACGCGTATTTCATTGCATATCATAGCTTGTGATTCGAGGCTCTGCCTCGAGCTCCGATCAAGAAACTTTTTGAAAAAAGTTTCTTAATGATCTTCAAAAACTTTTCTCAAATGTTTATTTTTTTTAAAGTTTTTGAAAGTCTTGAAAACTTTTTTCAAAAAGTTTTCAAGTGGGGGTGCGGGGGTAAGCCCCCGCTTCTCGTCACTCCTTAATACGGACGGGGAGGAGCATAAAGATATCCTCAGCTCCTTCATCGGGCTCGACAGGCTCGACGTTGATGCTCGAAATGGGAGAGGACATAGATACCTTTACTCTCTTCGTTTCACACGCACGGACCGTATCAATGAGGAAGCGGTTATTGAATGCGATCGTCAGATCGTCTCCCTCGTGATCGATCTCGATCTCGTCATAGGTGCTTCCCGCCGCAGAGGTCGCCATGACCTTCATAATACCGTTTGAGAAAACGAGCTTTACGTGAGAACGAACGCTTCCCGCGATCCTCTCCTCGGTAACTAGTGCTGCTCTCTCAAGTGCTGCTATAAACGCTCCCTTGTCGATCTCTGCAAAAATGCGGTGATTGCGCATCAGAATACGGTCGTAATCAATGTATTCACCGTCAACGAGACGCGAGAAAAATACGATATCATCGATCTCGAATACAATAAACTTACGAGAAAGATGAATGCGAACATCCTCTTCCTCACCGTCGGAAAGGAGACGCTGCAGCTCGTTCACCGTCTTGACGGGAACGATGAAGGAAAAGCTCATTTCTCCATCCATTTCATCTCTCTTGTCTTCAACGGGCGTCTCTACCGTGCAGCGTGCGAGCTTGAAGGTGTCGCAGGATACGAGGTGAAGGGTATTTTCGGTTACACGGAAGAAGCATCCGTTAAGAACGGCACGCTGATCGTTCGTTCCCATTGCAAAGGATACCTTAGACAGCATCTTTTTGAGGATACCCTGACCGATCGAAAATCCCTTTTCGGTCTTAAGACGCGGGATCGACGGAAAATCCTCTCCGCTCATCGCATTCATTTTGTGGGAGGATTTGCCTGAGGAAATGCAGGCTATCATTTTGTCATCTACCTCAAGTGTGACCTCGTCGCCCTCCATTACCTTTAAGGTCTGCATAAATTTTTGAGCGGGGATCGAATAAATACCTTCATTTTCAACGTGTGCATTGATCTCACGGCGAACACCCTTTTCGGTGTCATAAGCGGTCAGAATGCAAACGTCGGGATACTTCGCTTCGATCAGGATACCCTCGGTAGCGGGGATGGAGGTCTTACCGACGGCACACATCATCGGCGAGATCGCCTCGATGGTCATAGCTCTGCTCATTGTAATTTTCATAACTCGAAATTAACCTTTCTGAATTAGTAAGTCAAATGTAAAAAAGGAGGATTACCGCAAAGGGTACTCTGTTTTTGGAACGCGCTTCGCGCGAATAGACAGAACGGTAGAATGTATAGGTTTTAGTAGAAATAGAAGTAGGGGGTGTGGAAAAGGAGGAAAAAGTCGGAAAATCATTTTCTTTACAGCGTTTCAAGGGAATTTATTCTGTGAAAAAGCCGTGGAAAAACGTCTTGCAACGGGAAACATATCTCTTGGGATTCTTTTCTGTTTCTCTCGTAAATTTGCTTTTTCGGATCTAAATAGGATAAAAAAGAGAAATTTCGAAGAAAATTCGGTTTTCTGTGGAAAACAGAACAACAGAAATATAAGAACCTTCGGTGGAAAACTTGACAAAAAGGCGAAAGCAGAACATCCAAAAGGACGTGCTGTGAGGAAAAAGAAGAAATTATCCACAAGGGTGTTATTTTCAGAAAAGTAATAAAAAGAACAAAAAAATATATTCTCCCGCGCACGAAAGTGTTCGTCTGTCAGCGGTTTATCGGGCGACTGTGATCAGTCGATGAAGGAAAGAAATTTCAAAAGAAAATGATAAAGCACAATGAAGATTTTATAAATAATCCACACAGTTTTCCACAAGATGTGGAAAACTGTGGAGAATATCTTGAAAAAACCTCTGAAAAACCAGGAATATCTGTTATAAAAGGCTGTTAAATTTTGAAACATATTTTTTTACCGCCTTTTTATACTATTTTATGTCAGTCGTTGTTTTTCAGCGACTTGAGCATTTCGCTGACCTGAAAGCTGTAAGCCGTATCGGAAAGCATACGGCGTTCAACCGTTTCGCAGGAGGCGATAACCGTCGTATGGTCACGGTTGAAGAGCTTACCGATGTTCGGGAGAGACATATCGGTTGCGTTGCGGATGAGATAGACCGCGACGTGACGCGCCGTTGCGATATCCTTTGTACGGCGAGCACCGACCATATCCTCCTTCGAAATGCCGAACTTCTTTTCGACCATTCCAAAAACGCGGTCGATCGTAACGCTGACGGGCTCCTCGCTTCCCATAAATTCGGTGATGCAGGACTGTGCCATCTGCATTGTGATCGGTTCGCCCGTGAGGAAGGTCATAGCACTCAGCTTTTTCGTCACGCCCTCGAGCTGACGGATATTGGAGCGGAGGTTTTCGGCAAGGAACATTAAGATATCGTCGCTGACCGTAAGCCCTGTCGACTCACACTTTTTCTTGAGAATGGCGATACGAAGCTCAAGGTCGGGCGGCTGAATATCTGCGATCAGTCCCCATTCAAATCTCGTTTTCAATCTGTCTTCAAGGGTTTTGATCTCGCGGGGAGGACGGTCGGAGGTCAGAATGATCTGCTTATGATCCTCGTAAAGTGCGTTAAAGGTATGGAATATCTCCTCTTGCGTCGAGTTTTTTCCCGCAACGAACTGAATGTCGTCGATCAGGAGAACGTCGCAGTTGCGGAACTTGTTGCGGAATTCGGGCATAGCCGAGCGCGCGATGCTCTCGACAAGCTCATTGGTAAATTCTTCCCCTCGGATGTAACGGATATTCACACCGGGGCTGCGCTTACGGATGCAGTTGAGAACGGCGTACATCAGGTGCGTTTTACCAAGTCCGCTCTGTCCGTAAATGAAGAGGGGATTGAAATTCGACGCGGGGTGCTGTGTAACCGCAATGCAGGCGGAATGTGCGAATTTATTTGAAGATCCGACGATGAAGTTTTCAAAGGTGTATTCGTAGGACGAAGCCGGGAAGACCGAGCCCTGCTGTTTCGGAAGAAAATAATCCTTCGTCAGGGGAGAGACCGGCTCCTCACCTTCACGGAAGGGGTAAATGTCGGCGTCCTCCTCCGGGGTAAGGGGACGGGTCTCCGAGGTGTCGGGCTTTTTCGTTTTGATCGTTTTAAACAGAAAAGCGGGAGGCTCTTCCTCGTCGGGATCGAGATTTCGGATCTGACGCTTCAGCTTTTCGACGTCGGTAGGCTCGCCGTCAAAGACGAGATAAACGCGGACGGGGAAGCCGAGCGCAAGCTCGAATGCTTTTTCGATACCCTCACGGTATTTTGTATTGATCGCGTTGTATTTGAAGCCCGAGTCGGTCGCGAGCGTTACCTGCTCGTCGTCGAGATCGCGAATGCGAACGTCCTCGAAGATGATCTCGAGGATTGGAAGCGGATAGATACCCGCGAGCTTTTTCTTTGCAAGATCCCAAAAGCGGTCAAGCTGTTTTTGTTGCATATTTTATAAATCCTTTTTATTTAGAATCGGTGGTGCATAAGAAATATATATATTATATTATATCATATATATAGGTTTTTTGCAAGTCTTTTTTATAATTAGATAGAAATTTTTTGTAAATTTTTGCGTGATGACGGATAATAGAGACTGCTAAAAAGATGAGAAGGAATAAAAGAGCGAAGCAAAAAATGAAATAAAAAAATGAAAGAAGGAAAAAACTTGACAAAAAAGATTTTTTATATTACAATAAAATTATCTATGTAGTAAAGGAAAGTAGAGGATATTTGCTATATATGAGAGAAAATGATCGTTTTCCCGTAACGGGAATGTCGTGTGCCGCGTGTATCGCACACGTGGAAAAGGCGGCGTTATCTCTTCCTGAGGTTGAAAGCGCCGAGGCAAGCCTTTTGACTTATACGCTCACTGTAAAATACAAAAGATCTCTTGACGAAAAAGAAGCGGAGGCATTTCGGAAAAAGCTTGAAAAGGCACTGAAAAACGGTGGATACGCACTTGCAGAGACCGATGATGCTATGCGGAAGCAGCGTGAGGAAAAAGAGAAGAAAAGGGGGATCGTAAGACTTTCTCTGTCGATCCTGATCACGCTTGCCCTGATGTACGTTTCGATGGGAAGCATGCTGGGGCTTCCGAAGATCCCCTTTCTTGACGCCGAAAGAGCGATCGGAAACGCGTTTTATTTTGCCTTTGTACAGATGGTGCTTACGGTTCCCGTCCTGATACTGAACCGCAAATTTTTCATTGTTGGCTTCAGGTCTCTCTTTCGGGGAAGCCCGAATATGGATTCGCTCATTGCGGTAGGATCCTTCGCGTCCTTTGCGTACGGGATCGCCGCGATCGTGATGATAAGGATAGGCATTGATGCGGGGGATCATACCGCGGTACACGCTTGGATGCACGAGCTGTATTTTGAATCTGCGGCGATGATACTGACTCTCGTATCGGTCGGAAAAATGCTCGAAGAAACGGCGAAGAGACGTGCCTCGGGTGCGGTGCGCGAGCTTGTCGCGCTTCGTCCCGATACCGCATTTCTGATTGAAACGGACGGCGAAAAGGAGACCGAACGCGAGGTCTCTCTTTCCGACGTAAGGGTCGGAGATGTTCTTTCGGTCAAGGAGGGCTCGACCGTTCCGCTTGACGGTACCGTTATTTTGGGAGAGGGAAGCGTAGACGAGTCGGCTTTAACGGGCGAAAGCATTCCGGTCGAAAAAACGGTCGGAGACACCGTCACGGGTGCGACCGTTCTGAAGGACGGATATCTTCGCGTACGGGTCGAACGGACGGGAGAGGATACCGCGCTCAGCCGCATCATCAGGCTTCTTGAGGAGGCATCTGCCTCGAAAGCCCCGATCGCGCGGCTTGCAGACAGGATCAGTGCGGTCTTTGTTCCGCTTGTGATCGGTATTGCCGCTTTGACATTTCTCGTTTGGATGCTCATTACGGGAAACGTCGGAAGCGCGATGAAATATGCCGTTTCGGTTCTCGTGATCTCCTGCCCCTGCTCGCTCGGGCTTGCAACGCCGACCGCCATTATGGTCGGAACGGCACGCGGGGCGAAAAATGCGATATTGATCAAAAGTGCATCGGCGCTTGAGCATCTTCAAGCGGTCGATACGGTTCTTCTGGATAAAACGGGAACTCTGACCGAGGGAAAGCCCTCCGTGAAGGAGATCACCGTATTTGGTGAATACAGCGAAGCTGACGTGATACGGATCGCCGCATCGGGTGAGGCACTGTCCACCCATCCGCTTGCGTGTGCCGTCACGGAATATGCGGAGCGTATGGGGATCGAGCCTAGCCCTGTCGAAGGCTACCGCACGCGTATCGGAAACGGTATTTCGGCGGAAATTGAAGGCAAAGAGATCCTGATCGGCAAATACGGCTTTGTAAACGCACTTCTCGCGGGTGATAACGCCCCGAAAACGGATGAAGACGAAATATCCGATCGGGAACGCACGCTCGAAGAAAAGGGAATGACGGCTGTTGTCGTGGCTTACGGAGGCAAAGTGATCGGTGCGATCGGGATTGCAGATAAATTAAAGAGCGACTCAAGGGATGCGATCGCGGCACTTCGCGAAATGGGGATCCGCACCATAATGCTGACAGGAGACAATGAGACGACCGCTCGGTCGATCGCGCGGGAAGCGGGCGTTGAGAGGTTTCACGCGTCCCTCTTACCCGAAGAAAAGGAATCCCTCGTGAGAAGGTATTCCGAAGAAAACGGAAGCGGTATGACGGCGATGATCGGGGACGGCATCAATGATGCCCCCGCTCTTGCCCGTTCGGACGTAGGAATTGCGATCGGTGCGGGAACCGACGTTGCGATCGAATGCGCTGACGTTGTATTGTCGCGGTCCTCGCTGTTCGATGCCGTGACTGCCGTAAGGCTTAGCCGTGCGACGATGCGGGACATCAAGCAGAATTTGTTCTGGGCGCTCTTTTATAACAGCGTGGGCATTCCGATCGCGGCAGGCGCACTTTCCTTTGTCGGCGTGACGCTCTCTCCGATGATCGCGGCGGCGGCGATGAGCCTTTCGTCCTTATGCGTAGTATCCAATGCTCTTCGGCTTCGCTCTGTGAAGCTTGAACGATATAAAAAACCTCTTAGACAAAAGAAAAAACAGATCAAAAATACAAAAGAAGGAGAAGATGAGATGTTCGGAATGAAAAAGACAGTAGAGCACACCTTTGTGGTAAACGGAATGATGTGTATGAAGTGCGTTCAGCACGTTGAAAATGCACTGAAGGCTGTAAAGGGTGTGAAGGAAGTCAACGTTTCCCTCGACAGTAAGACCGTAACGGTCAAATGCGTGGAATCGGTCACGCTCGACACGCTCAAAAATGCCGTTTCCGAAGCAGGATACGAAGCGGAGTAAGAAAAAAACAACCGTATGCAGAGTGATTGCTTACGGTTGTTTTTTTATTGTTTCGGGGAAGGTGTTCCGTCAGAACGTCACGACCTCCTGAAGAGGCTTTGACGTTGCCGCGTAGGAGGTGGCGTACAGCACGGGACCCTTATTCTTGTAGAGCTTGTGCTTTTCGATGCGGAGCTCGCCCTCGACTACGATCCAATCGCGATTCCGAAGCGGAACGTCCGCGCCGCTTTGCGTTTTGTAGACCGCGATCAGACCGCTGAACTGAATATCATCTGCACAGCAGGTCATAACGTGCCGTCCGACGATAAAGCTCTGCGCACCGAGGCGCGGATCGCGTGCTACGATGCCCTTGAATTTGATCTTCTTTCCGTGATAGGATTCGAGATCCTCCGAAAGATCCTGATAAAAGAGCGCGTAGTCTCTGTCCTCGATCACGATCACGTCGGCTTCTTTGTCGAAGGGGAGAGGATCTTCGATCTCATCGTACTCGATCTCGCGGTCGAGCGTCTCGAAAATGATCTGTGCCGAGCGATTGCCCGTTTCTCTGACGATGCGGTGCAGAAGCGCGCGGTCGGTCTCACTTGACGTGCGGTTGAAGATGACGGTCTCGGCGTTCGAGATCTTGTCGAACACAAGTGAACGCATATTCGCGTTGTATGCGGCGATCGTGGAGGCATCCGCGAACATCATGCTCTGGAATACAAACCACGACTCGGGCATATTCTCGAAAAGCGTCTTCAGCTGCCACATACCGTTGTACTCGATGATGACGCGGTCAAGCTTATGGTGAAGCTGCCAAGCGCCGAGCGTTTCGGGGGTGACGTCCGATTCGTTTTCGATCGTCATAAACTCGACGTTCTGCCCGTAAAATTTCGATTTATCGTATTCACATTCGCCCTCCTCACAAAGGATGATGAGGGTCTTTTCGCCCGTGTTAAAGCGTTCGTCCTCCATCGTTTCCTGAATGACAGAGGTTTTGCCCGATTCAAGAAATCCGAGGAAAAGATATACGGGGATCTGCTTTGTTCTTGCCATTGCTTTTTACTCCGTAAAGAATCAGTTCACACCGAAGAGGGAAGCGAGTCCCGCCTTATCGATCTTCGCGCCGATGACGCAAAGTCTGCCCATTACGTCGGCGCATCCCGAGCGCACGTTGGGTTCACCCGGAACGTAGTCGAAGTGGATCCAGCTTCCGTCCTCGCTCTGTACGATGCCCTTTGCGCGGAGGATCATACTGTACCCGTCGCCCTCGGAGAGCGTTTCGAGGATCTGCTCGATCTCGCCCTTTTTGAACTTTTTCGACGTTTCGACCCCCCAGGTCGTAAAGACCTCGTCGGCGTGATGATGGTGGTGATCGTGGTCATGGCATCCGCAGGTGCAGCCTTCACCGTGCTCGTGGTGGTGATGCTCTTCGTGGTGATGGCGATGCTCATGCTCGTCATCATGGTGATGTCCGCAGCAGCACTCCTCACCGTGCTCGTGATGGTGATGCTCATCGTGGTGATGATGATGCTCATGCTCGTCATCATGGTGATGCCCGCAGCAGCACTCCTCGCCGTGCTCATGATGATGCTCGTGATGGTGATGATGCGCCTCCTCCTCGAGCTTCTTCAGCTCGTCCGAGAGGGTATTTTTACGCTCCATCGCCTCGAGAAGCTGTGCGCCCGTGAGAGAATCCCAATCGGTCGTGACGATCGTTGCGGTCTCATTTTCGGTGCGGAGCATTGCGACGACTGCCGCGATCTTTTCGTCCGAGCATTTACCCGTGTGGCTGAGAACGATACAGCCTGCGTTCTTCACCTGATCGTTGAAGAATTCGCCGAAGTTCTTCATATACATCTTGCACTTGTTGACGTCTACGACGGTGGTGAAGCAGTTGAGAACCGCCCCCTCACCCGTCACGCCCTCGACTGCGCGGATGACGTCCGAAAGCTTTCCGACGCCCGAGGGCTCGATCAGAATGCGATCGGGAGCAAATTCCTTCAGGACCTTTTCGAGTGCCTTGCCGAAGTCTCCGACGAGGGAGCAGCAGATACAGCCCGAGTTCATTTCGGTGACCTCGATGCCTGCGTCCTGCATAAAGCCGCCGTCGATGCCGATCTCGCCGAATTCGTTTTCGATCAGCACGAGCTTTTCGCCCGCGTAGGCTTCCTTGATCAATTTTTTCAGAAGTGTGGTCTTGCCGGCTCCGAGAAAGCCGGAGATAATATCGATCTTTGTCATGTTAGAATTCCTTTCGTGGTAAAAGGGCTTAGCCGGGAAGCCGTCTGACCGTGCCTTTCGGCGGTAGCCCATTTTGATAAGCATGGATGATGCGATCGACCTCCTCGGGAGCTTCGATCGAAAAAATGTAGTGATGTGCGTGAATACGGGCGCGGGAAAAATCGCTCATACGGTCTGCAGTGTAGGTCGGAAGGCTGTTATAAACGACGTTTCGATGCTCCCATTCGCGCAGGACGGGAAATTCCACTCTTTTGCGGTCGACGAGCCGCGCCGAGGGGATACAGGGGGCAAGGGGAGCGTTCCCGTTACAGCGGCTTTGGCAGGACGCGCACGGCGCGCCTTTTTTCTGTCCGTTTCTTCCGATATTCACGCATTTTTCGAGAAGCATCAGCGGAAGTCTGCCGTAAATGATGACGTCGGTCGCTCCTGTCCGCGCGACGTCACGCGCCTGCGGAAGCGTCAGCTCGGGGGAAAGGATCACACGGTCGAGCCCGTTTTCGTACAGCATCGCGAGGGACTTTGTGTTCGTCACGCCGAGACGGAAGTCCCCACAGAGGGTGACACCGCCGGAGTTCGTCTCCGCGATCGCTTCTTTCGCAAGCGAGAGCTGACCGAGATTTGTTATGAGAACGTACCGAGCCCCATGAGAGAGCGCATCCGAAAGTGCCGACTTGACCGTATCCCGCTTGCTGTCATACACAACGGGTGGCAGGATGACACCGTTTGCGCGCTCGGTGTGGGAAAAGAGCGGAAGATAGCAAACGTCAAAATAGCTACGCGCTTTGTTTGTGATCTGCGCGGAGGATAAAAAGCGTGCCGAGCGAAGCGCATCAGGCGACCGCTGAACGGCTTCTGTAAGGGGAATAGCGGGGATATGACCGCGTTCTGTGGTCGGGGAAGCATCAATCGCCTCGAGAGCCGCGACTGCGTCGCGACGCAGTGCGTTCAGCCAAGCGATCGGAATCATCAGCCCGTCTGCGAGCGAGATCTTTACGTCGCGTGCCTCATAGACCGTTGCGCCGAGCTTTGTGATCTGACGGTGGACGGTACCTTCGTCGGTCGGAGCATTTTCTGCGTGCAGGGGGATCTCCCCCGTGACCGTGACCGAACGTCCGTTTTTCTCTGCGGTCAGAGTGATCGGTTCGTTTTCCTTTGCCGTGAACGAAAGGGAGATCGGCGCTTTTTTCGTGAGCCCCTTGAACGGAGGGAGCGTGCGCGTAGTCTCCTTGTCCGCTTCCGAGCGAACGCCGAGCATTTCCGAGCCGATACGGCCGCTGAAATATCCGCTTGTAAAGCCGCCGCGCGAAAAGACCTCCGCGAGATAGGCAATCTCATCGTCGGTCGCCGCGCGGTTTTCGTCGAGAAGTCTTCGGTAGACTGCCGTTACCGCGCCGACGTATTCGGGGGATTTCATACGTCCCTCGATCTTGAGAGAGGCGACTCCCATTTCCCTTAAGGTCGGGATCTCCCGCGCAAGGCAGAGATCCTTCAAAGACAGGGGATAGTTGTTTCCGTTATACGGAAGGCGGCAGGGCTGGGCGCAAGCACCGCGATTACCGCTTCGTCCGCCGACAACAGAGGAAAAAAGACACTGTCCCGAGTGCGAAACGCAAAGCGCGCCGTGTACGAAGACCTCGGCTTCGATCGGTGCGTTTTCGCAAAAGGAGCGGATGTCCTCGGCACTCGTTTCTCTTGCAAGCACCATTCGTGTGTAGCCGCATGACTTCAGCAGCCGCGCGATATCGGTGTTGTGTCCCGATATCTGTGTGGACGCGTGCAGGGGAAAGTCGGGGAGGATTCGCCTGATCTCCCGTGCCACGCCGAGGTCTGCCACGATGAGGGCGTCAATTCCGTCATCGTACGCCTCCCGCGCCGTGTCGAGAAGAGAGGGAAGCTCACGGTCGAGCACCTGTGTGTTCAGCGTCATATAGACCGATCTTCCGAGTGCGTGGGCGCGCTTGATGCCGCTACGGAGATCGTCTTTTGTGAAATTCTGCGCATTCATACGCGCGTTGAAGGCGGTAGCACCGAGATAAACGGCATCCGCACCGTATTCGAGCGCCGCGTCAAGTGCCGCAGGAGACCCTGCGGGGGCGAGGAGCTCTGTGAAGGGTGACTTCATCGCAGGATCATTTCCGCTTGCCGCCCTTGCGGAGCGAGCGGTTCGCCTTTACGCGGCGGAAGATCTCCGTGGGATCGAATTCAACGTCCTCGGGCTCAACGTGCGCCTTTTCGGGCTCAGCGGGAGCCTCCTCGGGGGAAGGCTCTGCAGGGACGGGCTCCTCGATCGTGAGCTGTACGGGCTCGCTCTCGGCAGGCATTTCTGCTGCGGCCTTTTCTTCTTCGGGCACGACTTCGGTAAGAGGCTCGTCCGAAAGCGCTCTTTCGTTTTTCAGGCTCTGCATTGCTGCAAGGGATTCGCGCAGTGTTTCAAGCTCGACGCGGAGCTTGTCGTTCTCCTTTTCGAGCGCGAGGATCGCGGTGTTCTTTTCGTCGATCAGAGCCTCCTGCTGCTTGACCTTGCGGAGAGCCTGAACCTTATCCGAGCAATAGTCGAGCGCGCAAAGGAGAGCCGCCTCGCTCTTCGTGCAGCGGCGGCTGACCGTGAGGATCTCACGCATCTTGCGGTCGACACTGCCGACGAGGGATTCTACGGTCTCGGGAGATTCGTCGGAAATGACGTTGATCTCCATATCTGCGATCGTGAGGGTGTATCTTTGCTTCATAGGTATGTACATCCTTTCATCGGATTTTCGCGCGGGGCTTGCAATTTTTCGCGCGATTTGTTATAATGATTATAGATAACTTTATTATAATACATTTTCATAGAAAAGAAAAGAGCTTTTGCAAATTTTTTTCAAAAAGTTTACGCAGACCGTCAAAGATATTGCTTAACGGGTCGTCGAAGGGCGCCGACCCCTACCGAGTGGAAGAAGGAAGGAACGCATATGTCAAAAAATTCGCTTATCCCGAAAAAAAGAGCCGCGCTTGCGGTGGATACGCTGAAGGAGCTTTATCCCGACGCCGAATGCTCGCTCGAATCGGGCGGAGATCCATGGCGTCTTCTCGTGATGGGCAGGCTATCGGCACAATGCACCGACGCGCGGGTGAACATCGTCTGCCGTGAGCTGTTTTTGAAATATCCCGACTGTAACGCGATGGCGGATGCCGAGATCTCAGAGCTTGAGGAGGCGGTGAAGCCCTGCGGGCTCTATAAAACCAAGGCGGCATCCCTGAAGGCGGCATCCGCAATGGTGCGGGATGAATTTGGCGGGCGGATCCCCGACACGATGGAGGAGCTCCTTCGCCTTCCCGGGGTCGGACGAAAGATCGCAAACCTTCTCCTCGGAGACATTTACAAAAAGGGCGGGATCGTTGCGGATACGCACTGCATCCGCATCTGTGGACGGCTCGGCTTCTATCCCGAGGAGAAGAAGGATCCGATCCTGACCGAGCGCGTGATGGAAAAGCTGATCCCCTTGTCCGAGCAGTCGGATTTCTGCCACCGCATCGTACATTTCGGCAGAGAGACCTGCACAGCGCGTGCGCCGAAGTGCGGGGATTGTCCGCTCCGAACGGCTTGTAAGCACGCAGAAAAGCAGAAGAGAAGCACCAAATCCGAATAAAATACGGAAAAACCTCTTGACAAAACAGAAAAAGTGAATTATACTATACTCAGTAAAATCTCTTTTCAAAGAAAGGAAATACGGTTATGAAGAGAATCCAGACCATCGACACCCGTGATCTCCGCGCATCTGCAGAGAACGGCGGCTGCGGCGAATGCCAGACCTCTTGCCAGTCCGCTTGCAAGACCTCCTGCGGTGTTGCAAATCAGGCTTGCGAGAAGTGCGCTGAGGAGAAGTAATTTCTCCTTCGGCTCACCGAAATAAAAATTGCCGCTGCGCTCATTCGGGCGGGCGGCGTTTTTGCTGTGAGGAATTGGGCGAGAGGGTGAAGTCGATTGACGACAAAAGTACCCTCAAAACAAACATAGAAAGGGATTATAAGATCCGAAAATGATACACAGTTATACGTTAAACGGCTACAATATCGTTCTTGACGTCTATTCGGGATCGATCCACGTGGTTGACGATCTCTCGAAGGAGGTCATCGAGTTGTACGAGACGAGGACACACGACGAGATCGTGAAGGCTTGCCTCGAAAAATTCAAGGACGTGCCCGAGATCTCGGAGAGCGAGATCCGTGACACGATCGATGACGTCGAGGAGCTGAAGCGGAACGGCAAGCTGTTTTCCGAGGATGCATACGCAAGCCTCGCGGGAGATTTCAAGAACCGCAGTAACGTCGTAAAGGCACTCTGCCTGCACGTTGCGCATACCTGCAACCTGAACTGCGAATACTGCTTTGCAAGTCAGGGAAAATACAACGGTGACCGTGCGCTGATGTCCTTTGAAACGGGCAAGAGAGCACTTGATTTTCTTGTTGAAAATTCGGGCTCGCGCACGAACCTTGAGGTCGATTTCTTCGGCGGTGAGCCGCTGATGAATTTTGACGTTGTGAAGGAGCTTGTCGCCTATGCGCGATCGATCGAAAAGGAGAAGGGGAAGAATTTCCGCTTTACCCTCACGACGAACGGCGTGCTTGTCGACGACGACGTGATCGAATTTGCAAATAAGGAATGCCACAACGTCGTTCTGTCGCTCGACGGACGGAAGGAGGTCCACGACAGGCTTCGCAAGAACATTGCGGGCAAGGGAAGCTATGACGTGATCGTTCCGAAATTCAAGGAATTCGTGAAAAAGCGCGGCGACCGCGGATACTATATGCGCGGCACATATACGCATTTTAATACCGATTTCTACAATGACATCATGCATATGGCGGATCTCGGCTTTACCGAGTTGTCGATGGAGCCCGTTGTTTGCGCGCCCGGGGACCCTTACGCGCTCACCGAGGAGGATCTGCCCGTGCTCTACGAGCAGTACGAAAAGCTTGCCCTCGAAATGATCCGCCGCGCAAAGGCGGGAAAGCCTCTCACGTTCTATCACTATATGATCGATCTCAGCGGCGGCCCCTGCATCTACAAGAGACTTGCGGGATGCGGCTCGGGCACCGAATACATGGCGGTTACGCCGTGGGGCGATCTCTACCCCTGCCATCAGTTCGTCGGAGATGAGAAGTATCTTCTCGGTGACATCTGGAAGGGCGTCACGAACACCGAGATCCAGGAGGAATTCCGCTCCTGCAACGCATATGCAAGACCTGACTGTAAGGATTGCTGGGCGCGGCTTTACTGCTCGGGCGGCTGTGCCGCGAACGCGTATCATGCGACGGGCTCGGTGAAGGGCATTTACGAGTACGGATGCCATCTCTTCAAGAAGCGTATGGAATGCGCGATCATGGTCAAGGTCGCTGAGGCGATGGGGAAAAAGGAGTAACGAATGCTTCTTGCGATAGATCTTGGAAACACGAACATCCACGTCGGTCTGTTCTGTGACGGAGAAAGTCTTCCGAAGCACGAATTCGGCATCGGAACGGACGAGCGGCGATCTGCCGACGAATACGCATTGACGCTGTCGGCACTGATCGAACGGTGCGGATGCAACATCGCACAGATCGACGGCGTGATCGTTGCGTCGGTCGTTCCGACGATGACGGGGAAGGTGCTGTCTGCCGTAA
>JAZNOQ010000054.1:0-31101 GCA_045589215.1 Eubacteriales bacterium
GGCTACGATCCGACTTAGGTGCTGCCCGCGATGCTTGCGTGTGAAGAAGATCTACCTGTGGGGGTCATTTACTTTTCCGGTGCCGAGGAGGGGGAAAAGGGGTACTTATCGGAGTCGCTTTGCATCGCTCTTTACGGTGACGAGGGGGTACCTGCGGAGTGGTCGTTCGTTTCGGACTTTGCGATCTATCTCTCCGCCTCGGGGCATCCCTTCGAGCTTGCGGTCTTTCGGTGTGATATGAGCGACGGGACCGAGGAGGTCTCCGAGCTTTGCGCGCGCCGTCTTGCAGTGCTCCGAAATCACTTCAGGGGAAGTGATTACGAGGCGTACACCTCGGGCGGGCGTGTCGTGATCCTCGGGAGCTGCGTCTTGATGATCGTTTCTTCCGACGCGGAGATCTCGCTTTCCGAGGCGCGAGATGCGGTCGGAGGATTCTTCCGACAAAAGTAACTCGAATATTCGCTCCCTCTCCGAAGTTTTTTGTTGACAAAAGACTATAAATCCTGTATAATAATCGTAATAGGTAGAAAATTCGGAAGGGGGAGCAAGTATGACGCGGGAAAGAATTTGTCCGATCTGCGGCGGTATGATCGAGCGCCGCGCCGAGATGCGGGACGATACACCGAATGCATACGGAGCGCGATGGGAGCTTCGTTACGCTTGTGAGGATCCTCTGTGCGGCTTCTCGGTTGCCTTTCCCTTCGACGGTTCGGTCTATACGGCGTATGCCTGCGAGGAGATCCGCAGACGGACGGTGGCGCTCCCCGCGGACGAACGCGCACGCGCGCTGCTCTCGTCGGTTGGATATTGCCGCAGAAGCGATGACGATCCTCTGTCGGAGGAGCTTTCCGCGCAGGTCGGTCAGATCTTTGCCGAGGCGCTCGGTGAGATCCTTCGGGACGCGCGCGGGCTTCTGCGGGCGCTTTCACACAGAGAGCCCGACGAGCAAAAGAAAAGGGCTCTGCGCGAGAGGCTGAAGGTGTTTTTTGATTTCATTGCACTTATGGAGGGGAGATTCCCGACGCCGAAGCTGGAGGCTGAATTTTATGCGATCCGCGACGGTCTCGTTTCGCTCGACTCGGCGTATGAGCTTGGTATGCTTGCGCTTGAAAACGACGATCCCGATGCCGAGTCCTATTTCGAAGCGGGGATCCGAGCGGGCGGTATCCGCTCCCGCGTGGCTTATGTGAAGCATATTCTGTCGGAGCGCGCGGAAACTGCGGAGGAGCGGGAGGCATTAAAAGAGAGCTTCCTCTCGCTTTGCTCCGAGTCGCAGGAGGCATGCTACGAATATATCCGCCTTTCTGACGTTGGACAAGACGATCTCTCGAATGCGCTGAGACAGTACGCCGAGGGGGCGTATCTGACGGCGTCGAATGCAGGGAAGCTCGCATTCCTGCGACTTGAGCTATCTGCCGCGATCGAGTTTTACGAGCCTGCTCTTGCCTCTATTGTGGCAGCTCTTCGCGGGGAGGACGATCCGGCGATCGCGGAGGAGAAACTACGCGGCGAACGGATCCTTCGCGAGCTTTCGGAGCTTACCGTGCGGATCACCGATCAGTGGACGGTGCTTTCCGCGGAGGTTTCGGAGAATATGCGCGGGGATGCTTGGGACAATGCCTTTGAACGGTCTATGCTCGAGCATATGAACGCGCTTCTCGATTACGTGATCGGATGTGCGATGTACTACAAGACCTGCTTTGACTCGGAAAAACGCTATGATCTGCGCCATCTGCGCGTGGCGATGGGACATTTCTCGGCGTTTCTTTCGTATGAGATCTCGCTAGTGGTCGGATTTCCCGCGCTTTCGGGACTTCGTGAAAAGGCCGCCTTGTATCACCGCATTCTGACGCTTTCTGCGGGACTTGGAGGGGAAGTATGATGAAGAGCTTACATATGGAGCTTCTCCTCTGCTACGTGCGTGAGGACGGGCTGTTTGCAAGGCTGATCCTGAACGATCGCGATGCGGCGCTGAACGCTTCGGTTCGGAAGCCGGTCACCGAGGAAACTCTGAGGGATGCGTTGAGCGAGCTGATCGCGCTTCTTTCAAAGGAAGTCGCTCTCACAGGCCGGTGCGTGACGGTCGCGGTCGCGTTTTCGCGTAAGGTGGAGGTTCTACGCCCCTGCGTTTCGGAGCTTCTTTCGTCGCTTTCGTTTGTCGATTCGGTCTCGGTGCTTTTGCGTGACGAGCTGTTTTACCGTGCGGTCACGGTGCTTTCGGAGGATGGACCGTGTCAGGTCCTCTACTGCGACTCGCGGGAAACGCGGCTGTTTACAGAGGCGGGGGAGATCCCGCTTTCGGGGAAGCGGACGGGTGGAAACGGATTTTACGATTGGCTGCTCGGATTTGTCGAGAATGAGGAGGACTCGCTCTCGTATTACGAGGGGCAGATCGACCGCGTGCGGGAGCTTTTCCGCGTCTATCGTTGCTATGCGCCTGCGGCGGGCGGTACGGAGCAGATCAAAAAGGGAATGCCCGATCGCGCAAAATATCCGCTTCTTTACAGCCGTCCTGCGGTGTCGGACTCGGATGCGCTTCACGGTAAGCTCTTTTCCGTGCAGAAGCGGAAGGCGCCCCCTGTAGAGACAGAGTCTCCTAGGGAGGAGGAGCGCATCGATTATACGGTACTTTCGGCATCCGAAAGGGCGCGGGTGGATCGGAGGCTTCCTGCGTTTTACAGAGCCGCGCGCGACCGTTACGGCAAGCCCGGGAGGATCTCGATGGCACTTGCCGCCGAGTGTTTTGCCCGTCTATTTGACGGCATCCGCGACGCGGAGCTTACCCACCTCGTTGCGGTCGGCAGGTATGCCGATTTCCCCTTGACGGGGGATCTTTTGCGGTCGCTTCCGCAGGAAATGACCGTTTCCTACGAAAGTGAGTCGAAGCTGCTGCTCGACGGAATGGAGCAGGCGGTCACGCATCGGATCTCAAGCTCACGGCTTATGCTTCACGATATGGACGGTGACGCAATTGTACTGTGGGATTCTTCTGCAGAAAAGGACGGATCCTCTCCCGAAAAGCGCATTTCCTTTTCTATGACGACGCGAAACGTCATCCACAGTGAGGAGTGGAAGAAAAAGGCGTTTCAGATGCCCTACGTGGTCGAATTCGAGGAGCTTCGCCGTGACGAAAACGGGGGATATCGGCGCGTTCGGATCACGAAGAGCGGGGATTTCCGCAAATTCTGTTACAGACGGCAGAAGGACGGCTCGTACCGTCTTCGCCTTCCCGAGACGGAAAACGGCGACAGTGCCTTCCGCACGGCAGTCCTCGGCGTTTCGGCAACGCCTGTCGGGATCTCCTGTCGGCTGCTTTCGGATGAAGGGACAGTGTCATCCTGAGCGGAGACCGCCCGAGATTCCGCCGTTTTCGATTTTGCATACGCAAAATTTCGACTTCGGACTTCGTCCTTTGCTCAGAATGACATGGGCGGTCGTAGTCGAACCCGAAGGGCGATGCGAAGCATCGGGATCTCCTAAGAGAATTCGTTGCTAAGAACAAAAGGTGAGTCAAAAATGACTCACCTTTTTTCTTTTCACAGCCCGATCTCCTCGTAGATCTCGAGCAGTCGCTCCTCGATCTCGTTTTTTCTGGTGTCAAGCTCTGCCGCGCGGACGTAGTCGGTGGCGGCGTCGCCGAACATCTCCTTTTCGATCTCCTCAAGCTCGTTTTCGAGTCTTTCCGACTCCTTTTTGAGCCGTTCCACGCGCGCCTTCTGCTTGCGCTCCTCGGCGGCGGCTTGCTTGTTTTTCAGGTACTGCTCCTTTTGGGTGCTTTGCGTAGCGGTCGGTGCCGTGTCGGGATCCTGCGCTCCCGCACGCAGAAGCCGCGCCTCGCGCTCCTCAAGGTACTCGGTGTAGCCCTCTCCCGCGCGCGTTACGGTATAGTCGCACGAGATGCGGTCCGAGATCTCCGCGGGGGCGATCTCAAGCACGCGTGTCGCGAGCTTGTCCATAAAGTATCGGTCGTGCGAGACTGTGATGATCGTTCCGTCGAAGGACGAAAGTGCCATTTCAAGTGCCTCGCGGGAGTCGATATCAAGGTGGTTCGTAGGCTCGTCGAGGATGAGCAGATTCATTTTCGACAAAATCAGCTTCGCGAGTGTCAGACGCGCGCGCTCACCGCCCGACAAAAGCCCTACTTCTTTAAATACCTCCTCACCTTCAAAGCGGAAGAGGGCGAGGGTATTGCGGATCTGTGTTTCGGGAAGCGTCGGGTAGGCGTTCCACAATTCGTCAAGGACGGTGTTTTCGGGGGAGAGATTCTGGTTTTCCTGATCGTAGTATCCGATCTCGACGTTGTATCCCGCCTCGAGATAGCCCGACAGGGGGGCGATCTTTCCGAGCATCATTTTGATGAGCGTCGACTTGCCCGCTCCATTTTGTCCGACGATGAAGAGACGTTCGTTCTTCTTCACGAGGAAGGAGAGGTCACGGAAGAGGATGCGACCGTCAAAGCCCATCGTGAGGCGGTTCGCGGTCAGAACCTCGTTGCCGCTTGCCGAGGATGCGGTGAACTGCATTCGGATCGCCTTCGGTGCTTCCTTCGGCTTTTCGATGCGCACCATTTTGTCAAGCAGCTTTTGCCTGCTTTCGGCGGCGATGATGTTACGCTCGCGGTTCCACTGCCGCTGCTGTGCGATATACGCCTCCTGACGCGCGATCTCCTTCTGCTGATCCTTGTAGTGCTTTTCCTGAAGCGCGCGGTCGATCTCGCGTTGCTTTACGGTTGCGGAGTAGCTGCCGTTATAAAGCTTTGCACGGTGATGCTCGATCGCAAGCGTTTTATTCGTCACGCGGTCGAGGAAGTAACGGTCATGGGAAATGACCACCACGCATTTTTTGTAGGAAAGGAGATAATGCTCAAGCCAACCGAGCGTCTCGATGTCGAGGTGGTTCGTCGGCTCGTCGAGCAGAAGAATATCAGGCTCGCGCGAAAGCTCGCGGGAAAGGGCGAGGCGCGTTCTCTGACCGCCCGAAAGCGTGTCGAGGGGGCGGTTCATCATTTCCGCAGAAAAGCCCATCCGCGAGAGGATCGACGCACAGCGGTTTCTGAATTCAAGCCCGCCCTCGCGGATAAACCGCTCGTTCAGCGCGGTGTATTCGGATGCGATGCGAAGTGCCTCGGGATCGTTTTCGGCACTCTTTGCGTCAAGCGTAGCCTGAAGCTCCGCAAGACGCTCCTCCGCGCGGAGAAGATGCGGAAAGGCGGTGTACATCTGAAGAATAGGAGTGTCTGCACGCTCGCCGCTCGGCAGAAGTGCCTCCTGAAACGCGCCGTCCTGCGTGAGGATTCCGACGGTCTTGCCCTTGGCGATATAGACGTTTCCGCTGTCGGGGGTATGCTCCCCGAGGATCAGTCGGAAGAGGGTCGATTTGCCGCACCCGTTGACACCGATGATGCCGAGGCGGTCATTTTCCTCGAGAGAGAAGGAGATATCCTGAAGGATCGGGGTGACACCGAACGAAAGGGAGAGCCCCGTGATGCTGATCGCGGTCATAGCTTGATCTTAACCTCCTCTGCGACTCCGAGGATCCTCGCCTCGCCCGATTCGAAATCGGCGGTGGTGAGCAGGATCGGGTCGTAGCTGTCGTTTTCGGGGACGAGCAGGATCTGACGGCGGATCTGACGGAAGCGCTTGATGGTCGCGCTGTCGCCGCCGACAAGGCAGGCAACGATGTCGCCGTCCTCGGCGTAGTCCTGCTTATGGAAAAGCACGAGGGAATTTTCGACGATGCCCGCGTCCTTCATGCTGTCGCCGCGGATCTGAAGATAGAAATAGTCCTCTGCGTTCTCAACGTCGGCAAATTCGACCCCGAGTGTCGAGTCATCCGTGAGAATCGGGCTTCCCGCGCGGATCTCTCCGACGACGGGAACCATTTTGCGGGCGCGGACGGTGAGGTAGCCCGAAAGGTCGGTCTTTTCTCCGATCTCACTGCCGAAGAGGGAGTCGGTGCTGATCCCAAAAAAGTCGGCAATGCGGAGGAGCTTATCCGCCTTCGGTGTCGAGCGACCGTTTTTCCAATCGGAAAAGGTCGAGGGGGCGATGCCCGTTTCCTTCGACACGCGGTAGACCGTCGTATTGTGTTGGCGAAGCAATGCTTCAAAGCGTGCGTAATCCATCATAAGCCTCCCTATGGATTTGTATAGGATGCCGAAATTGCGGTAAGTAATTCGGAAATTCGAAATAACTGTTGACATGTTTTCGAAAACACGGTATAATTTTCACAGATATTATAACCGATATTCGGGGGGATTGTCAAGGGCTTTTGAGGAATTTGCCTGCGGAATTTTCTGTTTTACCCGTGATCGGAGAAGGGAGAAGCATATGTGTGATATTTGTGAAAGAACGGTCTGCCCTTCGGCTTGTCCGAATTATGAGGCGGCTGAAGCCGCGGAGGGCGTGCGGTTCTCATTTTTTCTGAGAGAATACGCAACCGTCCCATACGCGAAAGAGAAACGGGAGGAAATGGATGGAACAGAACAGAGAAGAGGAATATATCGTTATCCCCGCGCGTGATCGGAGACGGAGAAGGAGACGGAAATCCGAAATGCTGTGTGCATTCGGAAAATCGGAGGAAAATTGCCTTCGGGAGGTGGACGCGTACCTCTCCGACTATCGGACGTCGGCACGTATGCTCGAAATGAACCGCTACGAGCGCGATTATTTCAGGGATGAGCTGAAACGGGATATCCCCGATCTGTCAAAGGAGACCGAGGCTTATCTGAAGGCGAAGATGTACGGCATCCGCGCGTTCGTGCTTTCGATCCCCGACTGCGACGAAAAGCTCCTTTTATATTATCACTACATCCACGGGGAAAATCTGATGCGATGCGCCGAGCTGCTTGATATTTCCCGCGCAACGGTCTACCGTCTCAAGGATCGGGCGCTCAGACAGGCGGCGGTGAAGTACTTTTCGGAGCGAGCGGAGGCGCTTTAAGACGTTTTTTTTAGAAAACGGGCGAACGGGGACGAAAAAATATTTTGCCTTAGTTTAAAAAAGAGCCCGAACGCCCTTGAAAAATGCGCGAAATTATGTTATACTGTAAAAAACAGGTCTATGAATGCTTGCGTGCATAAGATATACGAATTTTTTCGGAAAGGCGGTCTTTTTCGGATATGGAAAAAAACAAGAGGACGGGTGGAAATCAGATCGGTGCGCTCTTTCAGGGCGAAACGGGGAGGAGAAATATCGTAGGCGCTATTTTTGCGCTCATTGCAGTCGTGCTTGCGGTCGGCGTGTTCATTTCGGCAGGCGGCGACGCGGTGCTTCCCGCAGGACGGGTCCTGCTCGTGATCTCGGGGATCGTTCTTCTTCTGATCGCCGTTCAGCTCGTGCTGCTCTTTTTCGTGTTTGGCGAAGATACGCCGAACTTCTTCCGCTATGATGCTTCGACCGGGAGGAATATGCCCGTCGAGCGGATCACACCCGACGTCGTGAGTGCGAGAATGGACGCGTATTTTTCGCGCATTTCGCAGAGCAAGGGACAGCTTTGGTTGCCCGGATATCTCGAGAAGTGCGATTTCGGTGAAGGCGGTCGCTTCCGCACGGTGGCGGCGTATAAGATGCTCCTCGATCTCGCCGAGGTCGATACAGAGGGCGGCTGGAAGTGCTTCTCTGCGTGTGCGCCCGCAACCGTTCAGTGGATCGCGGATGCGCTCCGCGCGGTCGAGCCCGCAATGATGAAGGACGTTCTCTATATCAAGGCGAAATTCGGAGCAGATCCGTCGAAGATCCGCGCCTGCCTCAAAAAGAACGAGCCCTACCTGCGCGGCAGAATGACGCAGTACGTCGTGTCGAACATCAAGCTGTTCGACGGGGTAAAGTGAACGTAATAAAACATAAAGAGGCTGAGCCATTTAGGTTCAGCCTCTTCAAAAAATAGGCAGCAAAATTGATTTTTTGAACAAATTTTGAAAAAATTACTTAGACGTTTCTTTTTTTAAACGGCTTTTATCTAAGATTTGCGGCGTCGCTCCCGAGGATCGCGCACAGCTCCTCCCTCGTTTTATCCGCGTCATAGGTCGTACAGCGGATGTGGAGGATATCCCCCTCGTGGATCGCCTTAATTGCGTGCTTATCGCGCTGAGAGGGTGGGAGAACGCGCTTGTGTGACAGCACGAACGTGCCGCTTGGCCAGAAGATATCGCGGATGTTCATTCCCTGTGCAAAGGCATTTTTGCCGACCGTGACATACCCATCGAGGAGCTGCTGCTCCTTTCCCTCGTGGATCTCTGCGACACGATTCTCCAGCACGCGGTCGTTGATCGACTCGACACCGAAGATCTCGGTGATGACGAAGGCAATGCCCGCCGTTATGATGACGAATAGCACGTTCTCGTAGCAGGATAGTGCCTCGATCGCAAAGACGATCGCTGTAAGGGGCATTTTCATCATTCCAGCGATGCAGGCGACGATGCCGAAGACGACCATTACGGTATAATAGGAGGAATCAAGTCCAACGGTCATTCTGAATAGTGTTGCTATGACGGCGGAGACGAGTGCGCCAACCGCCATCAAGGGAAGAAAGATGCCGCCCGTTATGCTGTTCGAGTTTGCGTAAAGGGTGAGCGTCGAGCGAACGATGAGCAACAGCACGAGAGGAAGGAGCATCACACCTCCGCCGATGATATCGAGGATCAGCTCGTGACCCGTCGAAACAAAGGAGAAGGAGAGGAGTCCGAAGGCGAAGGTGACAAGAAAGAGGCTGAAGATGCGCAGTCCGTGCGGAATCCGCCCGAGAATTTTATTCGAAAACTTGAAGACTACCTTGTAGTAATTCAGGAAGAGAACTGCGAAAAGTCCCATCACGACGCCGAGAAGGACAGGGATCCACACGTCCCGTAAGGAGAGAGCAGGAAGCTTTAACGCGGGAAAGAGGGATCTGCTGACACCGAGGATGGGGGCGATGAGCTCAGTCGTAAGTGATGCGAACATCACCGAGGTAGATGCGATCATCAATATCATTGGGGTGATGCGCTGGTGTGCCTCCTCGACCGCGAAGAGGATACCTGAAATGGGAGCACCCGTTGTGACCGCAAAGCCCGAGCAGGCACCGCCTGTCATCGAATAGCGATCCCACGCGCGGTGCTTTTTTCCAAAGGAATAGACGCTTCCTCGTCCGATCGCGGTGCCCATCTGCACCGAGGGACCCTCGTTTCCGAGCGGAACGCCGATGAGGAAGGAGAGGAGGGACAAACCGAAGATGCCGATGAGATTCCTTACCCACTTAAAGGGAATGATGTCGCGCAGAATACCGATCGAGGTAGGGATCCCGCCGCCGCGCAGATTTGGGATGCGCTTATAGATGTAGGCAAAGAGAAGGGCGAATGCGAAGAGGAGAAGGAGGATGACGGGGATAAGATAGAGCCGCGTTCCGATGAAATGATAACTCTTTTCGGAAAAGGCGATCACGTGCTTCGCACATAGCTTGTAGAGATTCACTACAAGCGAGGTAAACACACCCGTCAGCGCACCGAAGAACACGGCGGGGAGAATTGAATTAAAAAAGGAATTCCACGATCTTCTTTTCATAGACCCTCCCGTTGATATGTAAGACTACGGTCTTATTGTATCACATATGAGGGGGAAAATCAATATGGGAGGAGAAAGTTTTCGCTTTTCGGAGGAGGGCAGTGCTTTACCGGCTATGATCGGATCAGAAGCAAAAGGCTGAGCCAACGGCTCAGCCTTTTTTGTGGTATGTCGAAAATTTGTGGGGACAGAACGGAGTGTCCTTTCTATTTTTGTAGGGAGCATTCTGACCTTCACGCGGGTTCTATCCGACTAAGGTCGGTGTGAAGCTCTTTAGGGTTTCTTCTTTCCGATCAACATTCCGACTGCGTTTCCGCGCGCGATGACCCTGCCGTAAAAATCAGTGGTTACATCACGGTTCTTACGATAATATCCTACCACCATACGGCTCTCCCAATCCTGAACTTTAATATCACCATTGTCTTCATAGGTCAAGATGGAAATCGCGCGAAATGACGCGTCCTTTATTGTTTCTGTTCTTGCCATAGTACTATCCTCCTTTTAGTTGTTTATATTCCCCTATAAGTATAGGTCAGCAAAAATCAGATTTACTGACACAAAAAGGGAAAATATTTAAAATTTTTTTGTATTAGTACCTTCTGCTTTTATAGGCATCAGCATTCTTGTCCTTAATGAGTATATCATATTTGGGGAGAAAAATCAAAAAATATTTTCAAGACAGCATGCAACTGAGAGAAGTCTTGTAAAATAAAAAGGTACTAAAATAAAAATATTGGACACATCACCTGAGCAACAGCCCAAAAAGATGTGTTCTTTTTTATAAAGTTCTTTGGAGATAGGGGCGCGGGGGAAGAACGCTTTCTTTTAAGAAAGGTTCTTCCCCCGCAAAAATTGCAGCTATAAAATTACTTGCAAGCCTCTTCGATCGCAACTGCAACTGCAACGGTCATACCAACCATGGGGTTGTTGCCTGCGCCGATGAGACCCATCATCTCTACGCATACAGAGCTTGGGGCAGGGGAGAGCACAGATTTATGAGCCTGAAAGCCTTGTAAAATAAGCCTTTGATATCATTGCAATGCAAAATCTTTTTCGCTGAACACATCGTTTTAGGTTTTGCTGAATGCATTATATCGCGTTTGGGGTTGTTCGTACATAGGCTTGGAGATAAATTCAAAAGTTATTTACAATTGAAAATGTTTTGTGCTTGGTTTTATCTTTACGTTTTCCATGCATAAGTGGTTTTTAGAGTAGCAATATCCCGCTGTGTTGGAAGGTGCTCATTAACAATAATAACGGAAAGAATTGCATTGTAAATTTTATCATACCACTCTTCAAGTTGTTTGCTTTTTAATTCTAGTATATAGCTTTGAGCTTTAGCCCCTTCTTTATTGTTATGGCGAACATGAAAATTGTTAAGCATAAAGCTCACATCTGACTCTAACTGTTTGTATCCTGAACTCTGTAAAGCTCTGGATTTGAGAATAGGTTCAATATATGATCCTAGAGCGGTTAAAATCTTTCGCTTTTCCTCTAAATTTCCTTTAAGAGCATAGTGATTGTATTCTATCAGTGCAATTGCGGTGCTGGTATCTTTGACGATGCCTACTGCTTGGGTAGTAGCTGGGTTTTTCTCAACAATAATTATGCGTTCATCTTCTAGCTCTTTTAGTTCATAATTTAATTTTTCTAAGAAAGAAAAAATATTTTCGTAAATAGTGTAGGCTTGTTTTTGAAAATCCGATTTTAGTTTCGTATATTTGTTTGGTAAAAGCGCAACAAGAAATTCTGATAATAAGAACAGATCGTCTAACGAGTACGATTGGTCGTTAAGCTTTAAGGCTACTATCATTTCTTCAACAGACAAAAATGGTGCTCTAAAATTTGCAGGCAAATCTCGGAAGTAAAAGTCATTTATATATTCTATAGTCGTATGATGTGAATAATTGTATGTAATATTCTGTTCAAATTTAAACAGCTTTATCAGAGCGCTATACTCAGTAAAAACATTAACTCCCAAATTATCCAAACGCTCATATAAATTTTTTCGTGGCATTGAAAATTCCCTACCTTTAATTGGTTTTTGCATTTTTCTTTATCTATTATACCATACGTTGTAGAAAAATGCAATACCGATATATATTGCAAAATACTATTGAAATGCTTTTACCTAACACTAAGTTTTCTAATATCTGCTAAATTACACGAATGACAATATTTTGTCCTCTGTTGTCATTCCAAATAAATTTACAGATAGGAATTAGGATTTATGGAAAATAAAGAAAAGCCCGCAGAAAAGACGAATGAAAGACCGATTAATAAAACTACTGAGACATTGATAAAAGAACTAGAAACGCTAAGCGACTCTGGGCTGCACGATTTGTTTATCTTCTTTTATAAGCTGAACCATCAGCACGGGAATATGATCGACAATGAAAAGTTCAATGAGTTCCTTGAGGCGTTTCACAGCAACCCGTTCAGACACCATGAAGACAAAGCATTCAGAAAAGAGCTCATCGAGAACCTGATCCAATATACTCGCGATCATATGAGCTTACTTACCGCTGCTATGTTGATCAAAAGAAAATTTACCATTGATGAGGTTATCAATAACTATTATTCCAACGTCGACGTGTTTGGATATGATATGTTCTGAATCGTAAGAAGCGTATTGGTAGGACAAAATATCAATCTTACGTTTGCTTATAAAAGAAAGCTGGTGCTCCTTCATGGATCATCAGCTTTTGGCTTTGTATTATATGGTGAGCTTGGTCTCGCTCTTGTATTTATAATAACTATTTCTCGAACATCCGCACAGTTTTATCACCTCCGAATCATCAAGGCTACCACCGAAATCTTTGGAATGCTTCTTGATAATGGCTTTGCACTGAATCGATTTTCTGGTCGTGAGTGTGGTGCCTTGAGGAAGCCCTATCTGCGTACCATTTTTCTTGGCTTCTCGGATGCCTTGGCTGATGCGGGAGTGAAGGTCGGTGACTTCTTTCTCGCTTTGGTCAAAGGCGGCTTTGATCTGTTCTTCCGCGAGAGCCATCATGAAATTATTGATCAGTTCAATGTTGCCTTTGAAGAAGGAATCGACGGCAGCATTCCCCGTGGCAATATCAATGCGCAGCAGGTTGTTCCTCGTTGAATCGAACACTGAAGTGTTGATCAAAGGTTCGTTGAGAAAGACGAGGCTCACACCGAGCTCATAAAGCATCTTATAATCTTTATAACCCTCAGTCGCATTGCGCGACATACGGGAGACGCTGTCGAAAACGATGGTGTCTCCCTTTTTTATCTGGGTCATCAGATGTTCCCAAGCCGGGCGTTGCTGTGTGGTACCGGTATAGAACTCGCGGATAACGGTTGCCTTTGGATAGAGCTCGGTGATGTTCGTGATCTGTCGAGCGAGCTTTTGGTGTTTGGTCGATACACGGCAATAAGCGTATGTTGTCATAATAGCCTCCGAATCGGTATTGAAACTGACTTTAGTTTCTTTCTGTACTGTATTTTAGCGTGTAATCGCTAATTCAGCGCGAACTATCGGTATAACTTTTGCGAACTTTGTTTTGCTACTGGATTTATTCATATTTATATGATATACTGTTTCTATAACAGTTCGCGGGAGGAGCATTATGGCGCGTAAGTGGTCACTTGAGGAAGATTATATTGTTTGTGCAGCTACATTTGAATTTGAAGATCTTTACTGCACCGAGAGTTCGCTCGATGAACTCATGGAAAAGTTAGCAGAAGCAGGATTCGCAGACAGAAGCAGAGGCGCGGTGCAAAAGCGTGCCCGTGATTATGCTTATATTTACAGAGGTTGGATACCTCTCGGCCTTACCAATCAAGTGGCAGGGGTATACCGAGCGTGCTATAATAAAAAATGCACCCCGACCTATCAGGCGATACAATCGTTCGTCAGAGAATCGGTGGAATTTGAACGTGATTTTGAGGAATCCACAGGAGCGGTAGACTTCCCGGAGTGGTTTAGCACGGAAAAATGTAAACGCCTTGGCTTAATGGCATTGGAGCCTGAAGAACTTTCGTTCAAAGAAACGCTATTTTATTATATAGAGAAGAGTGGAATGACAGATGTACAAGTATATAAAGCTGCTCGCGTTTCCAAAGACAAGTTTAATCATATTGTAAACGGAAGAAAAGGAAAGAGCATAAAAGCGCGTAACGGTGCCGCAAAGGTGAATGCCTCGCCAAGAACGGTCATGCAGCTATGTTTGGGATTGAATTTGAACTACGATGATGCGGTCATACTTATGGCAAGCGCAGGGTACGCATTTCAGCGCAGCGAATTAACAGATCGCGTTGTTGTTGCTTTTCTGAAGTTGGGTAATTACACCATTTACGACGTGAATTTGGATCTGTATGAGCGCGGATTGCCTGTATTTTCAGAATCACTAAAAGATAATTAACCTATAAAAGATCTCGGAAATCGAGATCTTTTTTTATTGTCTTCATTCCAAACGTAGACACTGTGTCAACCTGCGGGGCAGAAAAATTTGATAAAATATAGGTGTGATTTGAGGGTGATCCCAAAAAGCAATCAAGCGCGCTGAACTCCACTCGGTCTTTGATAAATAAATATACTCCATTTGACGTAATACAGTGTCCGTGCAAGCCTGTCAAATCACACGTTCCCAAGTTGCAGGCCGCTCCCTGTACGTTGAATGTCGCGTATGTTTCATATCTGCCCCGCATACCCCTATTTGTTCACCATCCACCCGATTCAAAATTCTAACATCAGAAAGGTTATGCTACAATGAAAGTTGTTATTAACAAGAACACCCACACTGAAGACGAACTCCGTCGGATCCTTGAAGGCAAGTCCATTTATGAAATGACTGTGTGGACCAGAGATCATGCGCAGTATCTCAAATGGTTCTGCGGCTTTAGCGAAACCAAGATCGAGGCGATCCTTCAGCCCTTCATGCAGTTCTCGTTCTTCCTCTATCAGAACTTTAAGGACGATGCTACGGCAATCAGCGAATTCAGAGAAATTTGCATCAAGTTCATCGTCGAACTTGAAACCACCTGTCAATAAACATGGATGACCCCCAAAAAACTTTGATAACAAATCAAATCAACTACAGAAAGGTAAAAACCGGTATGCTTAATTGGAATTACAACGCAAATGACTACAACGAAAACCACTCCGCTCTTCTTGCTGAAGGCAAGTACAGAGTGCGGATCATTAACGCTACCGAAACGGTAGCTAAGAACGGAACGGGAGGCCTTGAAATCACGTTTGAGGTCAACGGACACAGCAACAAGCTCAGACATTATATCTGGTACAACCGTGAGAATGTGGCTCGTACGAATCAGCTTCTCGGAGAATTCTTCAATTCCTTTGATATCTCGGAGGATGAGCGGGACGGTTGCGAAGCATGGCTTGGCAAGATTGGCGCAGTCTATGTGATGCATGATGAATACAAGGGACGAACGATTGCCAAGGTTGCCTTCTGCCTGCGCCGTGATCAGCAGGATGTGCTTCCCGAGTGGCAGGAAAAGCCTACTAAAGCCAATAATGACTACGGTATGGGAGAGGATATCGAAGTTTCCAAAGGCGGGGCAAGCGTCTTTGCCCCCAGAAGTTATGGAGGACTTAGCTTCTGACTGTCAATGTGACAAAACCAGGGGCTGTGATGCAAACGGTACACCATAGCCCCAACAAGAAAATCAACTGAAAAATCATTATAAGCGGAAAGGACAAAGCAATATGCAACTTGACCTTGAACATTACAACTACGAAGAACGCACACCTACTACCATTAACCAGTGCATTGACGACTTGGTTCACGGATACGCGGATGCGAATGTTTATACAGAGCTTGGAAAGAGCTTGATGGAAGTGCTTGAAGACAGATTCTTTCATCAGTGGCCGCTGATTCGTTATAAGTATGCCTCCATGTTGTTCCATGGATATTACAACGGCCCTTCCTATCAAGATAACTATATCGAAGGCGACGAGGAGCTTGCAATCGAGTTGCTTCTTCCCATGGCAGAAGAAGGTCTTGCAACAGCGCAATATGATCTGGGATTCAGATTTCATATTTATGAGGAAGAACGCGAACAGAATCTTATATGGATGCTGAAGGCAAGCAAACAGGGCTATTATCGGGCACAGAGATACATTGACAATGTCTTTGATAAAGGCCTCTATAAAGATCTTTCTGACGAAGTCCGGAAAGCGTTCCTTCTCGAACTTACGAGAATTCATCCGGACGACCCAATCACCGAAAAACAACTTATGAAGAAAGGCGAGTATCATGGCAGATAAGAATCAGTACCATAGTCCGAACGAATATACCAAGATCGGAGTTCTTGCGATTCCTCCCGGCAATCATCGGGTAAAAATCGTAAATGTCATAACAAAAACCTACGGCGACAGCGGAAAAGAAGGCTTTGAAATCACGCTTCGGGTTTCCAATCGACGCGGTCTGCTGTGGCTCTATTTGATTTGCGATCCCGAGAATGAGGCAAAATTTGAAAAGCGGCTGATGTCGTTTTTCTGCTCGTTCGGTATCACGGATCACGATCTTGCAAACTATAAAAATTGGGTTGGCAAGATTGGTGCAGTCAATGTACGGCATTCTGTTGATGAAGCATCCGGACTGATTAAGGCATATGTTTACTATTTTCTTTCCGGTTATCAGAGTTACTGTCTTGCACCCTTTCGTGATGTGGCAGAGTATGGGATTGAGGAAGAAGCGGAAAACAGGATCCTTGCGAGATATATTCGTAGCTTTGATATGCACCGTCTTTGGGATTATTACAGAATCATTCTCGGAATGAAATATAAAGACACCGAGCATGCTCCCTACTTCCTGAGTGACCGTAATGCGGAAAAGCTGAAATGTTCGCTGAAGCAGATCTGCGTTGCAAATGACCGATGCTATCGCTGTGAACTGGATACGGAGCATTATATCGACAGATACGTGTCCTGTCCCCGTTCTTGCATCTTCGGTCATGATATCAATCATGAGGAGCTTGCAGATCTCCTGCTGACACATATTGACAGGAACCTCCCGTCTGCAAGAAAGGCAGCACGTATGCTTTCTCGTTACGGTTATGAGCACGCTTTGCGCGATATGGCATCTGAATTTGGTCATGAGGTCGTACTGAACGGAAACGGTCTGCTCGAAGTCTATGACACAGAGGAACGGAAAGAGTGGGAACGAACACAAGCAGAATGGCAGAAAGAATGGGAAGAAGCGTTTTACGCAGAATATCCGAAGGATGCATTCGGTCGACCGATCTTTGATTCTGATTGATGCGATGTTTAAGTTTCTGCTTTTCGATTGAAAGGAGAGTGGATTCCTTATATTTCATATAAAATTTCAAGATCCGCTCTGAAAATAAAATGAAAAATAAATTGGATAATATGTTTCAGCACGACTTCCTTCGACTTCCTCGGCCGTTTATCAGAATGTTCAATCTGAACACGGCGGTCATGCTGTCGGAAATCTATTCCGAATATACGTATTGGAAGGAACGGGACGGACTTCAACAAGGCGGTTGGTTCTTCAGTACGGTTGAAAATATGTATTATAACACAGGGCTCAGTAGGCATCAGCAGCTCGTGGCATGTAAAGAGCTTGAGGCATACGGTATTATCAAAATCAAATATCACGGTATGCCTAAGAAAAGATATTTCAAGTTTGATCTCGGAGCCGTTCAGAAGCTTTATAATGACTTTGAGCTGCATTCTAATACATATGATGAAACTGAAGATTCAGAAGAATTTCAATTGTCTTTTTGAGAAAACAGTAATGCACCTGCGTTTTCCGGCGCAGGTGTATTAAAATATATAGTTCGATTTTTGAATTACAATGGTCTGAAAATGAACTGTAAGTGGTCTGAAAATTGAACCTATACGGTTCATATATTAAACATAAATAATAATAAAGAATAATAATAAATAATAATATTTTGACTATAAATCTTTTTCAAAGCTTTATAGTCATTTTTATAGATATTTCCGATAAATATATTAGTTTTATATTAGGATTTATAGCGATCTGAAAAGAATTTGTCAGTAAAGATATAAATTGTTGTTGCCGGTATAAGTCATATAATAAAAAGCATTGAGGCGAGTGAGATCTCAATGCTTTTTGCTACCAAGGCAGACTTTTATTACAGACAGGATTACGAATATACCTCAACGTGTTTTATTGTGTTCTGAGCATGGTCTTCCACGACCTCCTCTAGCCCGAAAGTCTCGCTAACGTAAGCGTAGACAGCCCTTACGTCTTCATTTTTGAGCTTTTGTGCTGCCATAGTTAAAACGTCTAGCTGTCGATCCAAAAAGCGACAGAGGAGCCTTTTTGAGAGCGTGGGGCCGAGTATATCAATAAAATAGTACGGATTTTCCAGACAAAATGATCTTAGCAATTTGTGATCGTCATAAGGATCCGGAAAACTTTCGTCCACCTCATGACAAAGTCTATTTGCCTCGCACCATAGATGAAAGAAATTCTGTTTACCGGCGAAGTATTGATGATTTACCCAATAGTGTGCAATAATAGCGTACAAGATTTTCAGTTGTTTTACGTCAAGCTCTTCCAAAGCCTTTGCGAGTTGTGCTTTATATCTTGTTCTCATATTCTGATCCTTTCCGGAAGCCTATCTATAGCTATGTCTTTTTCAAGTCTTCATTTAATTTAGCGATCAAAACAGAGAGAAATGAAAAAAAGCGGCGAGTGTAAGCTCGCCGTTAAAATATAATTTTGCTTGTTACATACACGGTTCCATAAAGTCAGCACAACTCGCTGTATCAGATACGATCAAGCGAGGCATCATTGTGATTGCGCCCATACTGTGATACGTTTCCGCCTCATAGCTCATGATCTTCATTACGATCGTGTCGTCACGCTGCGGTACTGTCTCGAAAGTGATTGATTTTACATATTCTCCGGGCTTTATTACGCCTGTTTCGCCCAGCACCGTTCCTTTTTCATCATAAATGCGCAGTTTCAGCCATACGTTGTTATCTTGGGGATTCGTGAGATAAATATCCGCAGAATACTCTCGGGCATTTACGATTCCACACACACCGACGCGGAATGACATATTCTCCCGTTCAAGAATGCTATAACCGAGTCCCTCCGGAACGTCGGGGGTGCCTGCGATAGCGTTTTCGTCAAACGACGGAGGCATGAACGGGGCAGGCTCGCTTTTCTTTGGAACTATGAGGACAACGATCATAACAACGACCAATATCACGCACAGAACGCCGAGTATCAGAATTGCTATATCCATTCCGGATCGCGTTTGTTTGGGGATCGCTTTTGCTTTGCGCATAACCTTCTCCTCTTTTGTCGTCTGAATGTCGCAGTTCACAGCTCATATCGAATCGCCAAAACCGTTTGGTGATGCCATATCAACTGTACACATGATTCGAAACGGGTCAGATCACGCATTGATGATCCAACCCGTTTCTTTGAACGATGAGATTATTTGTTCTTGATGGTTACGGTAATCGTACCGATCGTTCCGTTTTCGGAGATTTCACCCCCGGTAATATTAAAGGTTGCGGTTGCAGAAGGTGCGTTTGCTACCTCGGTTCCGACAGCAGTTGCAAGTGCAAGCACGCCATCGTTTGCAGTGCCGCTGGTCTCGGTGAAGGATCCGGTTACGTTGGAACCGTCAGCAGCCGCAAAGCTCAAAGCAGCTTCTACGGCGGTGTTGGAATGATTCGTAACCGTAATGGTGTTGCCTTCGGACGCGGTCCATTTGCCGTTGGTTGCACCGTCAAATGCATGAGTCGTGGGATTCCAGGTACCCTCGGAGCCACCCGTGTAGGTGAAGCTCATTGCGCCCCAGGATACGTCTACCGAAACTCTTTCAGCAGCGGAAGCACCGGGAACATAAGTACCGTTTACCGTGATGGAGGCGGTGCCGTTGTCCTGCGTAACAGTCTCAGCCGCAAATGCGGGAACTGCCATTGCCATAACACAAGCGAACACCAGAACGAGTGTGAGAAGCTTTTTCATGTTGCTTTTCTCCTTTTGAAAATGATTTTTTATTTACACCTATTGGTATAAATCCTGTTTGGTTTTGGGGTAATCATTCGGTTACGTAAACTGTAACCTCGCCCCTCGTATCGACCATTGCCTTTTCGCCCGTTTCGGGGTGATAGCAATAGATGATGATCTCGGCATCATATCCGCCGACCGATAGTTTTTTCGCCGCCTTGTCCTCGAGTGTCAAGGATTTGATCATGTTGCCCGGTGTGATAAGTGCCGACCGTGCGACTGTCAGATCATCGATCACAATGGCAATTGCCACATTCTGATTTGACATCGACGGATTCGCATACGACAGAGTCACCGTTTTATCCGAAAGATCGACTGTGACAACCGATTCATAGGTGACGTTGACAGCACCGCCACCCGTAGGACTTTCGAGCTTGCCGCCCTGATCGTTCGGGATCGGTTGTTGATTTCCGTCGGTCTCTTGCGGAGGATAATCCGGCGGTAACGGTATATCGGGCGTGCGGAAGAATATTGCCCAGATAATGACTGCAACGATCACTAGAAGAAGCAGAAGCAGTACGGCGATGATGATCCATTTTGGCTTATTCGAAAAATTTTTTTCCATCCCTTTATCCTTCCTTCTTCTCAGAGATCGTAACCGTCACGACACCGAGTGTCTCTTGATTCATTTCAGTAGAGGGAACACCCGAAAGCGTCAGCACTACAGATTTGCTCTCGTTTTTCGAAAGCACGAAGCCGGTTACCGTTTCGCCATCCGAAAGGAAGCTTCCGGAGATTCCTTCGTTCCCGGCACCCTCTACATATTGAAATGCCGTCTCGACCGTTAGTCTGCACGCATTCGTAACGGCTACGGTACCGCCGCCGTCCGATACGGGCGACCAGGTCCCCGTTCCGTAAGTGTGAGAGCTTGGATCCCAATCTCCTTCGGAATAGACGAAGGACATATTCGTCCACGAGACCGTAACCGAAATGTCGGGAATTTTATCAACCGTAAAATTGATCTCTCGTGTCTTGCCGCTGAGGTCGGTGACGATGAGCCGATAGCTTCCGTCCTCTGTGATCGCCGTTCCTCCGACGTAAGGCGCTCCGTTCAGCGTTGCCGTTCCTTCGTTAAAGTTCACGATGACGTCTCTTTCATAAAGCGCGCCGTTCGTTACACCCGTCAGAAGAATGCGGTCGGTTGCCTGCGAGATGATTCTTTCGTTGATCTTGATCTGCAGGAGCTTGCAAAGCTCGTCCTCCTCGGTGGGCGTTGATTTCAGCGTGAGCCGCAGAGAAAACAGCACACCTTCATTCGAGATCGGAGAAGCCGATGCGATCGCCACCTTGACCTTGTCGTCGGTCTGATTTGCGGTATAAAGCGTGTTTGAGAGACAAGCGGCAGGACTCACGAGCTTCGCCGTATCCACAAGATGCGGATTTACACGGATGTTCAGGTTGATGCCCGTCGCGTCCGCAAAGGAAAGCGCAAAGGGAACGTCCACCGTGAGAGGGGAGGTCGATACGGTCGTAGCCTCCTTGACCGTGAGTGGATCGTGAGAATTTTCCGCGGCAATCGATCTGACCGAGAATGCGGGTAGCAAAAGCAAAATGCACAAACAGAGTGCCACGACTTTGCATTTCATACTTTGAACCACGCCTTTCTTTAAGGTTTATCCTTCCCCCACCAATATAGTGAGGGAAGAATTTTTGAGTTAATCCATTTCCTCTACGGGAGTTGCCGTCCAGTCACCCGTGACATCACCGAGCAGTACGCCCGTGAAATCTACGTTGCTGACGTCGCCCGTCAGATTCAGTACGGTCGTACCCGTGAATGCCCATTCGGAACCCGTTCCGGGGAAGTCGTCGGTGATCTTTCCGACACTCTTCTGCAGGATATACGCCGCGTCGTGTGCCGTGAGCAATCCGTCGCCGTCAACATCTGCCGCAAGGTACTGCAGGTCACCGAAGGACGAGCTTTCCGCCGTAATATCACTGAGGATGACCGAGGCATCCTGTGCGGAGATCGCATTGTTCACACTTCCGCTGTGGTGGAGGGTGATCACGATGTAATTCGTGGTAACACCCGTGAAGGTGTAGCATCCGTTTTCGTCGGTATAGGTGAACATACCGTTGTTCAGCGAGACCTTGACACCCGCGATGCCCTCGCCGCCTGCGTAGTAGGTGACCTTGCCGCTGAAGGTGAAGTTCGGCTTGATCTCGAGGGAGGTATCCACCAGCGTTTCGACCGAGATCGCATTTGCGAGTGCGGAGACCATTTCGATGCTCGTGCTCGTTGCCTCGGTCAGATTTGCGGGGGTCAGACAGAGGTAACCGACCGGGCCGCTGAGATCCATAGCGTCGATCGATGCAATGCTGATCTTTACGATGCCCTTCGAGGTGACGTTCTGCGTTGCAAACGCAGAGCCGAGGGCGTCTGCCTTTTCAAAGCGGATCGCGCTGAAGAGCGACTTGTCGAGCTTCAGCTGAAGGTCGAGCGAAATGATCTCGCCGTTCGCAGTGACCGTGATCGGGAGCTTGATCTCCTCTCTCGCCTTTGCTTCGCCGGGCGCGATGATCTGTGCCTCGCTGTTTTCGTCCGTATAGGTGATCGCGTTGGTGAGACGTGCCGTGCGAGTTCCGTCGCTGAGCGTCACGTCGGTACGTCCGAGGTTGCCCGCAGGGATCGTGAAGGAGAGCTGAGTGTCGGAAACAAAGGTGTATTCCACCGCCTTGCCGCCGACCTTGAGGGTCATGCCGTCGCTGAAGTTGACACCCGTCAGGATCGCGGTAATGCCGTCTGCAACCGATGCGACGTCGACCTTCGAGGGTGTGACCGAATAGATGACCGTCGAATTGTCGACGCTGACCTTGATCGGGTATGCGGCAGAGCCGTCGCGAACCACCGAAACGCCGTCGGAGATCTCGATGTAGTATTCAAGACCCGCGGCAGTGACCTCACCTGCGGAGATAACACCGTAGTAGCTGTCCGTCTCGGTCGTTACCATGTTGAGGGACTTGTATTTTGTTTCACCCGTCGTGCGGTAGAAGACCGTGACGTAGTCGACGCCGATGTTGTCGGTCGCCTTTGCGGTGAAGGGAAGTGCCACGCCACTGTTTGCCGCAAGAACGCGCGTATGCGTGAGGATCGGCTTTACGTTGTCGATCGGGGTTGCCGCCGCCGTGTTTGAGGGATTCGACTCGACGAGATCGGTGCCCATGACCGTGAAGTAGTAGAAGTATTCCTGCCCGGGAACGACGTCGGTGTCCACGTACTCGCGGATGGTGCCGGGGATGAGACGGGTGTTGATCTTCGTGAAGGTGCCGTCAGCCTTGTTGGAGCGGTAGACGTTGAAGCCTGCGAGGGTGTCGTAGTCGTCCTGCGTCCAGGTCAACTCGATCTTGTTCTCACCACCAACTGCCTGGAGAGTAAGTGCCTCAGCACCTGTGCTGTTGATCTCAAACACGAAACGAGCCGCATCGGTACCCGTCTTGAGCCAAGCGTCGTCTGCCGCTACGGCATCCTTCACGCGGATGAATTCCATACCGGCATCAATAAAGCCGTTCACCTTCGTTACGCCGACCCATTCACGGGCGGAGACGAATGCGCCGTCCACCACATAGTCGGTATAGGGCTCGGCAGGGCCGAAGGAGACCATCGGGAGCACCGACGTGTCCATATCGCGGTTGAACTTGACGTGGAGTGCGACCTCCTGCCCGGTGCTCGCCGAGGTGATGCGGTTGCCGTCCGCGTCGGTGATGTACGCCTCGGTCACGAAGGGATAGATGTTTTCAAGTTCGGGGGAGTCGAGAGTGAGAATGGGGTCGGTGACGATGTCGGCGAGGCCGGCGTAGGTGTCTCCGTCCGTAATCATAGACTGGATGAGCCTTTCGTTAGTAGTTCCCCAATAATTGTTGATAACGAAAATTTTATGAAGAAATGAACTGTCATTAGTTGTAAATTGAACATTGTGTGCAAAATTATTCGTGAAGTTATATATACCGACTGCATCATCCGCAGCGGATGATAGTTCTTCAAGCGTGAATTCACAAGCTATTTCTTCATCAGGTATCTCACTCGGGAATTCAAAAATTGCCATTAGAGGAAGCTCGGAAATAGAACCTACGGAAGAAGCATTAATAACAGCGTATTGTGTCAATGTTTGGAAATTGTCAATCGAATATGTACAAAGTGGGTCAACCCATGTCCACTCACTACTATTATTGGGTCGATATCCTCCTAAAGCTACGTAGCCAGTGATATCAAGTGATTTAACTAACGAAATCAAAAAATCTTCTTCAGCATCGGAATTAATGCATGCAAGGGTTCCTCCTCGTTTGACCGCAAGATTATTCATAAAATATAACGTTTTAAAAGAAGGTGTAGTTTGTGGTGTTGCAAAATCAAGGTCTTGTACCAATACATACTTTTTGTTATCAAAAGTAAAAATACTAGAGAGAATTTCTCCGTCATGCCTAACCGTTCTGCCCGGATATATATGGACTTCTCCTCCTAAAAATGAGCAGTTTTCAAATTTGAGAAGTGTCCCGTTGATGCGATAAAGAAAGCAATTTTCGAATATAACACTGATGCATTTTTGACCGGAGAAGCTGGATTCCTTGCTTCCTGTGCTCAAAGGAGGATTTTTAGACACTGACACATTTACTAATTTTGAATTTCGAAGTTCATAAAAACTAATCGAGGAGCGCGAGTAATCCTTATCAGAATTCTCTTTTATTGTTGAGCCTTTTAAGAATCTTTGAATAATGACCTGACTGTTTTGAATTATATTTAAGTGATCACCTTCACCAAAACTTAAAAGCGGGTTAATGACATTAACATATTCCATATTTATGTTGGATGAACCACGTATATCCACTCCATAAAATTGAAAGGCTCTCGACGGGAACATATCAACGGGAGATTCCTCGGTACCGTTTACCCAAAATTCTCCATCTACATCAATATAAGCGATAGAGGTTTCATCATAATTCGACGGCCAAAATTGAATCTGTGTACCAGGTTCAACGGTTACGGTAACGCCCTTAGGAATATAAACAGAATTTTCAATAATCCAGTAATCATCGCTGGTCAGCGTCATATTTGACTTAATTGTACCCGAAAGGCTTCTACCGCGCTGAACATAGAATTTTAATTCAAATCCATCGGGATTAAAGATATATGTTTCATTGTCAATTTCATCAAGCGCATTCTTGCAGGTTATGGTAATATTAAATCCAATATTCGCATCGTTGATGGTATCACTCTTAACCTTAAAGCGAATAGGATTATCCGTGCCTACGAGCATATCATCTTCATAAACAAAGCTATTGTTCTGCTCGTTGAAGGTTCCTACGTTTTCCATCTCTATGGTATCGGTGATCCATTCGATGTTGGGGTTAGCCACACCGCCGTGAGAGATAGCATCCACCTTAACGGTCACGTCACCTGCCATGCCCCACTGGTTGCGGAGCACGATGCCGAGGTCGATGGTCTCGCCCGCGTCGATGATGCCGTCGCCGTCGTTTTCAGGGGCAACGTCGGGATCGTCAAAGAGGTAGGTGTTCTTGACGGTCAGGTTCGGCGCGGGAAGATCGTTCAGGCTGCTCTCGATGTCAAGTGCGCCGTATGTATGCGCCTCTCCGATTTTATCGGCATATACCGTCGAAAGATCGGTGGCGCTCGCAAGCTGACCCATGATGAAGCGGGAGGAATAGGTGCTTCTGTCCGAATATTTGGAGCGGATCAGAGCCGCCGCCGCCGCTACCATCGGACAAGCCATCGAGGTGCCGTCCCATGCCGCGTACTGGTTGCCGGGAAGGGTAGACCAGATATCCACACCGGGCGCTGTGATCTCATACTCGGCAGAGCCGCCGTTGTTATAGTAATCCCAATTCGAGAAGGACGCGAGATCACCGTTCTGATCGCTCGCCATAACGCCGAGGACGTAGGAGTAGCCCGCGGGGTAATAATCTGCCTTCTTCATGAAGTCCTCGGGGGCATCCGAGGTGGGAAGTCCGTCGTTGCCTGCCGCCGCGACGAGCACGCAGGTGCCGAATGCGTTTGCAAGCGCTTCCTCAACGAGGAAGGACTTACCCGTGCCGCCGAAGGACATATTGATGACGTCCGCGCCCATTGCGACCGCGTAGTTGATCGCCTCGGCAATGTCGGTGTCCGAGAAGACGCCCGTCGCCTGACCCGCCTTGATCGCCATGATCTTCGTGCCGTAGGAAACGCCAACGCCGCCCTCGTCATTGTTCGCGGTCATCGCGATAATACCCGCGACGTGCGTGCCGTGGCCGTGGTCGTCCATCGGGTCGCCGCTGTGGTAGGTCTTTGCACCGACGGTGGAAACGCCGTAGATATCATCTACGTAGCCGTTGCCGTCGTCGTCCGCGCCTGCGGTTCCGTTCAGCTCGGCGGTGTTGACCCACATATTCGCGAGGAGGTCGTTATGGGTATAGTCAACGCCCGTATCGATCACTGCAACGATCGCGCCTTCACCTGCGGTGATGCCCTGATCGTACAGATCCTTCCAGCGGTCGTCCAGCTTCAGCCAGTCGTGATGCCACTGTTTGCCCCTGTGGGGGTTCCTTGAGATCTCGGTCGGAACGTCCATCGCCGTGTCCTCGTAGAGGTAATTCGGCTGTGCATCGACAACGCCGTCGGTCTCGGCAAGCGCGTCGACTGCTTCCCAGACGTCGCCGTCAAGGTTCGCCGCGTAAATGACCTCATAGGTGTCGGTAAAGACGCCGTTATCGACCTTCTTTCGCGAGAGCTCCTCCGCCGAGGAAAGATCGATGCCTGCGGCAGACAGAAGGTCGCCGTCGGCAACGTCCTTGTAGCCGCCAAACCATCCCTTGGTCTCGTTCACCTTGTAGATGATCGAGCCCGCCTCGTACTGTGCCGCCTCGCGGTACGCCTTCGTTGCTTCCTCGGTTTCAAGCTGCGCGAAGGGATCGTACGCGTGCTTGTCGTTTGAGGGAAGGGAATAGTCCTTCAGGCCGCTCGCGTTCGTCGTCGCATTGCCCTCCGAGACCGCTTCACCGCTTCCTTCTGAAACCGCAAACACGTTCGCCGGCAACGCCAAAACGAGCATCACGATCGCGAGAAAGAGCGAAAGCGCTTTGAGTGTTCTTTGCTTTTTCATAATTGTTTCCTTTCTGAAAAATGATTTTTGTGATTATTAATTATTACAATTCACGCCGAAGGAACACAAGATAATTCTCGCGGATTCTTCGTTCTGCCTCTTTCAAGTTGTATTTCTCGCACGCGCGAGCAGTGAGAAATTCTTTTCGTGAGGGACTAAAATATATGCGAAATTGAAACCTGTTTTCCGGGGTTACAATGACCTCCGAATCTAACGTGCCTTTTACATTCCTATCCATATACTTTTTGAATGTATCCACGCCTTTGACAGCCTCGTTATATGAATTATATGGAGATGATTTTGCCACCGGTTGAGTATTACTGTTATTCGGCAAAAGTTCGAACCAAAAGAACTCGTCTTGTTGGCAAATACGATATTTATATTTTGACATAAATTCCTTCCTATACTTTAGCAACCCGAGGGGATGTCCCCCTCGAGCTACGCAGATGCCATTACCTTTTTCGTAATGCTTTGAAGGCCATCCATACGTCTCGACCTGCAATATACAGGCTGACTACTGTCAGTACCCAACAAGGGAGTATCAAGCACAGTATGGCGAGCATCAATTCGCATAAGCTATAGGTGGTCTTTTCTTGCTCATAATTGATATAGGCTAATACCAACACGAACAAGTTCGCTATTGGAATCACAATGCCTGTAATCGTTAGAACTAAGATTAAGATTGCCTAAGCCGCTTTTAGAAGCTACGTTAGCATTTATCCTGCCTCCTTTTTATAGATTTGCAAAGAGCGGATATTAGCTTGGTAGATCTAAACTTTAATTGTTTTATACCACATAATATTGATTATGTAGTATAGCCTGGACGAAGATATAGCGAAAAAAAGTACAACAAAGAAACCAATGAAAAAAAACGGTTTTCATTGGCTCTTTTGTTGCGCCTTGTATTAAGAATGTTAAGTTTTTTTGTGCGTTTTTTGTGGTGGAAGGGTTGACAAAGGCGAGTGATTGCTATATAATAGAATATGTAGAATAGGGGAGAAATCACATAATCAATATTATGTGGTATAGCAATATAGAAGCCCTAATCTTTGAATCTGCTTCCGATGTACCTCGCCGCTTTCCATCGTGTAAATGCGTGTTGTGTTCACACTGGAATGTCCCAGTATATCTGCAAGACGAACAATATCCTTCTGCATCGTGTAATATGTACGCGCGAAAAGATGACGGAGATTGTGCGGAAAGACCTTCCTTTCCGAAACGCCTGCCGCACAGCAGAGCTTTTTCATATCCGACCATATATTAGACCGATCTAGCGGCTTTCCTTTTTTCGTTACGAAGACAGGTCCGCTTTTTATTTTTTGCTCTTTCACGTACTTCTTCAAGATTTGACAAAGCTGCCTCGGCAAGAATACCTGTCTGCGCTTACCCTTGCAGTTGATCTCGGCAATGCCGCGCGCAACTGCCTCGACAGTAACGTATCTCACTTCGGATACACGGATGCCTGTAGAGCAGATCGTTTGCATCAAGAGATAAAGGCGTTCGTTTTTCTTTTGCTTTGCCGCTTGTAAAAGGCGTTCATACTCAGCTTTGGTTAGTTCTTTATCTGTGGATGCAAAAATCTGCTTTTGGATTTTAAGATTTTTCACCCGTAGATCATACCATTCCATAAAATGAAAAAAGCAATTGAGTGATGATAATGCAACATTGACACTTGCAGGGGCGTATTGTTCACAAAGGTGCGATTTATATACAAGAACCGCCGTTTTGCATAATTCTTGCTCACCCAGCCATATTTGAAATTCGCGTACATCGTGCAAATACTTGTTGATTGTTGCCGCCGTCTTTTCCTCGTTAATCAGATAGTCATTGAATGATCTTATTGTTTCAGTTGTTATTTTTCTCATAGTCTATTATCCTCCTTCTACCTAATATTTTATCACGAACAGATGATTTTATTTGGATATATCCCTATTGCGAATATTGTATCACAGCTCAACTCCATAGCAAACAACCGATAGGTTATCTCTGTACCTATCGGTTGAATTTACGGTTGATTTTTAATCTCTTTGATAATCTTTATAATTTCAATGATCTGTTTCTGCTCATATATAGAGAAATCGTCAATCTCCTTTTGTATTCCACTATTCGAAGCTGTAATTTGATCTAGCGAAAGCAATTTGTCCGCAGAAACACATAGCGCCTCACATATCCGTGCGATAACGATTATGCTTGGAACTTGCTTTCCGCATTCGATTCGGCTCAAATATTTTTCGGATATGCCGATCCTTTCGGATAGTTCCGCTTGTGTTAGCCCTGCAGCTTTTCTTATATTTGCGATTCTTTTTCCTATCGATCCTTTTGATATTAGCATTGTCCTATCCTCCTGTTAACATAGAATCATCCTATGAAAGAGGATAGATATACGAATCTTTTTTCGCCATCGGAATATGCGTTCTACTATAGAACTTATCAAGCACATTGAATTCATCCACCTGCCTTGCGACGTCGCTGACCAACAAATGAATATAGTTCTGGGTGATCTCAAGGCTCGAGTGCCCGAGCAGCTTCGAGAGGGAAACGACATTGCCGCCATTAAGGATCCATTGTTTGGCGAAGGTATGGCGATAGCGGTGGATGCCTGTTGTTTCGACGCCTCGTTTTTTGTTATATTCGTAGAGCATATGATAGCAGGTGCTTTTGACGAGCTGCTGACCAAAGACGTTGCAGAAGAGGTAATCGTCATTTGTCTTGTGGTGCCTGTATTTTAGATATTCCGAGAGGATATTTACCATAGTTCGATTGAGTGGTACGATGAGAGGCTTTCTGTTCTTTGTGACGTTGACGTACACGACATTATTATCGAAGTCGAGGTCCTTGACTTGAATGTGCATGAGGCTTCGTTGCCTGACTCCTGTACTGAAAAAGAAATTCGTCATCACCCAGCATTGGTATTCGGTAAAGGAGCATTTCTTGACGTTCGGTTTTTTCAAAAGCAATTGCAGTTCATTCTCGTTATAGGTTTCGATGTGGCTTTTATCGACCTTGATCGCTTGCATCTTGAAATGTGGGATCCAGCCCTCGTTCATAAAGAAATGCAGGGTTGTGATTAGGTCTCTCAAATATGAGTTGATGCTGACATCGTTATGAAGCGTTGCCTTGAGGTGCAGAACGTAGTCCTTATAGGTGCTTTCGTCGATGTCCTCAATAGGCATGTTCGGATCAAAGTATTTATAGAACTGCGTATAGCTTTGCTTGTAATGTCCTATGGTTCCTTCTCTCAAATTCCTCTGCCGACAGTATTCAAGATACTTGTTGCAGCCTTCCTCAAAGGTGAGCTTTACACTCCTTGCCATTTTTAGCTTTTTCACCTTAAAAATCCTCCTTAAAAACAAAAAAATATTGGACACATCATCGTGCAAAAACACGTAAATGATGTGTCCAACTTTTTTATTATTGATTTTCAGGTTAAGAACCTTTTCAATGATTCCTAAAAATCAAGAAAGTCTCAAAAAGCCTATAAATCAAGACTTACTTGCACGCCTCTTCGATCGCAACTGCAACCGCAACGGTCATACCGACCATGGGGTTGTTACCTGCGCCGATGAGACCCATCATTTCGACATGAGCGGGAACCGAGGACGAGCCTGCGAACTGTGCGTCGCTGTGCATACGTCCCATCGTATCGGTCATACCGTACGAAGCGGGGCCTGCTGCCATGTTGTCGGGGTGGAGGGTTCTGCCCGTGCCGCCGCCCGATGCAACCGAGAAATACTTCTTGCCGTTTTCGATCGCCCACTTCTTGTAGGTGCCTGCAACGGGGTGCTGGAAGCGGGTCGGGTTCGTCGAGTTACCGGTGATCGAAACGCCGACGTTTTCACGTCTCATGATCGCAACGCCTTCCGGAACACTGTCAGAGCCGTAGCACTTGACCTTCGCGCGGGGACCGTCGGAGAAGGGAATCTCACGAACGACCGAAACCTCTTCGGTTGCGGGGTCGAACTTGGTCTCAACGTAGGTGAAGCCGTTGATTCTCCAAATGATGTAAGCGGCGTCCTTGCCGAGGCCGTTCAGGATAACGCGGAGATCCTTGGAGCGGACCTTGTTTGCGTTCAGAGCGATCTTGATTGCGCCCTCTGCTGCTGCGAAGGACTCGTGACCTGCGAGGAAGCAGAAGCACTCGGTCTCCTCGGAGAGGAGCATCTTGCCGAGGTTACCGTGTCCGAGACCAACCTTGCGGTTCTCGGCAACGGAGCCGGGGATACAGAAGGACTGAAGACCGATGCCGATAGCGGCAGCGGCGTCAGCAGCCTTGGTGCAGCCCTTCTTGATTGCGATGGCAGCGCCAACGGTGTATGCCCACTTTGCGTTCTCAAACGCGATGGGCTGGGTTTCTTCAACGATCTTGTAGGGGTCGATGCCCTTCGCGTCGCAGATCTCCTTGCACTCGTCGATCGAGGAGATGCCGTAAGGTCGGATCGCAGCCATGGCGTTCTGTG
>JAZNOQ010000055.1:0-19369 GCA_045589215.1 Eubacteriales bacterium
GCGGATGCCGTCCGATCGGAGCGTCTACCGTGCCTGACTGTGCAGAAAATCCGCCGAGCACGACTGCGGTATAGATACGGCGCACGTCGTGCACCTTAAGGGCATCCGAAAGTGCCCGATGCGTAAAATCGTTTTTCGCAACGACGAGCAATCCGCTCGTATCCTTGTCGATGCGGTGTACGATCCCCGGGCGGATCGCGCCGCCGATGCCTGACAGCGAGCCTGCGCAGTGGTAAAGCAGTGCGTTGACAAGCGTTCCGTCGGGATTTCCCGGAGCGGGATGCACGACCATTCCCTGTTCCTTATTTACGACGATCAGGTCATCGTCCTCATAACGAACGTCGATCGGAATATTCTGCGGCACCGCCTCTGCTGCGGCGGGAGGTGGGATCATGACCGAAACGGACGCTCCGACGCCTATCTTATCCTTTTTCGAAAGCGTTTTTCCCGCTCCCGTAACCCGTCCGCTTTCGATCAGCGAGGCTGCCGCCGAACGGCTGATCTCCATAACACGGGCAAGGAACACGTCGAGCCTGTCGCCCACGTCAGCCTCCCCCACCGTGAAGTTCGTCGTCTCCTCGTCGGGCTCTTCCTCTATAAGGAGAAGCTCGTCAGACAGGATCTTGTCCATCGCCGTCCTCCTTTTTCGTGTCGGTCTTTCCCGCCTTTTCCCCACGGTACTCGCGCACCGTGTCATAGATCAGGTACCCCATCAGCATTCCCGTTCCGACCGTCACGAAGGAATCCGCGACGTTGAAGATCCACGGCCAAAGCGCGGGGACCGCGCAGGGGTAGATGAAATCGATCACATATCCGAGAAGCGTGCGGTCGATCATATTTCCGATCCCACCGCCGACGATAAACGCGAGGGAGATCACACAGAGGCGGCTCTTCGGCGGCTTACGCCACAAGTAGATGAGGAGTGCCACGATCATCACGGTCGAGATCACCATAAATACCCAACGGTGACCGTCAAGCATCCCGAACGCCATTCCGCGGTTTTCGGTATATTCAAAGCGCAAAAATCCGGGGATCACGTCTACTCCCTCGGCATTTTTCAGATAGATCACTGCCAGCCATTTCGTGAGCTGATCGGCAAATACGATCAAAACGATCAGAATGAGAAGGAAAAGCATCAAAAATTCCTTTCGTTTTTCGCCCGCAGTCTTATCCTCGGGCAAAGAGATTTATAAATATTGCTCGGCGCGGAGGCGGAGTCTTCCCTTTTTCGTCACCTCTCCGAGAGTCAGCAGGCGGAACTTGCCGTATCCGCGCACCGTGATCACATTCGGTGGGTTGAGGCGCGCATCGGGGCGATCCTCGGGTTCGTAATCGATCTCGACGAGTCCGCCGCGGATAAGGCTCTGCGCCTTTTCCCGTGCGGTGTTCGTGATCGCACCGATCACGCAGTCAAGACGGTTCGACGCGACGGTATCGGAGATCGCTCTGACCTTCGGCTCGAACACGAATCCATCGGGGAAGCAGCCTTTCTTCACTCGTACGGTATCCGAGCCGATCTTTTTGAACTCGGACAAAAGGAAGGGCACGAGTCTTGACACCGCGAGAAGATAAATGCGCGGCTGTTCTCTGCCACTCCCGTCGCCGTCGAGCAGAATGATATCCCCGATCGCGTCACGCTCGATCCCGAGACCAAGCACCGCACCGAGCACGTCCCGATGCGTCAGCGTTCGGTATCCGCTTCCGCGGATCTCGAGCATCTCGATCGCCTCATCAAGACTCTCGCCGAGATAAAGCCGTTCCTCGTCGCTTCCCTCTTCGTACCCCTCAAGGAGCTCGGTCAAGTAATCTGGCAAGAAGCACGCAACGCGACGCTCAGCACCCGTAAAGCCGCCGTAAAAGCGAACTTTGTCGCTCCTGCCGCGACGCGCCAGATGCTTTGCAAAAAAGCGTTGCTCGCGCGGTGTAAGAAAGTCCGAGAACACGATCTCGCCGCTGTCCGCGCGTGCCGAGAGGTCGTCTATCCGCCCTTCTGTTCGACGGGCTTCACGTGCGTCGTCCTCGAAAAGGCTCTCCCCGTTCGTTGTCACACGCTCCATGTCGCGGTTCATTTCTGTCATAGTGCCGCCACAATGAAGCGGAGAAGCCCGAGTGTCAGAACAGCAAACAGGAAGCTCATATCGAGCGGCATCGTCTGAAAAAGATTCAGCTTATGAAACAAAAACCTGAAGGGCACGATAAAGGGCTCCGTGATACGGTACAGTACCTCGCTGACCGCATTTTCGTCAAGCGGAAGCCACGATAGGATCGCCCGAATAAAGAACGCGGTCTCAAGCACGTCAATGAGAGCAAGAGCCGTTATTTGCATGATATAAATCACAAGATCCACGTCGGGAAATCCTCCTTAGGCTTATTTTCACAGCTTGATACGTCGGTGCTACGGAAAACGCCCGACGAACGCAGGGTCAAGGCTTGAACCGCGCTGCCGGGCAATTTCGGACAAAGGCACTTATTCGGCATCAGTCGCTGCGCCGTCCTCCGAAGTTTCTTCGGATTCCTGCGTTTCACCGAGGTTATCAAGCTCGAGCTTGCTGACGTCAAAATTCGTCGGTGCGGCGATCAGCGCATACTCCGAGAAACGGGAGATCGAGCCGCCGATCATATAGATCGCACCCTGAATATAGTCGATGACACGGAACCAATCGCCGCGGTCGATCGCGTCGAGCTCAAAGATGACGGCATAGCCGTTCTTGAGGCAATCCGCAACCTGCTCACGCTCTGCGGCACTCGTGAACTTCATCAGCTTGATGGTCGACTTCTCGGCCTCGGGCTTGGGATCGACCGCAACGGGCTCGGTGAATTCCGCGGTGCTCTCGTCACCGAAATCCCCACTCTCGTAGTCGGTGCCGTAGCCTGCGTATCCCGAGTATCCGGAATCCGCTCCGTATGCGTTTTCATTTTCGTCTTGCGGTCTCAGCTTCTTGGTGAAAGAAATCATTACTTTGTCCTCCTTCAGTGCCTCGCGACTCGCGCGAAGCGTGTTTGTATATTTAAAATTTTAAACTTCTTAAGGCTTGTCACTTTCGGAAGAGCTGTCGCCCGACGCGCACGATATCCGCGCCCTCAAGCGTTGCCTCGCAAAAGCTCTCGCTCATTCCCATCGAAAGAAGCGGCTCCGTCTCTCTGCCAAGCTCCTCGCGGAAAATGCGCTGTGCCAATTCGTAGGTCTCGGAAAAGTATTTGCGGTACTCCCGTCCATCCTCGCAATGCGGTGCCATCGTCATCAGCCCGACGAGGCGGATGCCCGCAAGCGCGTCGATCTCTTTGCAAAACAGAGGTGCATCCTCAGGCAGAAGTCCGCCCTTGTTCTCCTCGCGTCCGCTGTTGATCTCGACGAACACGTCCATCACCTTTCCCTTCGCCCGCGCTCTCTTATCGATCTCCTCGGCAAGAGAAAGCGAATCGACCGAATGGATCGCCGCGACCTTATCTATGATGTATTTGACCTTATTCTTTTGTAAGCTTCCGATGAAATGCAGACGAACGCCCGAGAGATCGAGCTGCTCGTAACGTGCCATCAGCTGCTGCACACGGTTTTCCCCGATATCCCGAACGCCAAGGTGTTGCGTGAGGTAGTTGATCTCATCCGTATCGGCGCTTTTTACGGCAGCAAGAAGCACGGTGCTTCCCTCTTTCCGTCCCGCGGCGCGCTCTGCGTCACGGATCGCCGTTCGTATCTCCTCGAGGTTTCGCGCGAGATAATCAAAGGTTTTCTTTTCGTCTTGTTCGTTTTGATTTTCCATAATCGTCTTTCAGGTAAGATCAGGACAGTATCTGTCCGTGTGAAAGCGTCCCTCCCGACAGGATCATAGCGTCGTACAGGGTAATATAACGGTACGCGTTCCCAACATATTCGCCGCCCGGGGTGGGGTCGGTGGTCTTTACGAGATACCGCGAGTCAAGCTCATAGAGGATCTCGATGCGGCAAAAGCAGACCTCGCTGCCATCCAGCACGTAAACGCCTCGCGTTCCGTTCAGCGTATGTACCGCCGCCTTCGGAACCGTGTAGCCGTCCATACTGCCCGTCACGATGCGAACCCCTTGCAGTCTTTCGAAGGAAAAGCCGTCGGGCATCCGAAGGGTTGAGAAGATCAGCATTGCCTCTGTCTCCTCACTCCCCTCCTCTGCGCGAACAAGCGTCATTGGGACCCGCTCGTCAGGGCTCTCGGAAAAGATCACGGGATAGGTCTCACCGACCGAATACGAGGAAAGCTCGTCTGCATTCAGATCGATCTGTACCGCAATATACCACTCTGCGGAAAGCACCATCGTGCCCGCAGGAGTTGCCTTGCCGTCTGCCTCCCGAAGCGTTTTCCGAAGCGCGGAAAGCGCAGACGGGGTAAGCGTTTCGATCTGATCCGCTGAGCAAAGTGCGAAGGACTCGTCGGCGTCGGGATAATAATACCCGCTCGTCGGTGCCTTCACCGTTTCCGATACAGTACCCGCAAGTGCCACAACGGCTGAAAGCTCGTTTTCAAGCGTCGAAACCAATTCGGAAAGTGAAAAATCCGCATCGGTCAAAGCCTGCACACGGCAGGAGAGAACACGAAGCTCTTCGGAAAGCTGCCGTGCCGCTTCACTGTCACCCGCTTCAAGAGACAAAACAATGCGGAGAGAGAGAGCATCGATCTGCTTTTTCAGAATAGCGAGATCTGCAAGCGCGTCCCCCTCGCTCTCGGCTTCTCGGAGAACGCTCACGTAATCCGAAAGAAGCGCGTAGGCCTCTCTGTACTCGCCACCGCTCGCATAAACCGTTGCGATATCGGAATCCTTTGAAACGTGCGCTCCGTCTGAAAGGAGCGGAACGGTCAATCCTCCGTATGACGAGCTGATCGCGATCTCCTCACGGAAAAGCACCGCCTCGCCCGTCACCGACAGCTCGACCGAGTCCTCGGTCACAAGCATCGTCCGAACGTCCTTGTCAATCTCCGGCAGAAAATGATAGAAGCAAAAAAACGCCAGAAGCACGGCAAGAACCGAGGCAAGGACACGCAGAATCCGCTTTCGGGCTTTCGCATTCAGCTGAAAAGTTCCGATCCGCATATATCTCGCGCCTCCCGTGCCGCATCGAACGGCTTTTGTTTATAATCAATTCATTATAACACAAAAACCCGCCTCAAAAAATACCTTTGCCGCATTATTTACAATTTCTTCAAATTTGAGCGGCCTTCCATCACAGTCCGCACGGATCCAATGCACGTCTCCGTGTGCGCGGAACCACGTCATCTGCCGCTTGGCATAATGGCGCGTGGCGATTTTGAGCCGCTCGACCGCTTCGGAAAGCGGGCATTCTCCACGGATATACGGCAATAGCTCCTTATATCCGATCGCCTGCGCCGCCGTTTCAGACACATCAAAAATGCCCTCTCGCAGTAGCTGCTCGGTCTCGCCAACAAGTCCCGAACCGATCATTTCATCCACGCGGCGATCGATGCGTGCGTAAAGAAGCGCTCTATCCCACAAAAGACCGACGACGGTAGGCGCGTAGCAGTCACGGTACGTTCCCTTCTCGCGGTCAAGCTCGGTCTTGGTCTTGTCCCCCGAAAGGCAGATCTCAAGGGCGCGGATCACGCGCCGCACGTTATTCGGGTGGATCGTCTTCGCCGCCTCGGGATCGCATTCCACGAGCCGCGCATACAGGGCATCCTTGCCGTTTTGCTCAAAAAATTCGGTAAGAGACGCGCGAAGAGCGGGATCGCTGTCCGCGGCATCCGAAAAGCCGCCGCGCAGGAATGCCTCGAGATAAAGTCCCGTGCCACCGCAAAACAGCGGCGTTTTACCCTTTTTTCGGATCTCCGCGAAACGATCCTCTGCCGCGCTGACGTAGTCCGCCGCAGAAAAAGGCGTTTCGGGATCGATGCAGCCGAGGAGATGATGTACGACGCCACGCTGCTCCTCTTCGGTCGGGCGTGCCGTTCCGATCCTCATTCGTCGGTAGATCTGCATCGAGTCGCAGGATATGATCTCTGCATTCATTCGCTCGGCAAGCGCGACCGAGAGCGCGGTCTTTCCGCTCGCAGTCGGACCGACGACAGCGGCTACGGGGATCTTTTCCATATCCTGTCTCATCCGAACAAAATTCCGATCACGGGGATCGTCGCAAGGGATGCCAAAATGCCAAGTCCCGACAAAATGCCGCAAAGAAACCAGATCAACGCGAGCACGAGAAGCACGTAAAGAACGGTCTTGACGATCTTCGACGCGATCTTAAAAATGAGATATACGATCAGTACGGAAAGAAGCACGGGTAAGATCGTGGAGATCACCGATCCGAGTCCCAGAACCGCTCCCGATATCAGCTGAAGCATAACTAGGAATACCTCCGAAAATTATTCTATAAACATCGCGTCCCCGAACGAGAAGAAGCGATATTTTTCCCTGACGGCGGTCTCATACGCCGCGAGGATATGTTCTCTGTCGTAAAGTGCCGAAACGAGCATCAGAAGCGTGCTTTCGGGCAGATGGAAATTCGTGATGAGCGCATCGAGTGCCTTGAAGCGGTAGCCGGGATAGATGAATATCCCCGTATCCCCCGACGTTGCGCGCACCGTACCGTCCTCATTTGCCGCGCTTTCGATCGTTCGGCAGGAGGTCGTTCCGACGCAGATCAATCTGCCGCCCTTCGCCTTTCGCTCGTTGATGATCCTCGCCGACTCCTCGGGCACCGAAAAGTATTCGGTGTGCATCACGTGATCGAGGATCCGCTCCGCCTTGACGGGACGGTAGGTCCCGAGTCCGACGTGCCGCATTACGGGAACGATGGCAACACCTTTTCCGCGAATCCTTTCCATCAGCTCCTCGGTGAAATGAAGTCCTGCCGTCGGTGCTGCCGCAGAGCCCTCCTCGCGGGCGTAGACCGTATTATAGCGGTCATTATCCTCAAGCTGCGCCGTAATGTAGGGCGGCAGGGGCATCATACCGATGACGTGCAGGATCTCGTAAATGTTCGAGTATTTCGCGCGGTCATACTCAAACGCAATGAGGCGATTGCCTTCCTCGGTGATCTCGGTAACCGTCCCGCGCAAGATCCCGTCTCCGAACACCGAGGTCATTCCAACCTTCGCACGCTTCCCGGGCTTCACGAGGCATTCCCAGACGTCTGCCCCACGCTGACGGAGCAGGAGAAGCTCGATCCTCGCGTCCTCGCCTCTGTCCTCGCGGTAGCCGTAGATACGTGCGGGGATGACCTTCGAATCGTTCACAACGAGCGTGTCGCCCTCCTTCAGATAATCAAGGATATCCCGAAAGACGCGATGCTCGATCTCGTGCGTATCTCTGTGAAGCACCATAAGGCGCGAGCTGTCGCGCGGCACTGCGGGATGCTGTGCGATCCGTTCCTCGGGGAGATCGTAGTAAAAATCCTTCGTTTCGAGGCTCGTTTCGGGTTTTTCATTCAAAATCAGTTCTGACATTTGCGTTCGTCCTTAAAAATTTTCAAAAAATATGTGAAATTTATCAAAAAGGGTTTGACAAGCACACTAAAATATGATATGATATTCGTATATCGGGAGACACCTCCCGAGAAAAACCGATCATATAATGATAGAGGCGCGTCGATCAACCGCCTTCTGCCGAGACCGCCGAGGGTCGATTGAGGCAGAAGCACGAGGGATCAACGCCGAAGTGAAGCCGTCCGTGCGCGGCTTTTGCTGGGTCGTCGGTTCAGAACCGCCGAACTGCCGTCATAGCCTTATGATGGAGAGCTATCTGTATTGAGATAATATCGGGATCGCGGCAGTCGAGCGCGCATAGCCCCCGCCTCCCTATTATACTACATTTACAGCAGCTTTTCAAGCCGCTTTTTTTATTTTTTCGGGAAAATCGAGCTTGGAATCCATTTACAAGTCAAATTACATTCGTCCGCACCGAGGTGCATCGGTGCGGAGCTCCCACAGGGTGAGCAGAAAGGATATATTATGAACAACGGAAAGACTACGATCTTCACAGGTGCCGCAACCGCGATCATCACCCCGTTCCGAAACGGCGAGGTCGATTACGATGCATTCGGCAAGATCATTGATGCCAACATAAACGGCGGCATCGATGCTATCGTTGTCGCGGGCACGACGGGCGAGGGCTCGACGCTTTCGCACGAGGAGCACTGCGGCGTTCTGAAGTTCGCTTATGAAAAGATCGCAGGCCGCGTTCCCGCTGTTGCGGGGACGGGCTCGAACGATACCGCTTACGGCATCGAGCTGTCGAAGTACGCCGCTGACATCGGCTACGACGGACTGCTTCTCGTCACGCCGTATTACAACAAGGCAACCCCGAAGGGTCTCGTCAAGAGCTTCTCCGCGATCGCAGATGCCGCGAAGATCCCCGTGATCCTTTATAACGTTCCCTCCCGCACGGGCGTTAACATCCCGCTTTCGGTCTACAAGGAGCTTGCAAAGAATGAATACGTCGTTGCGACGAAGGAGGCAAGCGGAAACCTTTCCGCGATCGCCGAGCTTCTGTCTGAGTGTGGTGACGCCCTCGACGTATATTCGGGCAATGACGATCAGATCGTTCCGATCCTGTCGCTTGGCGGCAAGGGCGTTATTTCGGTTCTGTCGAACGTGATGCCGAAGGAAACGCACGACATTTGCGCTCTGTGGTTTGAAGGGAAGGTCAAGGAAAGCGCGGCGCTTCAGCTCCGTCTGCTTGATCTCATCAACGCGCTCTTCTGCGAGGTCAATCCCATTCCCGTCAAGGCGGCAATGGAAATGTGCGGATACTGTGACGGCGAGCTTCGTCTCCCGCTTTGCGAGATCGAAAACGCGAACCGCGAGAAGCTCCGCGCCATTATGCAGAAGCACGGGATACTCTGATCCCCCGAAACGTTAAAAAGAAAGGATACCGATATGACACGCATACTGCTTTCGGGCTGTCTCGGACGCATGGGACGCGCGGTTACTGAAGCCGCCGAACAGTCGTCGGGACGGTTTACCGTGATCGCGGGCGTCGATCCCTTTGCAAGCGAAGGGACGGTTCTGCCCTTCCCCGTATATACCTCGGTGAGCGAGATCCCGTGTGACGCGGAGCGCCCCGACGTGATCGTTGATTTTTCGCATCACTCCGCTCTCCCCGCACTGCTCTCTTATGCGAAGGGGACGGGGATCCCCGTTGTCGTTGCCACAACGGGACACACCGATGAGGAGCTTGCAGAAATGCACGCCGCGACGAAGGAGATCGCGATCTTCTACTCCCGCAATATGTCGCTCGGTGTAAATCTTCTGATCATGCTGTGCAAAAAGGCATCCGAGGTGCTTGGAGAGGATTTCGACATCGAGATCATCGAAAAGCACCACAACAAGAAGCTCGACGCGCCGAGCGGAACGGCTTTGATGCTCGCCGATGCGATCGCAGACACCTTTGAACACGGCAAGGATTACGTTTACGAGCGTCAGTCGGTGCGGAGACAGCGCGACAAGCGCGAGATCGGCATTCACGCGGTGCGTGGCGGAACGATCGTCGGAGAGCATGACGTGCTGTTCGCAGGCAAGGACGAGACGGTCACCCTCTCCCACAAGGCGACGTCGCGCGAGGTATTTGCGACGGGTGCGCTGAAGGCGGCGGAATATCTCCCCTCAAAGGATGCAGGGCTTTACGATATGAACGATCTCCTCCGAGAGGTCTGACAAGCGAAATGGAATACAAAACGAGGGCTACCGCAATGCGGTAGCCCTTGTTATTTGCCCTTCTCTCCGATCTCGGAAAAATGGGCTCTTTTTTATTTCTTAACAAATCGTTTGGAAATCATTTCTGAACGACTACGGCACCGGTGGTGTTATTCAACGTCACCGTCTCACCGTTTTCCCAATGCTCATGCCAGATTTCGGTACCCTCTGCGAAGGTGCAGTCATTCAGGACACAGCTTGCCCATGCGTCAAAATACTCAGTACGCGTAGACTCTCCGCTAAAGGTGCAGTTTGTGAAGGTTGCAAGACCATTTCCGTTATCACCGAATGCGATGGTCCCCTCAACGAAGGTACAGTCGGTAACGGTAAGGGTGGTGTAGACCTTCTCGAAGTGCAAAGCAAAGCCTTGAGAGTTGTCATAGAAGGTACAACCCGTGAAGGTGACGCCGCTAGAATAACCTCCACGGAATCCCTGCTCGAAGGTGCAGTTTGTGAAGGTGGACTTTGCACCGTCTGCCATTGTGTAGACCTTCTCGGTGAAGATCACGTTTTCAAAGTTGACATTCTGCCAAATGGCACCGAGATTGCCGTTTCCGGCGAAATTGGTCAAGTTAGAAACCTTTACACCATCGCCTACACCAACAATGGTAAGGCCGTCAGCCTGATTGCCCTTCAACTCGTAGTTGCCTTCCTGAAGATATACCGTCGTTTCACCCGCACTAACTGCTGCTGCAAGTGTAGCAGTATCGGACGCCACAGTAGCCTTCTTCACAACACTGTTGACTGCGGTATTGGTCTCGTTTGCAACGTAACCGGTTCTGCCGCTGACGATCAGTCCTGCGGAAGCATAGGTCTTTTCAGTTTCATAAGAAATCACAGTATCGACGACCTTGTTGTCAGACATTTCAAGGGTAGAAGCCGCTACGCTACCTGCAATACCGCCTACGTCACGGTTACCGATAACGGTAGAACCAATGACAGTGTTGCTCTTCAGATAGCTGTCCGAATTCAAACAGCCAACAATGCCACCGACCTTATCGCCGTCTGCATCATCGTTTGCATGCGTACCGAGAACGGTCGAATCGATCACCTTACAGTTCGCGATCGTTCCGGTCATATAACCTGCGATCGCGCCGACCCAATGGTGACCGGATACCGATGCACCGGAAACGGTGACATTTTTGATGATGGCGCTTTTCGCTTCGACCCAACCAAAGAGACCGCTCGCTGCGAACTCGGAATCGCTGGTGTTATTGACAGTCAAGTTTGCAATGACGCTGCCCTGTCCGTCAAAGGTACCATGGAAATACTTTGCGCTGGTACAATCACCGATGGGTGTCCACGCAAGTCCCTTGAGGTCGACGTCCGTTCCAAGCTTAACGATCTTACCCGCAAAGGTGGTACCAGAATTGACGAGGTCTGCGAGACCTGCGAGCTGCTCTGCGCTTTCAAGAACGAACTCGGTTTCACTTGCATCGTACCAAGCGGTATCGACAGTTCCGTCCCAAGGCTCATAGGTCGTAGCATCCGCATCATACTGATCGTCGAAGCTATCTCCCTCGTAGGTCATCTGCGTTGCAACGAGCTTGAGCGAGAAGTCGGTGCCGATGCTCTTGTTTTCGTAATCGTTGTTTGCGGACTCCTGCATCTTGAGTGCAAGGGTAACTGCTACTGCCTTGCCTGCGAGAAGCGTGCCCGTTCCGAACGTACCGTTCTCAAGACCTGCAAGAACCTGTGTCAGCGTACCGAGCTTATTGTTCTCGGTCAGAGCGGTGCGTCCCTCTACCTTTACGGCAGGATCAACGAAATACACGTCGATCACGTCGGAGAGGATCGAAATCGTACCGTTTGCTACGATGCTCAGCGCATACTTCAGAGCAAGAGTTCCCTCGTTCTTGATCATAATGTGCTTGACGTCTACGTAGCCGGGCTCCCAGATCTGGTCCGCCGTAAACATTGCGCCGCTTTCGGCGTTGGTCCATCCTTCATTGTTTGCAGTATCGAGGGCGGGAACGTCCTTCGTGCCGTCTGCCCAATACATACCTACCTCAAGATCACCCGACTTGATAATATTGCCCGCGCTGGTAACGCTATCCGTAAACCATGCAAACGTTGTACCAAGAAGCATCGAGAAGCAAAGGACAAGTGCCATTACGCTCGACAGAAGCGCTCTTTTGGTGCTGTTTCTGTTCGTCATTTTGTTTTCCTCCTGAAATGAATTTTCGTTTGACGAATATATCTGAACGCATATTGCGCTGAGATCAAAATTGCAAATTCTGTTTTTGTGTAAAATATACAAAAGTAAGACAAGTCGACCCCCCTGCCGTCATTTTGACGAAGCGAGAGAGGGCGACCTCAATTTCTCCCATTTTTGTGCTGTCATTATAGCACATCCCTACGTAAAAGTCAATAGAATCGGTTTCATTTTTTCCATTTTTTCTCTCCACGATCCGACCTTTTTCGCACTTCTCTCATCAAGAAAAGCATCCTTTTTATTTTTTCAAAACACGGAACGCAAAAAAATCTTTGACGGTACTTGACAATTCGACAAAAAAAACATATAATAGTGTTATCTATTACTATATCTATTTTTAATAAGAACGGCTCGTCCGTTCGAAGGAGTCCCGTATGGCAGTTAAAGTCGTAAAATTCGGCGGCAGCTCTCTTGCAGATGCCGAACATTTTCGCTCGGTCGCGAGCATCGTAAAAGCAGATCCCCAGCGTAAATACGTCGTCCCCTCCGCGCCCGGCAAGCGTTTTTCGGACGACACCAAGGTCACCGACCTTCTCTATCAGTGCTACGAGCTGATCCGCGCAAAAGCAACGAACGAGGAGTTCGACGCGGCATATCAGAAGGTCATAGACCGCTACACGGGCATCATCAATGACCTCGGTCTTGATTTCAATATTTCGGGTGAGCTTGAATACGTAAAGAACGCGATGCTTCATGCCTCGGGCCGTGACTACGCCGCGTCGCGCGGTGAATACCTCAACGGTCTGATCCTCGCGAAGTACCTCGGTTTTGATTTTATCGATGCCGAGAGCGTGATCTTCTTCCGTGAAAACGGCTCGTTTGATGAGGAACGCACCGACGCGATCCTGCGCGAGGAGCTTGCGCGTCACAAATATGCGGTCATCCCCGGCTTCTACGGCGCAATGCCGAACGGAACGATCAAGACCTTCTCGCGCGGTGGCTCGGATATCACGGGCGCGATCGTAGCAAGAGCGGCTGACGCCGACCTGTACGAGAACTGGACCGACGTTTCGGGCGTTCTGATGGCAGATCCCCGTATCATCAACGATCCCCGTCCGATCAGCACCATCACCTACCGCGAGCTTCGTGAGCTTTCCTATATGGGTGCGACCGTTCTTCACGAGGATGCGATCTTCCCCGCACGCTATGCGGGCATTCCGATCAACATCCGCAACACCAACCGCCCGAAGGATCGCGGCACGATGATCGTCTCCTCGGCAGATGGATATGACGAGCAGAGCGTAATCACGGGCATTGCGGGCAAGAAGGGCTTCTCGGTCATCACCATCGAAAAGGATATGATGAACGCAGAGATCGGATTTGGGCGCAAGGTGCTTGAGGTGCTTGAGGATCACGATATCGCATTTGAGCATCTGCCCTCGGGCATTGATACGATGTGCATCGTTGTTTCGACGGCGGCGCTTGAGAACTGCCGTGCAAAGGTGCTGTCCGCGCTGAAGCGTTCGGTTCGTCCCGACAGCATTTCGATCGAGGACGGTCTTGCACTGCTCGCAGTCGTCGGACGCGGTATGGTCAAGGCAAAGGGCACAGCCGCCCACGTCTTTGACGCGATCTCGAACGCAGGCATCAACATCCGTATGATCGATCAGGGATCAAGTGAGATCAGCATCATCATCGGCGTTGAGGAAAATGAGCTTGTTCCTGCGCTTCACGCGATCTACGACGCATTCGTAAAATAATCAAAGACATTCTCTAAAAAGTGAAGGGGCTTGAGTCGAACGGCTCAGCCCCTTTATCTGAATTGTGCGGCTTACGCCATCGTCTCGGGCAACTTTCTGCCGCCCAGCACGTGGAAGTGTAGATGCTTCACACTCTGACAGCCATCCTCACCGCAATTGGTGATGACGCGGTATCCGTTTCCGAGCCCCTCGGACATGGCGATCTTCGGGATCGCCTCAAAGATCGCAGATACGTACGCGCTGTTTTCCGCGTTCACTTCATCTGCCGATGCGATATGGCACTTCGGTACGACGAGAACGTGAACGGGAGCCATCGGATTGATGTCACGGAAGGCATAGCAGCGGTCATCCTCGTAAACCTTTGCGGACGGGATATTTCCCGCGATGATTTCACAAAACAAGCACATAATAAAGCCTCGCTTTCGACGTTTTTATTTTACCGAGAATAGTTTAACACAGAAATGCGGGTTTGTCAACCTGAATTTCAAGGCGATACAACGGAGGAGCTATGCAATTACCGATCGAAAAGGATCTGTGGACCTATCTGAAGGAGACCTCGAAGCCCATCGTAATGTACGGAATGGGCAACGGTGCCGATAAGATCCTCGCGGCACTTGACGAATACGGGATCACGGTCTCCGATTTTTTTGCGAGCGACGGATTTGTGCGCGGCCACACCTTTCACGGAAAGACCGTGCTGTCATACGCAGACGTGAAAGAAAAATATGGCGCGGGAGGCTTCATCGTCCTCCTTTCCTTCGCGACCTCCCTTCCCGACGTCATCGAGCGGATCGAAGCGATCTCCTCGGAGACCGAGCTGTATGCGCCCGACATCCCCGTCGTGCTACGCGAGGATGCGGCCGATGCCGAGACCTTTGATCTTGCGTATTTCAAGGCGCACGAAAAGGAGTTGGATGCAGTCGACGCGCTTCTCGCAGACGATCGCTCTCGCGAGCTTCTGCGCGACGTGATCTCGTATCGGCTGACGGGAAATATTCGCTATCTTCTCGACCGCGTGGACGAGCGCGAGACGGTCTACCGTTCCCCCCTCTTCCCCGAGCGCTACGTCCACACCGCCGACCTCGGTGCTTACAACGGCGACACCGTGCGCGAGCTTCTTCCATATGCACCAAATCTCGAAGCGGTCTACTGTATGGAGCCCGATCCCCGCAATTTCAGAAAGCTGTCGGCGTATGCCGAAGCCGAAACACGATGCCGTGTGATCCCGTTGAACTTCGCGGCGCACGACAAAAAAGAAACTCTCGTGTTCGAATCCAGCGGAAATCGCAATGCAACGCTGAAAAGCGGAAATCCCGCCGCGAAAAAGCACCAAAGCGTTGAATGCGATACGCTTGCCCATCTCCTTGAGGGATACGGAAGCCCGAGGATCGACTATATCAAATTCGACGTTGAGGGCGCGGAAAAGGAAGCGATCGACGGCTGTCTCCCCATCATTCGGCGCGACCGCCCCGCACTTCTCGTTTCACTGTATCACCGCAGAGAGGATCTTTTCTCCCTTCCGCTCAGCCTTGCGAGTCTACTCAACGATTACGATTTTTATTTGCGCCGCTTCCGTTATATTCCTGCGTGGGATCTCAACCTATACGCGATCCCCAAAGCAAAATAAAATTGGGCTGTCCCGCGTTTTTGGTGAGACAGCCCTTTTTCATTTTATTCTTCTTTTTCGCCTTCCTCTTCCTCAGGTTCCTTTCGAATGACCTGAACGAGGATCGCTCTGTGTTCATCCGCCTGCGTGACGGTGAAATAGAGATTTTCGAATTCCAGAATATCGCCCTTCGAGGGAATGCGCTCGAGCTGCTCGGTGATCCATCCACCAAGCGAAACACTGTCGGATTCACTCTTGATGCCGTAGAATTCGCAGAATTCATCGAAGTTGACCGAGCAATCGACCACGTGGGTGTTCTCCCCGACCTCGCGGAAGGTCTCGACGACCTCATCATGCTCATCCCAGATATCACCGACAAGCTCCTCAAGGATATCCTCCATCGTTACGATGCCGAGCGTACCGCCGTATTCATCGACAACGACCGCGATATGCGCCTTTTCTGCTTGAAGCTTCTTCAGGATCGCGATGATCTTCTCCGACTTGTGGATAAAGATCGGATGCGCCATCACGTCCTTGATCTTACGGTGCGTCACACCGCCGCCGACGTAAAAGTCGCGCAGATGAAGCACACCAATGATGTTATCAATGCTGTCCTCGTAAACGAGCAGACGCGAGAATTTGCTTTCGGAAAAGACCTTTGCGATCTCGTTCTTATCCTCGTCCACAGAAACCGCCTCGAGATCGACACGGTGCGTAAGGATCTCCTCGGCGCGGCAATCGGTAAATTCGATCGCGTTCTTCAGGAGGTCTCCCTCCTCGTCGTTGATCGAGCCGTCCTGCGTGACCTCGTCGACGAACATCAGAAGCTCCTCCTGCGACATCTTATCGTCGCGCTTCAGGCGGAAGACCTTCGCAACGAGCTTTCTCCAAAGGGAGAACAGTAGGTTAAAGGGAGCAAAAATCCACCCAAACACCCGAATGATCGGGGCGGAAAAGAGTACAAATCCCTCGGGGCAATCCTTCGCAATATTTTTCGGTGTGATCTCTCCAAAAATCAAAACGATCACCGTGCAGGCAGCAGTTGATGCCGCTGCACCGGTATCCGGGTTTTGAAGAAGCTTCACAAAAAGAAGCGTACCCATTGAGGAAAGAAGGATGTTTACGATGTTGTTTCCAATCAGAATGGTGGAGATCAGCTTGTCATAGCTCGCTTCCAATTTCAAAGCAAGCTTCGCCTTTTTATTGCCATCCTCTGCCATTGTTTTCATTCTGGTCTTATTCATCGACAGAAACGCCGTTTCTGTCGCAGAAAAGTATGCAGACATTATGATACATACAAGCATCACGATGATATACGGTATATATTCTCCCATTATGTACTCCCTTATAAAAAATCAAAATTATAATAAAAAAAACGGCATAGTACGCCCTTTAAGATGCGCCAATACCACACAAAATCAATGTATTCGTCACATTCGTATCCGCGTCGTCACTACTGCCACCGTCCATTGTAAGAAAAAGCCTCCCTTTCCTAAGTCAGTGCAGTTATTATAGCAAATTTTATAGAATTCGTCAAGCAAAACGCGAAGTTTTTGGGAAAGTTTATAATTTATTTACAAATGCGCCCCGAGAATGGATCTCGGGGCGCCGCTATTCATTTGCCGCTTTTCTTTTTTGTAGCCGCTTCCACCTTCACAATACGGAAGCGGATCGGACGCACCGCAACCATAAGCGCTTGCCGTTTTGCCTTTTCTGCCCGTCTCGCGGCGAGCTCCTCGGCTTTTCTCCGTTTTTCCCCTTCCGCGATCAGGCGGTTTTGCACCTTTTTTTCCTCTTTGCTTGCCTTTTTCATCATACGCTTCTCATCGCGGTCGGCGCGGATCACGCGCTGTCCCTCGTAAATGAGTCCCCGAAGCGTCTTTTGCAGGATGCCTCTCTGCTCGGGTGTGATGCTTTTGAGGATTCGCCAAAGAGCATCCTTATCGGCGTGGATGTCCGACAGCGTCTCTGCCGAGGTCGAGGAAAGGATCTGATACAGCGCCTCGACAAAGCGCTCACGCTCCTCGGGGACGATCGAAGCGACCCAAGCCTTCAGGGTGCGGTCGACGAGCTTACTCTCGCTCGTGCGATCGTCAAGAACGATAAAGCCCGTCCCGAGAACCTCCCACGAAAAGCCGTCATGCTGAAAAATACCGTTATTCGTGCTTTTTACAACGGTATAAGCGCATTCGTGTTCAAGGAGCATTCCGACGATCGAGGTCTGCGGAACGATCGTCCGAACGCGGTCGCGGATGCGCGCATAGCCCGCAGAGTCAAGAAATTCGCGCAAAAAACCCGGTCCGTCGTTGTTATAAACACATAAAATCCGCTTTTGCGTATCAAGTGAGGCGCACGCCGCCGCATAAACGGCAAGGTTTCCCCCCTTACTGTGCCCGCCGAGGCGAAGCTCTTGCGGGTAGAGCGCAGCGATTCGGTCGAGGTACCGCACAGCGTAGGTCTGCGCGGGAACGACCGACAGAAAGGACATGTTGAAGTCCTCCTTCCATCCGACGAGGGTATCATCGGTTCCGCGATAGGAAATAAACACGGTTCCGTCCCCAAGAAGCATTGTGACTGCCGCAAACTGAAGCTGAGAGGCGGGATCGATACGGCTCTCGTAGCCGGCGAGCGCAATACCGCCAAAGCGTTCGCTCTCTGCAGCTTTTTGAAGAAGCGGATCCAGATCCTTCGGCAGAAGCACTCCAAGCTCCACCCGATCCGCCTCGCGATATTCGGACAGAAGCCTCGAAGCTTCTCTCAACGTTACCGTCTCCGAAAAGTCCTCGGGCAAAACGCCCGCAAAGTCTACGAAGGCAAGCTCGGAGAGAATGAGATTATCCACCTCGTTAAAAGGGGCGGCGGAAAACGGGAGATCCCCGCGCCACGCAAGGTAATCGAGTATATTTGCCACGGTATCACCTCCAATCGTTTGCAAGGCTATTATATGTAAGTCAAGTCCTCTCTACCCTTTACAGTATAACATAGGCAGCGATATTTTGCAAGTGCCTTTTCTTCGAAAATCATCGAAGGATCGTTGTAGGTTACCGCACTCAGGTTGTTTTCGGCGTCACGAACCGTCGTATTCTGCACTTGCGTATCCGTCAAGGTTTTTCGGAGAAAAAGTAACCTCGGCACGGTGATTCAATATAAAAACCCCACACTTGAAAGTTTCCAATCAAGTGTGGGGAAAAATCATGTGATTTCTTCACTTATCCAACCAGGATAGTAAATACCGTATCTTTGAGTGCAATCATTAAAATTTTCACTATTTTCTAATTGTTGTTTGCTTAACAGTTTAAATTTCCTAATTTTATAAGGAGTTTCCGGATATTTAGATCGATACTGAGTATAAAATTCTACATATGCCACATACTCGTTTTCACTTGTGTTTATACCAAAAGTTGCAATCGCAAAACATATCTGCTCTCCAGGTACAATACGCTTTCCTGTAGCCATAGGGAAATTGCAATTTATATTTAGCAACTCTCCTTGATACAAATTAAAAACATAGTTACTACCATCTTCAAAATCGGACAAGGACACGACATGATCGGCAAAAAACGTTTTGAACACTTCTTGGTCATTCGCTTGTACAGCGGAAAAGAGTTGTGTTAAAACAGCTTCCATATCTTCTCCTATTTTTTCTTCGTCAAATTGATTGAATTTACAGCCCCAAAGATTCAATGTGGCAATTAATGCTACAACGCCACTCATAATTTTTTTCAAGATAGGCTTCACCGGGTTGCCCCCTTCTAAATAGGTTTGCTTTCTCCAATTATACTCGGTGAGACGGTTATTCGTGTCATAGTGGAAAACGCTATCAGTCGCTCCCGTGACGTTACCCGCCGCGTCGTAAGAGAAGCTTTCCGAAGAAACGACCGAATCGTCGCACAAATTCTTGACGGTTCTCTCAGTAACTCTACCGAGGCTATCATAAGTATAACACATCTTTTCACAATTTGCAAGTACTTTATAATTACGGGGTACATCATAGCCCCCCCAAAAACAAAAAAGAAGTCACCCCAAGGGATGACTTCAGCGAAGTAGGCCACGACCTATCTTCCCGGCCCGTCGCCAGGCGAGTATTGTCGGCACTGCAGAGCTTAACTACCGTGTTCGGAATGGGAACGGGTGGACCCTCTGCGAAGTCGGAGGCCAAGCGGTCTTAGGA
>JAZNOQ010000056.1:0-20246 GCA_045589215.1 Eubacteriales bacterium
ACCGCTTGGCCCCCGACTTGAACGCGCTTGCCGTAGCTCTTTTCGGGAACGCCCTGCCACGGGAATGCCCAGACGGGGGAGAGGGTGATGTTCGTTGCGTTGAATGCGGCGGTCTTTCCGACTGCATTGTTCTTGACAAGCTCCTTCATACGCATAACGACGGGATTGTAGTGCAGCTCAAGCTCGATCTGGAAGGTGATGCCGCTCTCCTTAACGAGACGCTCCATCTCAGCGTATTCCTCCATATCGAAGGTCGGGATCTTCATCGAAAGAATGTTGATCTTTCTTTCAGCGCAAAGACGAACCTGACGGAGATGCTCGCTGTTTTCACTTGCGAGAACGACTGCCTCGATCTCGGGATGTGCGTCGAGCATAGCCTCGTCCGAATCGTAGCAGGGAATTCCCTGTACGCTGTTCAGGAAGATCTCCTTGACCTCCTCGTTTGCGGTGGATACAGCGATCCATTCAAGCTTGGGGTTGTTCTTCAGAACGTCGTAATACTTTCTGGTATGACCGTGCGTCATACTCATCATAGCGATCTTCAGTCTTTTCATTTTAGCCACCTACCTTTACGTTTTCAAGGGTGCAGAGCGACTTCTTTGCCGCCTCAACGACCGATTCGATATGTGCATACTTGCACTTTGCCGCCTGTCTTGCGTTTTCGTCCTTCGAGAGAAGGAACGCGTTACGGATCGTGTTGATCTCGATCTCAGAGTAACCGAAGAGCTCGGCGTCGGTGTCGAGGTAGGTCGTATCGTTCTTGCCGAATACGTAGATCGAGCTCTGCGGAACCTGCGTGTCGACCACGCGGTCGCAGGCAACGCCGTTGTCGGTGATGATCTCGTGCTTGTCGATGTCGGCGGCAGACGCGTCAAGCGTTGCGCCAAGCTCGATCGTGCAAACGCAACCGTTCTCGGTCTCTGCGATGCAGTTCATCGTGTTTTCACCTGCGATCGCAAAGATCTCCTTCACCGTCGAGTTTACGGTGAATTCAAGAATGCCGATCTCGCGTGCGAGCAGTGCGAAGAGATCAGCACCGCGCTTCGAGGTGTGTCCGATGCGGTAGGTGCACATATTTCCTACTCTGCCGAGCACCACAAGATTACGAAGCTCGATGATCCTTCTTTCCGACTCCCAGGGGAGAACGGGGAAGCACTCACCGTTTACCGTAACGGTCTTTCCGTCGGTCGACAGAACGGCGTCTGCCGAAACCGAATACTTCTCAAGTAAATAATTCAGTCCTTTTTGCATGGTTTTTCTCCATTTCGTTAAATTTCTGATATGATTTTTTTGATCTCTTCATTTGAAGGGATCGAAGAAACAGCGTACTGTCTCGTTACACCGATCGATGCGACGCGGTTCGCGATCTTTGCGGAACGAGCAAGGTCATAGCCCTCTGCGAGCATTGCGGTGAGGGCACCGTTAAAGGTGTCGCCCGCGCCCGTCGTATCGACCGTCTTACCGCTGTTCACCGCAGGGATCAGCGTGTCGGTCGATTTGATGAGACATCCGCGCTTTCCGAGCGTGACGAGGACGTTCGTCTTATTCTCGATCCCGAGGGTTTCATGCTCGTTCGGCGTGAAAAGATCGACGTTTTCGAGAATAAAGTCACAGCTCTCCCGCGCAGGGGCAGGGTTTAAGATGCATTTGACACCGTACTTCTTCGCATACTCGATCGCACGAACGTTGACCGCCTCGTCGACCTCGTTGTTCAGAAGGAGGATGTCGGATGCTTTGATCTCGTTTTCAAACGCCGCGACGTCATCCGCGGCAAGCTGAACGCCCTGATAGACCGTGACGTGATTGCTGCCACTCTGGTCGGTCACGATGGCGGCGAACGCCGTCGAGCCGTCCTTCTGCACGAGCGTGTGGTGAATGTCTTCCTTTTCGAAGAATTCAGCGACCTCTCTGCCGTATTCCTTGCCGATCGCCGCGAGGAAGGAGACCTCCGAGCCGCTTCTTTTCGCGGCAACGGCTTGGTTGAAGCCCTTTCCGCCAAACTCAAAATGGATCGACGATGCCTCGACCGTCTCTCCTCCGACGTGGAACTTCTCGACGGGCAGAAATACCGAGTTTCCTACAATTCCGATAACTGCGATCTTACTCATAGATGCTTCACCCGTCCGAGGTAGAGATCCTCGAGTACTACATTGTGGTCGCGTCCGCCGTCCACGTTTCCGCTGAGATAGATCGGGGGAACGGTTCCGTCCGCGAGTGCGAGCTTCGCACCGTTGATCAGACAGGTATTGAGGATAAAGCAACCCGTTGCGGTAGAAAGCCCGCCCATTTTTGCATCTCCGACGTCAATGCAAGCGTCACCGTAGGGAACCTTGCAGTCGATTGCAACGTCCACGTGCTCGTGCAGTCTGCCGCCGCGATCGAAATAGCTCGAGGAGGAGATCCCGACCGAAGGAATTCCTTTCTCGCGCGCCGCGTCACCCATCTCAACGGGAACCTGATTTTTTCCCGATGCCGAGAAAATAAAGATCATATCCTTCTTCGAGGGGGTGTATCTGCGGAAGATCTCGTTTGCGATCCCGCTCATCTTTTCCATACGGCTCGACTTTGCCGCACCGTTGTGGAGCATCAGGTCGGTGTCGAGCATCGGGGAGACGTTCGCAAGTCCCCCTGCGCGGTAAAAGGCATCGAGCCCGGGAATGTGGGAGTGACCGCATCCGAAGATGAAGATGAGACCGTCATTCTTGATCGTGTCTGCCACCATTCGGGAAACACGGTCGAGCTTTTCGCCTTCCTCCTCCTCGATGCGCTTCAAAATATCAATGATTTTGGTTAAGTATTCAGACATACTTGTTCTCCTTTACGGATTACAATTATTTCTTCAGGACTCTCTTATAGTTTTCACCGATGCGATCCCACAGCTTGATCGGATCGGGAGCCTGTACGCTCGTTCCGAGGCCGCCGCGGTAGGTCCAGGTAGCAAGACGGTCCACGCCCATGCTCTCGTAAAGATCAACGACCTTGTCGATCTGCGAGAAGTCCTCAGGCTGTGCATTGTAGCCCATCAGCCAACGCTCGGACTGCTTGCCGTACTTCTTTGCAATGCGAACGGTACGCTCGGTGATCTCCTTGAAGAAGCCCTCGGGGAGCGACCAGTTGATGATGGTGGTGGAGAATACGTCGAAGTACGGGCAAGCCGCGACCATTTCCCAGTTGTCGTAGCCGCGAAGCTCGGTGACGTAGTAGGTGTTCTTCGTTGCGTGTACGCAGCAGGTGATCTCAAGGTTCGGGTTGACCTCCTTCAGTGCCTTCGAGCAATCTGCAAGGGTCTTCAGAGCCTCTCTCCAACGGAACTGCTTCACGTCGTCGTTCATGAACTTAGGCATTTCGTAGCCGTAGTACTCCTCGAACTTCTTCATACACTCGGGGCATCTGCACGCCCAGTCATCGCCTGCGCCGCCCGTGATCGATGCGTAGGACTTGGGATATGCATAGTGAGGCTCATCCCAGAAGAAGCCGTCTACCTCGGTCTCGCGTGCGAGCTTCAGGCAGATGTTCGTGAAGTAATCGCGGAAGGAATTGGTGTTGAAGCAAGCAGCGTTCAGAACCTCACCCGTGTAGGCAGAGACCTGTCTGTGGTGAATGTTGTTCTGAAGGAAAAGGCTGACCTGCTCGCCGCCGAAATACTTACCGATGCCCCAGGTATCTGCAATGCATCTGAGACCGACCTTGTGTGCGGTCTTTACGATGTTGTTGATGTTGGGGAACCAGAAGTCCATATCGAACTCGGTGATGGCGAGGATGACGGTATCACAGCCGTGCTCCTTCATTTCAAGGAAGTCCTTTTCTGCGTGCTCGACGTAGTTCAGCCCGTAATAGCTGACAGCGGTGTGTTTGATCGACATAAATTTTCTCCTTTTGTTTTATGAATTTTTTGCTTGTTTGATTGCGCGTCCGTTCTCTGCACGAGGGAAAGAAATAGGCAGAACGCGATTTGATACCCATAGTTTACTTAAAAATATAAAAAAAGACAACGGAAATTTTGTTCACAGGGGTGGACTTTTCAGTCAAGATGTGTTATAATGAGTTATAATGAATAGAGGAAGGGGGGTGACGATATGATCTATAATTATGACGAGCTTGAGTTTCAGATATTAACGATCGACCGATACACGCACGAAAAGGGCACTTACAAAGTAAAAGAACGTCCGTATGCTGCATTTTCGCTTCGTCTCAGCGGAACGGGCTTGTTCGAGGTCGCAGGCAAGCGTTTCGTTACGTCTCCGGGTGACGTTTTGTTTATTCCTGCCGATACGCCTTATAAGGTAGAATATTCGGTCAGTGAAAGCATCGTGGTGCATTTCAGGTCCTGTAACTACTGCGAGGCGGAGAACATCGACGTGGAAAACAGCCCCGCGATCGGGCTATTGTTTCGTCAGCTGCTTAGGGAGTGGAGCGAGGAGCATTCGGTGAACCAAGCGAAAGCAACCATTTATGAGATTCTCGAAAAGATCGAAAAGGATAAAAAAAGATCGGTCGAGGATACGGCGTTCACCCGTTGCATTGAGTATATCGACGCGCATTATTGCGAGCCTGAGCTCGATATCGGCGCGGTGTGCCGCGTCGGATTTATCAGCGCGTCAAGCCTGCAAAGGTCGTTTCATATGCACTTGGGGCTGTCCCCGAAACAGTACCTTCTGAAGCTTCGGATGAACCGTGCACTCGAGCTTTTGACCGAGAATACCCTCACGGTGAAGGAGATCTCCTTTGCATGCGGCTTTTCGGACGAAAAATATTTTTCGCGCGTCTTTAGACAAAAATACGGTTACCCGCCGTCCGAGATGCGGGATCATATCTTCATATGAACGAAGGCAATATCAAACCTCGAAAAGGGAAGGATATTGCCTTTTCTCTTTATAGCTCCTCGCCGTCAGATTGCAAGGAATTGATTTTTGCGTCTGTATTCATTCGGCGTCATCCCCGTGTGCTGCTTGAACACGCGGCAGAAATGATACGCACTTGCAAATCCGCAGGCATCGGAGACCGCCCAGATCTTCTGCTTGCCCTCCGACAGCATCTGCTTTGCCCGCTGTATGCGAAACGTTATGATAAATTGCCGTGGAGAAACGCCGAGTCGCTCCTTAAACAGCCGCCTGAAATAGACCTCGCTGATCTTGCACTCCTCCGCGAGACGCGCATTTGAGAGATCGGGGAGGTGATAGTTGTCATATATAAACTTGACCGCGACGTCAAGCTCCCCGAGGTCTCGCTCCACAGAAAGCTCGTGCAGCATTTCGTAAAATAAGGACAGCACCTTTGCGCGGTAGTCCGTGTTCATATAAAGCCGTTTGATCTCATTGTAATTTTTCTGTAACAGCTCTCGGTCGTGCACGTGGATGACCTTGATCGTGTCGCAGATCGGGTTCAGCGACGAAAAGTCGATGACGGGAAAATCCCCCGTCTTGTCTCCGTGAAGGGAATAGCTTCCACCCTTTGGGAGGATCACCGCGTGATCGGGGTCGGAAACGAAGGTCATTCCGTCCTGTGTGTAGGTGATCTGTCCCTCCGAGCAAAAGGAAAGACAGTAGGAATGGCGTTTTTTCATTTGTGCCGTTCTCCCTTGCGGAGAGTGAACGGTATATACCTTTGTAATATTTGTGACGGTCACTTTTTTTAGATCCATAATCATGCTCCCGCTTTTTGATACTGCTATTATATCACTTTTCGCAACAAAATGTCAAGAGAAAGATCATTTTGTATCGAAAATATCAATTTTATATCGTTTTCGGTATTGCATTTCAGCTCGGTGCAGATTATAATAAGCTATAACCCAAAAAAGAAAGGCGGTTTTCACAATGGATTTCAGCGGAAAGGTAGCAATTTCAACCGGTGCGGCATCGGGCATGGGCCTCTTGTTCGCGCAAAACATCGCAGCGCTTGGAGGGAACGTCGTTCTGTGTGACGTAAACGAAGAGGTGCTTCTCGAAAAGGTAAACGAGATCAATGAAAAAGAAGGCGGACGTGCACTCGGTGTTGTATGCGATGTGCGCGATTACGAGCAGGTCTGTGCTGCCCGCGACAAGGCGGTCGAGGCGTTCGGAAGAATTGACATTATGGCAAACTTCGCGGGCGGAACGGCGACCAGAGTCTGTAAGGTCGACCGTAAGGCATATCCCGAATTTCCCGACGTGCCGATCGACGTGTACGATTGGGGCATCGACGTGAATCTGAAGGGACCCTTTTATTTCGCTCATGCGGTACTGAAGCAGATGAGAGAGCAACAGAGCGGCCTCATCATCAATATCGGTTCGATCACAGGCTGTGACGGCTCAGCCTATGGTATGGATTATTCCACCTCCAAGGCGGGGCTGATGTACGGACTCACGAAGTCGATCGCGCAGTACGGTGCGAAATATGGCATCCGTTGCGTTTGCCTCTCTCCGGGCCCCGTTATGACGAGAGCTGCTATGGCAAAAATGAAAACACTGCTCGGACGCGCCGCAGAGCCGCAGGAGATCATTGATCTCGCGCTCTTTATTGCCTCCGAAAAGGGACAGTTCATCAACGGAGAGAACATAATGATCGATGGTGGCAGAAACGCTATGAAGCGCGGAGACTGAGTTAAAAATATCAGAAAGGCGGTTTTTTACAATGGATTTCAGCGGAAAGGTAGCAATTTCAACAGGTGCGGCATCGGGTATGGGTCTCTTGTTCGCACAGAGCTTCGCATCCCTCGGCGGAAATGTCGTTTTGTGTGACGTAAACGAGGAGGCGTTAAAGGAAAGAGTAAGCGAGATCAATGAAAAGGATGGAGGACGTGCGATCGGCGTCGTGTGCGATGTACGCAACTACGAGCAGGTCTGTGCCGCAAGAGATAAGGCTGTCGAGGCGTTCGGCAGGATCGATGTTACGGCAAGCTTTGCGGGCGGAACGGCAGTCAGAATGCGGAAGGTGGATCGTAAGGAATATCCCGAATTTCCCGATGTGCCGATCGATGTGTACGATTGGGGCATCGACGTGAATCTGAAGGGACCCTTCTATTTTGCACACGCGGTGCTGAAGCAGATGAGAGAGCAGAAGAGCGGTCTCATCATCAATATCGGCTCTGTTACGGGGGTGAACGGTGACCACTACGGTATGGACTATCCCACCTCGAAGGCAGGGCTGATGTACGGACTCACGAAGTCGATCGCGCAGTACGGTGCGAAATACGGGATCCGTTGTGTATGCGTTTCTCCGGGCCCTGTGATGACGCGACCCGGGATGGCGAAGCTGCCGACCCTGCTCGGACGAGCAGGAGAGCCGCAGGAGATCGTTGATCTTTGTCTCTTTATCGCATCCGAGAAGGGACAGTTCATCAACGGAGAGAACATTATGATCGACGGTGGCAGAGCCGCGATGGGAGGGAGACACTAAAATGAAGCCTACCTTCCTGAAATACGAAAAAGCACTCCTTACCGTAATGGTGCAGGCGGATAACCCCGATCGGGTCGAAGAGCTGATGAATGCCTCTCTTCCCGAGGGCGCAGAAGCGTTCGGGATGCAGTTTTGCAGGATGAAGGCAGAATACAGAACGAGAGAAACCTATGAACGGCTGTTTCGATATGCAAGCCCTCTTCCCGTTTACGTGACGAACTATCGTGTCGCCGAAAACAAGGATAAGAGTGACGATGAGCTTGCAGATGAGCTTCTTGAGCTTGCCGATTGCGGCGCAACGCTTTGCGACGTGATGGGAGACTATTTTGACCCTTGTGTGGGAGAGCTGACGATGGACGCATCCGCAATCGAAAAGCAGATGAAGCTCATCGAGGCACTTCACGGGAAGGGCGCCGAGGTACTGATGTCCTCGCACATCAAAAAATTCACTCCCGCCGAGCGCGTTCTCGAGGTCGCTCGCGAGCACGAGAGACGGGGAGCGGATATTTGTAAGATCGTTACGGGTGCATCTACGATGGCAGAGCAGATCGAGAATTTGAGGATCATTGATCTGCTAAAGCAGAATCTCTCGATACCCTTTCTTTTCCTTGCAGGGGGAGAGAGCCGTATTCTGCGGCGCATCGGCGGAGAGATCGGCTCTTGTATGTATCTCTGCGTACACGAACACGATCAGCTCGCGACGAAGGTCCAGCCCCTCACGAGGGATGTGAAGGCGATCAGAGATCTTCTGTAATTCAAAAAGTCAAACGAAATCCCAAATCACTTTTACAGTGCAAAACATATTTAAGGAGAATAATTATGAAGCTTGAGAGCACAGAAAAACTGATGAATGAAAAGATCAAAAATGCTGATCTTGATTCTTATGCAATTCTTGTTCACTATGGAGATGATGAGAAAATACTCTTTTCGGACAACGTGGACGAGTACACGTATTTCGATGTGGCAAGCATGGGAAAGGTGCTCATTACCTCTACGCTGATTCTGCAGGCGATCGGCAGAGGACTCATCAGCCTTGAAAGCACGCTCGGCGATTTCTTCGACGTAGCTGATCCCGATAAAAAGAAGATCACGGTAAAACAGCTGTTGACACACACCTCAGGGATCAGACGCTATCCGATCAAGGGGGAAGCGGTGGAAAAAGGCACGGATGCGGTCGTCGCGGATATCCTTTCTCATCCGCTTGTATTTCAGCCGGATACCAATATGAAGTATTCCTGCAACGGATATCTGCTACTCGGCTATATCCTCGAAAAGATATATGGGAAAACGCTTGAGGAGATCTACGAGGAAAATATCGTTAAGCCCCTTGGGTTAAAGCGAACCGCTTTTGAGATCGGAATGGACGAGCCGAACGCCGCAGTGTGTTATCGCTGGAGGGAAGGGACGCACGAGAAACGATTTGACGATGAAAATGTGCTGGTTCTCGGAAAGCCCGGTGGAAGCGGCGGACAGCAAACGTGTCTTTACGATATGCAGAGGTTTATCACTGCGGTGCTCGAAAAAAGCGAGCTTCTCTATCTGAAGGAGCTTTTCGAGCTTGCCGAAAAGGATTATACCCCCGATTACGGTGACGGAAGCGGATCTGTCGGAGAGAGAAGAGGACTTGGATACGTTATGGTCTGTGAGCGCTATCCGCAGACGGGTGATCTTTTCCCGATCGGTAGCTTCGGACACTGCGGACACACAGGACAAAGCTTTTTTATAAATCGCGAAAAACAAATGTATGTAATCATTCTTACGAACGCAACCCGCTTTACGTGTGTCAAAAATGATTTTAAGCGTGAAAAATACGACGATGTTGTAAAAATGCGTGAAGAAATACATAACGCAATATACGATGATCTGAAGACGGAGGGAGTCCTTCTATGAATTTCCAAAACAAAACCGCGCTCATTACGGGCGCGGCAGTGGGGATCGGACGGGCGACTGCTGCAGGAAAAAGCTATGAATGAATTTTACAAGGAAACAGACGGCATCTACCGTCTCCGCGTTCCGTTTGACAGGATCTACACCTCGGTGTTTCTGATACAGACGGAAAACGGACCCGTTCTCGTCGACTGCGCAACGACAGATGAGGACGTCGACGGGTGCATCGTCCCCGCACTCAAAAAAATGGGATATGCGCTTTCCGATATCAAAATGCTTGTTCTGACGCATAAGCACGGCGATCACGCGGGCGGGAGACGGCAGATCTTATCCCTCGTGCCGAGCATCGAGGTAGTTACAGACGTGCGTGCGTTGTTTAACGGGGTGTGTACCTATCCCATGGCGGGGCATACGGCTGACTGCATCGGCGTTCTTGATGTGCGCTCGCATACGCTGATCTCGGGTGACGGACTTCAAGGGGCGGGCGTTGATAAGTACCGCTGCTCGGTAAGGACTCCCGAAGGGTATCTCGAAACGATTGAAAGAATACAGAACGACGCGCGGATAGAGAATCTGCTCTTTTCCCACGCGTACGAGCCGTGGAACGCAGATCGCGCATTCGGGAGAGAAGCGGTGGAGAAATGCCTTCGCGACTGCCTTGTGTACGCTCCGTGACCGTCAAAGCCCCTCTTTTTGGCGCATTTCTCGCGGAGACGCTCCGAAGTGCTCCTTAAAGCATTTGCGGAAGTATGAGCTTGAGCTGAAACGAAGTCTCGCACTGATCTCCTCGATAGGGGTATCGGTCGATACGAGTAGCTCCTTTGCTTTTTCAAGGATCAAGCCTTTTCGGATTTCACCGATGCTCTCGCGCGAGTGCTTCTTAAAGGTAGAATAAAGCGTGGATTCACTCACGGTGCATTCCTTTGCGAGCTCCGAGACGGTGCGGTAAGGATCTAGAGCGATCAACCGCCTGACCTTTTCGACGAGCTCGCTTTGCTTTCCCATCGAGCCGTGGACCATACGCGGTATCAGCATTCCCGCAAGCGTGTAGAGCCTGCCAACGTTCACGCAGTCAAGCGGAGAGACAGCGATCTCGTGCATCAAGGAAACGGCATCGTCACTTTTTTCTATGACCTGCGGCGGGTAATATCGCTTCTCGAAGTTCGGCATAAAGAGAAATCCGAGCGAAATGAATTCGATATCGTTTTCTCCGCTCCAATACGAGTGATATCTGCATCCGCTCGGGATAAAAAATATATCTCCCTCACGGATATTTACGGTCTCGTTTTCCGTGCAGAGCTTGCCCGTGCCTTTTACCATAAGGGCAAAAAAGTTACGCGGCGCTCCCGCGCTGATGTCGTTGTGCTTATACCGCTTCAGCTGAAAGGTCTTAAAAACAAAGCTCTTACAGAAAATTACGTTGTCTTTCATATCACACCCCTTAAACCCTGTAGTTTTTTACCTGTTTTTTTGTAGAATAACATATTTTAATTCATTTGTCAATATGTTAAAATATTTCCTGTAAGTATTTAAAAGGATATACGGAGGAAATGTGATGGATAAAAAAATCAAAATCGCACAGATCGGTACGAGCCAGAACAGCCACGGAAATCTGATCTGGAAGAGCTTACTAAAGCAGACCGACGTATTTGACGTTGTGGGATATGCTTTCCCCGAAAAAGAGCGCGAAAAATTTCCCAAAAAGGTAACGGCATTCGACGGGTACCGTGAGATGACGGTAGAGGAGATCTTATCTGATCCCGAGATCGAGGCTGTCGCGGTTGAGACCGAGGAGATCTATCTTACGAAATACGCACAAATGGCAGCAACAGCAGGGAAACATATCCATATGGAAAAGCCGGGCGGCACCGATCTTCGGGCATTTGAGGAGCTTGTGGCTACGCTGAAAGCAAAAAGCCTGGTCTTTTCAACGGGCTATATGTATCGCTTTAATCCGCTTATCAAGGAGTGCCTCGAAAAGATCAGGCGCGGCGACCTCGGTGAGATCTACGCGGTTGAAGCGCACATGGACTGCAAACACCCGCCGAGGGTAAGAGAGTGGCTCTCTACCTTTCAGGGCGGAATGATGTTTTTCCTCGGCTGCCATCTGATCGATCTTATTTATCAAATTCAGGGAGAACCGACCGAGGTGATCCCTATGAACTGCTCGACGGGCTTTGACGGAATTACGTCAGAGGATTACGGAATGGTCGTATATAAATACCCGAACGGAGTTTCCTTTGCAAAGACCTGCGCGTCCGAAATGGGCGGTTATCTGAGGCGACAGCTCGTGATCTGCGGCGAAAAGGGAACGATCGAGCTAAAGCCCCTCGAGGCGACGGCCGAGGGCGGTATGTATACCGATATGGGCGAGTGCTACGAAAGCGGATGGCAGAAGCCATGGCAGACGCATAGGAGCGAGACCTACGACCGCTATGACGATATGATGCGGAACTTTGCCGAAATGGTACGAGGCAAGGAGAATCCGTATTCTTATGATTACGAATTGAATTTGTACAAGCTGATACTGAGGTCTTGCGGAAGGGAGATATAAGATAATGAAAACCAAACAGATCGTATTTACAAACCCCTACGTTGCGGAGCTTCTCGATGTGGAATGCCTGCCGCCGAAGGAAAACGAGGTAACGGTGGAGCTTGAGTATTCGGCGATCAGCTCGGGTACCGAAAAGGCAAATTTCATCGGTGAAAGAAACGGTGTTAACGTTGCAGAGGGGACGAAGGCAAAATTCCCGCGAACCGTCGGTTACAGTGCCGCAGGCATCGTAACGGCAGTCGGAAGCGGGGTTACCGATCTTTCGGTTGGCGACAAGGTCGGTGTATATTGGGGAAAGCACAAAAAGCACATCACGGTTCCCCGAAGCAAGGTAATGAAGCTTCCCGAAGGAGTTACAACCGCCGAGGCATCCTTTGCGTTGATCTCCATCTTCCCGCTCGCGGCGATCCGAAAGACAAGACTTGAGATCGGTGAGTCTGCGCTCGTTATGGGACTTGGGATCCTCGGTATCTGTGCCGTAGAAGAGCTGAAGGCGGCGGGCGCATATCCCGTCATTGCCGCAGATCCGATCGCGGAACGTCGCGAATTCGCCCTGAAAATGGGCGCGGATTTCGCCGTTGACCCGACCGATCCTGATTTCATCAAGACCGTATGCAAGCTTTCGGACGGCGGCGTAAATGTCTGCATCGAAGTCACGGGACTTGGCATCGGACTTGTTCAGGCGCTTGACTGTATGCAAAAAATGGGCAGGATCGCCCTGCTCGGCTGTACCCGTAATTCCAAGTTTGAAATTGACTACTATACCAAGGTACACGGTCGCGGCATTTCTCTCATCGGTGCGCATACGATGGCGCGCCCGAAGAATGAATCCTCTGCGGGGCTATGGACGAATGAAGACGATTTGAGGACCGTACTTAACCTGATCAAGGGTAGGCGCCTAAATTTTAAGGATCTGATCTGTGAGATCCATTCACCCGTAGATGCACAGGCAGTATTTGCAAGACTTGCGGAGGGGAAGGATTTCCCGATCGGAGTTTTGTTCGATTGGAAGAAAGTTTAACTACAATAGGAATGAGGTATTTATATGAAAGCAATACTTGTAAACGATGATAGAAGTCTCCGCTGGGATAACGTGCCCGATCCCTTGATCAAGCCCGACGAGGTACTCGTAAAGATCGAGGCGGCAGCACTCAACCGTGCGGATCTGATGCAGAGAGAGGGCGACTATCCGCCCCCCGCAGGCTGTCCCGAATGGATGGGACTTGAGGTCGCGGGTGAGATCGTTGAGGTTGGCGCGGACGTGCCGAAATATTCCGCATGGAAGCTTGGAGACAAGGTCTGTGCGCTTCTCGGCGGTGGCGGATACGCAGAATACGTCAGCGTCAAGTACGATATGCTGATGCCGATCCCGAAGAACTGTTCTGTGGTCGAAGCGGCGGCGATCCCCGAGGCATTCGCTACGGCGTATCTCAATCTTTTCATCGAGGGTGGCATCAAGGAAGGGAACACCCTTCTGATGAACGCAGGCGCATCGGGACTTGCGAGCGTTATCATTCCGATGGCAAAGGCATTCGGAGCGCGTGTGATCACGACGGTGCTTACCGACGAGATCGCAAAGAATATCGCACATCTCGGCGCAGACCGCGTGGTCGTCACGACGAAGGAGGATATCTCGCTCGTTCTCAAAGAGGAGCTTGAAGCGGGACACTCGGTCGACGTTGCGATCGACTGCCTCGGCGGTGAGATCATGGGCAAGTGTATCCACTATCTCACCCACGGCGCGCGCTGGATCATGATCGCCGCGCTCGCAGGCACAAAGACCGAGATCGACCTCAAGAACATCTACGTACGAAACGTGCGCATTATCGGTAGCACGCTTCGCTCGAGAACGCCCGCGACGAAGGCGGAGATCCTTGCAGGGATCGTCCGTGACGTTTACCCGAAGATCGAAGCGGGGCTCGTCAAGCCGACGATCCACGCAGTTCTTCCGATCACCGAAGCAGAGGCGGCGCACGACATTCTGTATCAGGGAAAGAACGTCGGCAAGGTCGTGTTGACGGTAGGATAAGACAAAACGAAAATAAAGGCAATATCAAACCCGAAACACGGGAATGATATTGCCTTGTTTTATTTTTGGAAACTATTAAAGAAGCGAAAGATCAAAGGAGTCGATCAGCTGTGCGGCATCTGCGACGACCTCTGCATAAGGACGGGGATCCATCTTCATTTCAGCGAGGGGCGTATCAAAATACTTCTTGCAAATGTCTTCGAAGGTACCCTTGATGCGTTCCTTTTCGAACGGTCTATTTTCGGTAATCGCGTTCTTTACCTCGGAGAACATAGACTTCATTTCCGGGATGTAAAGATATGCGGCGTTTTCATAGATGTGGGAACGGCAATAGATGCAGGAAGCGTTTTCCTTGAGCGTTTCTTCGAAGGTCGGGTTTGTTTCCTCGATGCTTCTGAGACGCATGAGAGACTCATACATAGAATAATCCTCGTGAGACGCGAGAAGCTCTGTGAACAGTGCCAAAAGATCCTCAGCGTTTTGCATCATCTCAGCGATACGTTCGATCGGTGCGTCTACGGCGTAATGATATTCGCTGTGGAAGATAGCAGTGTTGATGTATCTGCTGATGATGGTCCGCGCGATATCGTAAAAATCACGTCTCGTGAGCTCGTCCGATATGGGAAGCGAAGCAAGCTTCTTGAGGAGCGCAACTGCAGTTCTCTGCAGCGGCTCTGCCTGTTCGACCTTCGCTTGATAGAGACTCGCCGCCTCTTTCGAAAAGCCCACTCGTCTCATCATCGTCGGGAAAAGGTCGTGGCCGTCTTCGTGGTAAGTTTTCTTGATGCTCCACGCAGTCAGCGCAACGATCGGCATAAAGTCTCTCCAAAGCGCGCGCATATCCTCTGCAATATCTGCGGGATAGCGGTCGGTGCAGTAGAGATCGGTCATTTCGGGAATGCTCAGTGTTTCTCCGTTCCACGCATTTCTCGTAAAGTAATCGATCACGAACGGGTCCCCATGTGAAAGCTCAGGCCACAGAATCAGCCCTTTGCACATCGGATCGTCCTTTGCAAGCTTCAGCCGTTCGTTTGTGAGCTCGTAGTAGCCTCGGATCTCCGTAGACGGCTCGAAGGCGCTGAAAATACCGAAAATCCACGGGAACTTGTTCATAATATCCCATGCTGTGAAATTGTTTTTTTTGACCGTGTCGGAGGTGTAGTCTAAAATGATCGACTGACTCGGATCAAGCTCCGAAACAAGCTCTTGGACCTCTTCGGGGGAGAAATGCATCCAGAGATCCCAACTTGCGATCAGAAGGGGAGAGTTCGGATACTGCTCCTTCACACGTGTGGCGATCTTGCGGTAGACGTACAGCTTCATACGTCTGTTTTCCTCGGGATCGGCAGAATACTTCCGCTCTCCGAGTCCGATCGTGTGGAAGAGCTCTGGCTTTCCGTACTCCTTAATGTGGGTTTCGGTCAGCCTCATATAATTTTCGAAGTTTTCCTTCTGACGGATATCCCAAACGCGTCCCGTGGGATCATTGTAGACGCGGTTGGACTGCGGGAGAAGATCCGGCTTCACTTTTTCGAGGAATTCGAGCGGAGTTCTTGAGTACCAGTGCGAGACGGTACCACAGTCCTCGGGGTGCATCAGATCGCGTTCAAATACATATTCAAGTATCTTTTTCCGAAGCTCGCCGCGATATTCAAGCGACCAGAACAACGTTCTGTCGTCATATCCGGGGCCCGTTCCCGGGAGCTTTTCGTCTCTTTCGGGATAAGGAACGATATCGGGGAAGGCCTTCTGAAAGAGGTCGTCCATACCGATGCGGAGCATAACGAGATTGAGACGCTTCTTCAGAACCCAATCGATTTCGGTGCACCAATCCTCAAATCCCCAATGCTCTGCCTGGAAGCGATGTAGGCTTCGGTGTGCAAAATACCGTATGCCTCTGTAGTCAAAGCGCGGAGACTCGGTAACGTCGATGCCCGACTGTACAAGCTCGCCCTTCGGGATACGGTCGCCGTCCCAGAAATAGCGGCAACCGCAGAAGCACTCGAAATAGCGGTATACAGCGTATATTGCAGCGCGAGGACGGCCGCCCGCAAGGAAAAGAAACTGCTTTCCGTCGAGCTCTGCCGTTCTGATGCAGTAATCGTCGGTTCCGTAGCGAATGCCGAAGCTGTTGATGCTCTTATTCAGATAATAGCCTGCCGTTACGTTATTGACGGCATCGTTTCCGATCAGTACGGTGAATTCCTCACGCGCACCGAGAGACAGATATTCGTCGTCCGATATGATCTCGGCACGGTCTCCCGAAACCGTGTTTGCGAGAGAAGCAAACGTCTCTGCCGCGATTCTGTATGCGCGGTGAGAACCGGAAGGATAAACGATAGTAAATTTCATATAGCCTCCTTTTTTGTACACGCTTTTTATTGTTTATATTATAAACTCAATTTAGAGAAAAGAAAACCCTAAAATCAATCAAATTAGGCGGATTTTTTGGTCATATGGTATCATAACTCCTCCGCTTCTGCAAAAAAGCTTGATTTTGTAAATCAAAGGCAATATCAAACCCTGTGCGGGAATGATATTGCCTTATTTTGTTTTTGAAGTCGTAAAGATATTAAAGCTCGAGCGACTTGATCAATTCAGCGGCACGAAGAACGACCTCGGAATACGGAGCGGACTCTTTCTGCATTTCAGCGAACGGGACCGCAAAATAGCGTTCACGGATCTTTGCGTACCCTTCGGTGACTGCCGCTTTATCAAGCGCAGTGCCTGCCTTCGCTGCTTTCTTGACCTCTGAATACAAATGCTGCATTTCGGGGAGGTACAGATATGCCGCGTTCTCGTAAATGTAAGAACGGCAGTACAGACAGGTGGCGTTTTCCTTCAGAGTCTCTTCAAAATTGGGGTTGGTCTCGGTGACAGTACTCAAGCGCTTGAGAGACAAGAGAAGCGAATAATCGCTGTGGGTATTGAGGAGATCGATCATAGTTTCCATCAAGGCTTCTCCGGTCGCCATAACACGTTCAAGCGCGTCGATCGGCGCATCCGTAGCAAAGAGATATTCCGCCTTCTCGATCGAAGCGTTGATATAACGTCCGATGACTGTTCTCGCAATATCGTAGAGATCGCGTCGTGTCAGTTCGTCGCTCATCGCGATCTTTGACAACTGCGAGAGGATCTCTGCTGCCGAAGCCTTTAGTTCAGCCGGCTTTACGGTCTTTTCGTAATAGACCTCTGCCTTCTCCTTGCTGAAGTCTGCCTTGGATGACAATTTGAAGAATGTATCGGTTCCCACATTCGGAATCGCATTGCCAACGCTCCATGCGGTGAGTCCTACGATGGGCATAAAGATGTTCCAAAGCGCGGACATCTTTTCTTTGATGGAAGCAGGGTAGCGATCCTCACAGTATCGGTCGATCTGCTCGGGGATAGACTTTGTGTCATGCTCCCACGCATTTCTTGCAAGATATTCGATTACAAAGGGGTCACCGTGTGAAAGCTCGGGCCACAGAATGAGACCCTTGCACATCGGATCGTCCTTTGCGAGCTTCAGACGCTCGTTCGTGAGATCGTAGTATCCGCGGACCTCCGAATTTGCCTCATATCCGCTGAAGATGCCGAATACCCACGGGAACTTGTTCATAATGCCCCAATTCGTGAAGTTGTTGGCTCTCGTCGTGTCGGACGTATAGTCGAAAATGATTGACTGACTCGGATCAAGCTCGGAAACAAGCTCCTGTACTTCTTCGGGGGTGAAATGCATCCAGAGATCCCAAGCGGCGATCAGAAGCGGCGCGTTCGGATACTGCTCCTTCACGCGTGTGGCGATCTTGCGGTAGACGTACAGCTTCATACGTCTGTTTTCTTCGGGATCTTCGGAATACATCCGCTCTCCGAGGCCAATCGTGTGGAAGAGCTCGGGCTTTCCGTATGCGTTGATGTGGGCTTCGGTCAGCTTAAAGTAGTTGTCGAAGTTTTCCTTCTTTCGAATATCCCAGACGCGTCCCGTAGGATCGTTGTAATGCTTGTTGGACTGCGGGAGCATATCAGGGTTCACCTTGTCAAGGAATTCGATCGGCGTTCTCGAGTACCAGTGGGAGATCGTTCCGCAGTCTTCGGGATGCCAAAGGTCGCGCTCAAAGGCGTATTCGAGAATTCTCTTTCGCAATTCGCCACGGTATTCAAGCGACCAGAAAAGGGTACGCTCGTTGTAACCCGTTCCTGTTCCGGGCAGTTTTTCGTCTCTTTCGGGATAGGGAACGATATCGGGGAAGGCCTTTTGGAAGAGGTCGTCCATACCGATTCGGAGCATAAAGAGATTGAGGCGCTTCTTCAGTACCCAATCGAGCTCGACCGTCCAATCCTCAAAGCTCCAATGCTCTGCCTGAAAACGGTGCAGACTGCGGTGAGCAAAGTACCGAATGCCTCTGTAATCAAAGCGCGGGGACTCGGTAAGGTCGATGCCGGACAGCGTAAGCTCACCCTTCGGGATACGGTCTCCGTCCCAGAAGTAGCGGCATCCGCAGAAAAGCTCAAAGTACCGATATACGGCGTATATCGTAGCACGGGGACGACCGCCCGCAAGGAAAAGGAAGGGCTTTCCGTCGAGCTCTGCCGTTCTGATGCAGTAATCGTCAGTTCCGTAGCGAATGCCAAAGCTATCGATCTGCTTTTTGAGATAAAATCCTGCCGTTACGTCGTTTACGGCATCATTTCCGATCAGTACAGTGAATGTTTTATCCACCTCGCGAGAGAGGTACTCGTCGTCGGTCATGATCTCAGCGAGATCTCCCGAAACCGCGCCGAGGAGAGACGCGAACGTATCTGCCGCGATCTGATATGCACGGTGTGAGCGGGAAGGATAAACGATGGTAAAGTTCATATTGCCTCCTTGTTTTTGCGCTAGCACAGCGGTTTTTATTATAATAAAACAAAATTCGAAAAAAAGAAATTGAAAAATCGGTCAAAGAGGTGGACTTTTTGGTCAAAACGAAAAAAACACTATATCCGAGCGAGATTTTCAATTAATGATAGAAAATGAAGGATAAATCAAACAAAAATTGATTGACTTTTCGTTGATTTCCACTTATAATTGACATATAAACTTCTTTCCGAGGGGGAATAGAAATGATAGATAATCTTCTGATTGGAAAAAGAATACGGGAAATGAGAAAAGAGAAGGAAATCACGCAAAATGAATTTGCCGAGGTTCTTCACGTCAGCTTTCAGGCGGTCTCAAATTGGGAGCGCGGTGTCGCGCCGCCCGATCTCGATAACCTGTATAGGATCGCCCGCTATTTTGGCGTTCTGGTCGACGATCTGCTTCGTCCCGCCCCGGGGCGTCTGCTCCTCGGCGTTGATGGCGGTGGTACAAAGACCGAATTCGTCGTAGCGACCGAAGAGGGAAATGTCCTGAAAAGGCTCGTTTACGGCGGAAGCAATCCGAATGACATCGGAGTAAAGAAAACAGCGGCACTGCTCAGCGACGGCATCCGAGAGATCCTCACGGAATTTCCGTCGGTGTGTTCGGTCTTTTGTGGGATCTCGGGAGCTGCGGCGGGCGATAATCGCGGTAAGATCCTCGATGCCCTCACCGAGCGTTACCCGATGCTTCGTATTGCCGTTGAGACCGATTCGGCAAATCTTTTCGCCTCGGATGATTCTGCGGATATGGCAGTCATCAGCGGAACGGGCTCGGTCGTTTACGTAAAGCGTGAGAACCGCCTCACAAGAGTCGGAGGATGGGGTTATCTGATCGACTCGGGTGGTAGTGCTTACGATATTGGCCTCGATGCTTTGAGGACTGCGCTTCAGGAGGAGGATTCTCTGAAAACGCCTTGTCGAATGAGTCAGCTTCTTCGGGAAAAGCTTGGAGCCCCCACGGTATGGGACGCAGTCGGCAGGATCTATGCGGAGGGGAAGTCCTACATTGCCTCCCTCGCCGAGGTGGCTTTCCTCGCGTACAGGGAGGGGGATACGGAGGCGGAGCGCGTGATATCGAGAAACGCTGCTCGGCTTGCGGAGCTTCTGAACATTGGCATTCGACAATACGGAGCCCGCCCACGTGCTGTGGTCGGCGGTGGGATCTTTGAGCATCACGGCGATATTATGATCCCGTGTATTCAGAGAAGCGTCGAGATCGAGCTTGTCTCAAGCGGACTTCCGCCTGTTTACGGCGCATGTCGGCAGGCAATGCGTGGATTTGAAGCAGATATTCCAAAGACATTTTACGAAAAATTCATGGAAACCTATAGGAGCAGAATATGAAAACAATACCGAAAACAGAGATGAGAAATCCTCTCAGCACGCATATGGACAAAATGAGTACGGAGGAAATGGCACGGCTTGTGATCACAGCCAATTACGAGGCGGTCAGAGCCGTTGAGGATGCCGCTCCTGCAATCGCACGCGCGGTCGACGCCATCGAAGTCGGAGGCCAAGCGG
>JAZNOQ010000057.1:0-3930 GCA_045589215.1 Eubacteriales bacterium
CGTTCATCGTGGACACTTCGAAGGGTGAGACCGTTGTTGAGTCTACCGTTGAGAAGTTCCTTTCTCTCGTAGCTGCCAACGCAGAGACCGTTGATGTTGACAAGTGGGGCAAGCGCCGTCTTGCATACGCGATCAACGATCTGACCGAGGGCTACTACGTTGTCGTCACCTTTAAGTGCGACGGTTCCTTCTGCGCAGAGCTGGAGCGTAACTTCAACATCGACGAGAACATTCTTCGTTCCTTCGTTCTGAAGCTCGAGTTCGAGCCTGTCAAGAAGGCAGCAGTTGTCGAAGAGCCCGCTGCAGAAGCAGTCGCTGAAGCTTCGACCGAAGCCGAGGCTGAATAATTTTTCAGCAAAAGGAGAGGCGTAATATGTCGAATTTCAACTTTAACAAGGTCATTCTCGGCGGTCGTCTGACTGCCGACCCTGAGCTCAAGCAGACCACGTCGGGTGTGAATGTCGTTTCCTTCAAGATCGCAGTCAATCGCCGCTATACGGGCAAGGACGCGCAACAGCAGGAGGCAGACTTCTTCAACATCACCGCGTGGCGTTCCACCGCTGAATTCGTTTCCCGCTATTTTAAGAAGGGCTCCGCGATCTGCGTCGTCGGTTCGATCCAGAACCGTTCGTACACCGATCAGCAGGGTCAGCGCAGAGTATTCACCGACATCGTTGCCGATGAGGTACAGTTCGTGGATTCTCGCTCGGACAACCCTGCATACGGTCAGGGTCAGGGACAGTACACGCCCGACTCCTACACACCGTCCTACTCATCTGCACCCGCAGGCAATGCGGCACCGCAGTTTGATGATATCAAGGGCGATGACGATCTTCCTTTCTGATCGCAGGAAAGCGACGGAAGGAACCGTGTAATTCCGCGGCAGCCGTGGGAGCACGGGGGTGCAAGCAAAACGAAACAGCGATGCACCGAATACAAATTTGAACAGGAGGATTCATACAATGGATAGAACCGAGAATACCGCTCGTCCCGCACGTCCGATGATCAACCGCAAGAGAAGAAAGGTCTGCGTTTTCTGCACCGAAAAGACCCCTTACATTGATTACAAGGACTCCGCTCGCCTTCGCAAGTTCATCAGCGAACGCGGCAAGATTCTGCCCCGCAGAATTTCGGGTACCTGCGCAAAGCATCAGAGAGAGCTGACCATCGCGATCAAGCGCGCTCGTCAGGTTGCTCTGCTTCCTTACGTAGAGAACTGATAAGAGATAAAAGAAGACCGCCCACATGGGCGGTCTTCTTTTGGAAATATTCTGTTTCCGCAAGCGGAACGCGGTTGTTTAGACCGCGAGGAATATTTCGGAACGGCGTAAATTGAGTTTCAATTTGTCGTTAACTGTGCACGCCGTTGGGCGGTCTTTCTTTTGCTGATGAGTTTTGAATATTTCGCGAAAAGCTCTTGACTTTTGCTTTTATTTGATATATAATATTTAGGTCAAACCAAATACGGATCATTAGCGCAGCGGTAAGAGCAACCGGCTCATAACCGGTCGGTCCAAGGTTCGAATCCTTGATGATCCATACAAAACGAAAGGGAGGGCTGACTCACATACCCGTGGTCGGCCCGTCTTTTTTACAGCGATACGTTTCTATATCGTTACGGAGGAACGCATATGACAAAATTCATTCTCGTACGCCACGGTCAAAGTCAGGCAAACCTCGAGGAGGCGTTTGCAGGGCATTATAACGCACCGCTCACCGATTACGGACACGCGCAGGCGCGCGCGACCGCAAAATACGTTACGGAGCATTACCGAATCGATGCGATCTATTCGAGCGACCTCATGAGAGCGTATGACACGGGAAAGCCCGCGTCCGAGCTGCTCGGCATCGGGATCGTCCCGAGGGAGGATCTCCGCGAGATCTTTGAAGGGGAGTGGAGCGGGGTGAAGTTTGTCGATATTGCCGAAAGATTTCCCGAGGACTTTTCGGTCTGGAGGCAGGATATCGGTCACGCCCGCTGTACGGGGGGCGAATCGACCGAGGAGCTTCTCGTGCGCGTCAGGAATGCACTCCTTGAGATCGCCCGCGAGAATGACGGCAAGACCGTCCTCGTGACGACCCACGCGACGCCGATCCGCGTGATGCAGACCTTTGCGGAGACGGGAAGCCTTGACGAGATGAAAAACGTCAAGTGGGTGACGAACGCGTCGGTGTCGGAGCTTGAATATGATGACGGAAAGTGGCGTATGACACGCGTCAGCTACGACGAGCATCTCGGGGAGCTGAAGCTCGACCGCCCGAGGAACGTATAAACAGCAAAATAAAATCGCACCCAAAGCGTAAGCGGGTGCGATTTTTTGATAAATTTACTTTTGATACAAGGCATCTACATCGACACCAAGCACCTCTGCGAGCGCAAAAAGCTCGATATCGGTTACGGTGCGGGAGCAATCCTCGATGCGGGAGATCGAGCCGCGGCAGATATAAACGCCGAGAAGCTCAAGCTTGTTCGAAAGCTCCTGCTGGCTCATTTTGCGTTCCGTTCGCAATCTTTTGAGGCTTGCGCCGATCAGATTTTTCTTTTCGCTGTCAATGATACGAGCCATACTTTTATCTCCACTCACAAAATTGTCTTGACATAAGACACATTTTATGATATACTATGTTCGTAAAATTCTTGTCCTATTACAGGACAAGTGCGTAATTTTCTTAAAATACAGTGAGTGGAGAATAAAGGATGCAGACGGTAGGGGTAAAAAAGGAAGTCGACTCTTTGGGAAGGATTTGTATTCCGAAGGAGATGCGGAAGCTTTTTGATTTGAAGAATGAGGTCGAGTTGGTCGTTACCTCGGAAGGGATTTTGATCAGAAATCCGAAATACGTACTCGTGGAAATAAAATCACAGACGGACGGCAAATAAAAGCCGTTCGTCTTGTTTTCTTTCGAATTCTTTCAGAGGATCATAAATCCACCTTGACAGAGGCACGCTTTTCGGGTATAATAAAAAAAGTGACGTCCTTGGCTGAAGGATCCGAGAAGGGAGGCGCCGATATGCAGGATGCGGAACATACTGAAGTAAGTAAATATCCCACGCTTGACAGGGTGAACTCCCCGCGCGACCTCAAGGAGATCCCCGCAGAGGAGATCCCGAAGCTTTGCGAGGAGATCCGCGGCTTTCTCGTTGAGTCGGTATCCGAGACGGGCGGTCACCTCGCGTCGAACCTCGGTGTCGTCGAGCTTTCGGTCGCTTTGCACCGCGTGTTTGATGAGCCGAACGATCACATCATCTGGGACGTAAGCCATCAGTGCTACGTCCACAAGCTTCTGACGGGACGCAGGGACCGCTTCCCGACCCTTCGCACCCCCGGCGGACTTTCGGGCTTTGCGAAAAGGGACGAGTCGGAATACGATCCCTTCGGCGCGGGACACAGCTCGACCTCTCTCTCTGCGGCACTCGGCTTTGCCGAGGCTGACCGAATGGCGGGAAGGGACAGCTACACCGTCGCGGTCGTCGGTGACGGCTCGTACACGGGCGGTATGATCCACGAGGCACTCAACAACTGCAAAAAGGATCTGCGCCTTGTCATCGTGCTAAACGAAAACGAGATGTCGATCTCGAAAAATATCGGACGCTTCGCGCGCAGTCTTTCAAAGCTCCGCACGTCCCCGGGGTATTTTACCACCAAGCGCAGGACGGCAAAGCTTCTGAACCGCATTCCGCTTGTCGGAAAAGCACTCTTTACCGCACTTCGTAGTACGAAGCAATTTCTCAAAAACGCGCTCTACGGGAGCAATTATTTTGAAAATCTCGGTATTTATTACGTCGGTCCGATCGACGGAAACGATCCGCGGCGCGTAGAGGGCGCGCTTGAAGAGGCGAAGAAGCTCGGGGAGAGCGTCGTCGTTCACGTAAAGACCGTGAAGGGAAAGGGCTACGCCCCCGCAGAGGCAGATCCGAGCCGCTTCCAC